>NZ_OUMZ01000007.1:320203-640407 GCF_900327775.1 Roseovarius sp. EL26
GCTTGGGTTCAAGCTGGCGAAACGTATCGCCGACGCGCTGAAGACCTGCGTCTTGATGCTGTAACGGTGCGAGCGCCTGATCGAGATGTTTGCAGACGGGCAGGCGGTGTTCATTTCGCTCGGATGAGGAGCCTGAGGTTTCAAGGGCTTCAAATATGGTAGCAAGAGACCGCTTAGAAGTGGGTGCCGTTACATGGGTCTGAAAGGCAGCTTTGAGTGCGTCCAGGAAGTCTTGCAAATATTCTGCACGGTTCATTGTCGTTGGCTCCTGTCAGCGTGAGGGTATCCCCCTGTAAGTACACAAAGCATAACCACGCAAAATAACAAGGTTTTAGTCCGCTGAATCGGAAAGAGCAGTGGAAGGAAGCTGCGTTATGTATTTCTTTCGCGGGGCTGATGCTTTCGACTCTTCATAAATAAAAATGGACGATCGTCCATTTTTATTTTATCCTTCTGCAAAATGACATTTTGAAGGGGGTGACCATGCTGACGAACGGGACCGAATTTGACACGCTGCGAGAGTGGGATGGAGATAATGTATTGCACCCTTGGGAAAACTCAGCCGGGGTGCGTGACCGATCTAGAACGTTTGTTGAGAATGCAAAGGGGATCTATGTTTACGCAGAAGATGGCAAACGGTTGCTGGATGGGCCGGGCGGCATGTGGTGCGTTCAGGTCGGCTATGGCCGACAGGATCTGGCGCAGGCAATGGCGGATCAGGCTATGCAGCTGGGATATTATTCTGCCTTCAATAATTCCAACTCTGCCGCGGCACAACTGGCGCATGAGATTGCGCAGCGCACACCGGGGGATTTGAATACCGTTTTCTTTACGACGGGTGGATCCACAGCCGTAGATAGCGCACTGCGGTTTATTCATTACCGCAACAATGTGCTGGGACAGCCGAACAAGAAGAAGGTGATTTCCAGGCAAAAAGCCTATCACGGTAGTACCTATCTTGCTGCAACGATGAGCGGCAAGGAACGCGACAAAGGCTGGATGGATGTGGCCCATGACTTGGTGCACTTCCTGCCAGATGTGAACCCGTACCGGCGTGATCTCAACCTGAGCATAGAGCAATTTTTAGACGAAAAGGTTGCTGATCTTGAGGCCGCGATTGTTGATCTTGGCGCAGACAATGTTGCAGCGTTTATAGCTGAACCGATCTTGTCCTCTGGCGGAGTTATCGTGCCGCCTGCGGGCTATCATCAGCGCTGCCTTGAGGTGTGTCACAAGCATGATGTGCTTTATATCTCGGATGAAGTGGTTACTGGTTTTGGCCGTTTGGGACATTGGTTTGCCAGCGAAGAGGTGTTCGGCATCGTGCCCGATATCATCACTTGCGCCAAAGGCATGACATCGGGGTATGTTCCCATGGGCGCAGCCATTATCGCAGACCATTTGGTACAAGACATTGTTGATGCGGGTCAGGATGCGACGTTTAGCAATGGCTATACCTATTCTGGTCACCCGGTGAGCGCTGCGGCCGGGTTGAAAAATATTCAGATATTCGAGGATGAAAACATTCTGGATCACGTGCGCGAGGTCACACCCCATTTTCAGGCACGTCTACATGCGTTGCGTGATATGCCAATCGTTGGCGATACGCGGGGAATGGGTCTGGTCGGATGTGTGGAATGTGTGGCAGACGAAAACTCACCGAATCCACTGGCGCTTGACCATGCGGTCGGTGCCCGTATCGATGCACGTTGTCAGGAGCTGGGGCTGTTGGTGCGTCCGATTGTGAATATGTGTGTGTTTTCGCCACCTCTCATCATTACCAAAGGCCAGATTGATGAGATGTTTGACCTGCTGGAACAAGGGATTTCGCTTGCGACAGAGGATTTGCGCCGCGAAGGTCTTTGGCAGGCGAGTTAAGCCAAAGCGCCTGACGGCAGGATCGTCAGGCGCTACGTTTTAAATGGTGAAACTTCAGATCATGCTGAGATAGCTGTGGTAGAACGTCAAAATTCCCCATTCCATTTCTGATAACGGACCCGGTTCAAACCGGTGCGAATTGACGCCCTCTTGGTTATGACGAATGATCCGCTCGTCGTCCTGAGAGGTGACATGCCAGAGCCATGTCAGATCCTCCTTGTTATAGTCTTTGCCGTCATCGGCATCGCCGCGGACATACCAAACGATCTGAATATCCGTTTCCTGCAATGCCGTAGGTACAAAGCGGTAGCCGACAACATGATCTGCGTAGATTAAGAAGTTGTTTAGTGGTCCGATTTGCATGTCAGTGGCCCCACCATCAAATCCGGTGAGATGCCCCAGAATGGGAGCAAGAGGCTCGCCACCTTTGCTGCCGGTTTGATAGCCTTCGAACAGTGGATAGCGCCGCCAGTAGACATCTGCGGCTGGGCCTGCAGAATTTTCACCGGTTTGATCAATTTCGTCGATCTTTAGCCCAATGGCGTTTGAGCGTTCGCGCAAGGGCTCTACCAAACCCTCCATCTCAGTCGGGTCTTTCAGGCTATGGCTGCGCGAATATTCCTTATGCGACGGCGCGCAATGGTAACACTCCATGTAGTTTTCAAGCGCGAGCTTCCAGTTGGCAGGCACGGGGTACGACGCCTCGTGCGCAATTTTCATATTGGCAAAATCGAATGGCGCAGCATGAGATTGCAGCTCTGCCAATCCCGCATCAATTGGCGGTGCTTGGTCCGAGGCGCAGACAAAAATGAGGCCCTCAAAAATGCGGATCTGTGCCGGGAACAACCCATATTTCGAGGGATCAAAGTCAGGCCCCATAGCCCGGCCACCACGCAGCTTGCCGCTTAGATCAAAAGTCCAGGCGTGGTAAGGGCAGGAAAACACACGGGCATTGCCCTGCTTTTCAGTGCACACACGCGAACCCCGATGGCGACACACATTCATATGTGCGTGCACTTCGCCTTCACGGTCGCGGACCACGATGATGCTTTCCTTTGCATAATCGAACAGGAAATAATCACCGGGATGGGGCACCTGACTGACATGACCAACCCAGATCCAACTGTGGTTCCAGTAGGCCTTGATGTCATTCTCATAGACATCTTCAGATGTATAAAAATGGCGTGGCAGGGCGAACCCGTCTTGCCGGGCTTCAACTAAGTCACGCATCAGTTGCAAATCATCTTGCGCCATCAGAGCACCTCATCCGTTTCTAAAGAGATCAGTTCGCGTTGGAAGTATTGTTGATCCACCTCTTCAGGGGATCGTTCGAAATCACGTGCGGCTTGATGGCCTGCAAAAACAGCGTCGACGATCAACCCGGGTGCTGCGGCGTCGCCGATCAGCTCCAAAGTCGTCAGGCCCAGATTTTGTAGTGACGTGAAAAGGCCTGTTTCCCGGTGGCGTTCTGTGACCAGAACGGCCGAGGCACACTGGATGTCAGTTGTTCGTCCGGTATAGGCACAGCTCAGTTGCGCCCCCTCTGGATTAAGCTTCGCCAAAGACTGGTTGCAATGGATCTCAACGCCGATCTCAATCAGCCGGGCTTGGATGCGGTGTTGCTCTAACGTGTTGGCAGTGAAGCCCGAAACCATGGTGTCAGGGGTCACAAAGATAACCCTTCGACCTTGGGCGGCCAGCTTTTCGGCGATGACACCGGCAAGATAAATCTGGTCATCATCATAGACCATGACCGGACCATCGGGAGGTGTTTTACCAATCATGATGTCATCTGGCGTCAGGATATGCGCGTCTGTGGCAACATGCGGTCGGTGCCGCTGCGTGCTGCGCCCGATCCCGTCGGTGCGCCATGTTGCGCCTGTGGCGACAAAGACGTGTTTGATCCCCAGTTCGGCGACTTGTTCGGCGTCCAGTTTACTGTCAGTGAACATCTGCACGTTGGCACGTTGTTTGAGATCATTCAGGCGATAATCCATCACCCGTGCCCAGGCATTCAGGCCCGGGAGCTGGCTTTCACGCAGGACACGCCCGCCGTACTCTGACCGGGCTTCGGCCAGAGTGACGCCATAACCGCGACGGGCCAGTTGCATGGCACATTCGAGGCCCGCAGGGCCGCTACCAATGACCAATGTATCAGTGTCTGATACTTTTGGAGCGATCACCTCTGGATGCCAGCCGCGACGCCATTCTTCGCCCATAGTTGGGTTCTGGGTGCAGCGGATCGGGATTCCGATATTGTCAGAGGCGACACAAATGTTGCAACCGATGCATTCGCGAATTTCGTCAATCCGACCTTCTTTTATCTTGTTTGGTATAAAGGGATCCGCGATCGAGGGGCGCGCCGCACCGATCAGATCGACAATACCTTTTTTGACCATTGATAGCATCATGTCAGGCGAGGTCAGGCGGCCAACGCCAACCACAGGCTTGTTCGTAACCTTTTTTACATAAGCTAAATAGTCGTTTTGATACCCATCTTGCGGCTGAAACCGGGTAGTGGCGGAATCGTTTGACCAATCGGCGATGTTCACATCCCATAGGTCAGGAAGGTCAGCGAGCAACTCAACAACAGCGCGGCCTTCCTCGGAGGCCTGCATACCGTCGGGGCCCTGCATTTCATCGATGGCAAAGCGGAGGGCAACGGCGCAATCCCCGCCTGCGATTTCGAGCGTATCTTCAAGCAGCTCACGGGTCAGGCGAACACGATTTTCCAGTGATCCGCCGTATTCGTCGCTGCGTTGGTTCATGTGTGGCAGCATGAAGTGTTGCGCGATTGTCATGTTGTGACCGGCGTAGACGTAGATGATGTCAAACCCGGCCTCTTTGGCGCGTTTTGCAGCGTCACGGTGCCATTGTCGCAAATTGCGAATATCGGCTTTGTCCATGGCGCGAGCCTGTTTGGGATGCGCCATGTCGATGGACATTTCGGATGGCGCAAGAATAGGCGCACGGCTCAGGTGGTTTTGCGCGTGATTGCCGTTGTGGACCAGCTGAACGGCGGCAAGCGCGTCATGGGCGTGCACCGCCTCAGTCATCAGACGCAGGGCGGGCACATCGCGCGCATCCCAAAGCCGTCCTTCGGCAAAAGGCGCCAGGTCCGATGTTGGGTGGATTTCCGTTTCTTGATTTGAGACCACTGCCCAGCCGCCGGCTGCTTTCATGCCGCGCACGCCGGCATCAGCACGGGGGCGGACATGCCCCAGACCGGTGCAATGCGGGACCTGATAGAAACGGTTCTTGGCCGTTACCGGCCCAATTTTAACCGGTTCAAACAGCAGGCCATATGGATTTGCGTCAGACATTCGCGCGCATTCTTTCTTGTGGAGAGCTGGGAACCCAAAAGGGTTCCCGATGTTATATTGAGATCAAAATCCGGCTTTGATCCGCTCGAATTCTTTCAACATGCGACCTTCAAGTTTGGGCTCAACAGCGTCAAAGAACAGGCTTTTTTCAAAGAAGCTGTCAACATCGGCAAACCCGTAGGTTTCAATCAGGCTTTGATCGGCTGATTTGAAGGCCTCCGCATTCGAGTGCGCGTAGCCCCAATTTTCGATGATGTACTTGCCGCTTGCTTCGTCGCTCAGGGCGTTGAGCATGTCGTAGATTTGATCATCGGATTGTTTTGCACTCTTCAGATGGACATAGCCGCAGACCCAGGTTGCGATGCCCTTGTCAGTGTCGCGCATCATCACGGCAGGCGTTTCGTTCCAGATGAGGTTCAGCTCGGATTGGTTCCAGCCCCAACCCATGGTGACCTCACCGCTGGCAATCGCTTGATCCAGTTGACCCGCATCAGACCAGTAAAACCGGACATTTTGATGTATTGAGCGCAAGAAATCAGAGGCCTTTTGGAACTCTTCATCGTTCATGTTGGTGTAGCTGGAGGCCCCGGTTGCCAATGCTGCCAGAGCATAGGCGCTGGATGCTGCATCCGGCACTGCAATCTTTCCCTGATAGGCGGGATCTGCCATCAGTTGAATAGATACGTCGTCGCCAGAAATCATATCCGTGCGATAGATCAGCCCGGTGTTTCCCCACTCAAACGGTACCATGTAAGTTTCACCATCAATGATCACGCCGTCGACATCCTTGATCTGCGGCAAAAGCTTGTCCCAGTTGTCCAGACGGCTCGTGTCGATGGGCATTATCAGATCGGCAGCAACCCATTTACGCAAAGCATCGGTACAAGGGTGGGCAAGGTCGGCCTCAAAGCCTGATTGCAGCTTGGTAAAGGCTTCTTCGACGCTGCCAAAATAGGTATAGCTTGGCGCGCCGCCGTGCTTTTCCACGTAAGAGCCATAAAAGCCCTGATCCTCATAACCAGACCAATCGAAGATCACCAAATCTTCGGCCCCGGCGTAGGCAATTGAACTGGTTAGCCCTGCCACAGCAGCGCTGACGAGTGATAATGATGTTTTTGTCATGATTTTTCCTCCCAGATGTTTCATGTATCGCGTTTGCCAAGATCGATGACCGAGGCGCTTTGAACACCCAGCCAGACCGCGTCTCCGCGCTTGTGGTCGACTGTGTGAAAATAGTTTGGAACAGCAACGGAAATTGGGTCAGGGACGCCATCAATCCGCACATAGTAGTGAACACTTTCACCGTAAAAGGCGACGTCACTGATGCTGCCTTGGGCATAGGCATCGTACCCATCTGGTTGCGCCGCAGCAATTTCCAGCTGTTCCGGCCTGACCCCTACCAGCAGGGCGCGGTCATGGGTGGCAACATTTGGGTTCACGCTGATGTCCAGCGCCCCAAACCCCTGCAGGTCGATATTCAGCGTTTCGTTTTTTTCAGACAGAACATTGGCGTGCAAAAAATTCATGCCGCCAATAAACGACGCCACTTCGCGATTGCAGGGCCGGGCATAGAGCACTTCTGGCTTATCAACCTGCTTGAGCTCGCCTGCGAACATCACGCCAATTCGGTCGGACATGGTCATCGCTTCATATTGGTCATGGGTGACCATCACAAACGTGATACCAAGCTTTTGCTGAAGCCGCCGCATTTCCAGCTGCATGGCTTCGCGCAGGTTTTTGTCCAGGGCAGATAGGGGTTCATCCAGCAGCAATACCTTGGGCCGCATGACAAGCGCCCGTGCCAGCGCGACCCGCTGGCGTTGTCCGCCGGATAACTCATTTGCCTTGCGGTTTTCCAGCCCGCCCAGCTCCACCATTTCCAAGGCTTCTGCCACACGTTCTTTGATATCCTGCTTGGTCAACCCGCCTTTGCGCAGGCCAAAGGCCACGTTATCGCCGACATTCAGATGCGGGAAAATCGCATAGCTTTGAAAGACCATATTGGTGGGGCGTTTGTTGGCGGGAATATCCTCCATCAACTGGCCATCGATGCGAATTTCACCCTCTTCATGGTCTTGAAAACCAGCGATCATTCGCAACGCGGTGGTTTTACCACATCCTGATGGCCCGAGCAGTGAAAAGAACTCACCCTCACGCAGGTTCAGGTTCATATTGCGCACGGCAACAAAGGAACCGAACCGCTTTTCCACTCCCTGGATCTCGATGATGTTCTGGTCACTCATAGGGTTGAGGTCCTTTGTTTCATTGCGTTGATTTGGTGGAACGACGGCGGAAATACTCTGCGACCAGCAGCAAGATCACTGAGGACAACAAAAGCAGTGAACCTAGCGCCAATGTGTTGGGCAGCTTTGCAGGAAAGCGGATCTGGCTCCAGATATAGACGGGTAGGGTGGGTTGATTGCCCGACAAGAAGAAGGCCAGCACAAATTCATCGAAAGAGACAGTGAATGTCACCAAAAGGCTGGCAATAATGCCCGGCGACACGATCGGTAAGGTGACACGGCGAAAGACACCAACGACTGTTTCACCCAGATCAAATGCGGCTTCTTCAAGCGATTGATCAAAGTCATCAAAGGCTGACTTCATGATTGAAACGGCGAAAGGTAAGGCCAAAAAGACATGGCCCAATATGACGGTGGTCAGGCTGGGCTTCAGCCCCATGCTGATGAACATGACAAGCATCGAGCTGGCGACAATAATGCCGGGAATGACCAGCGGCAGCATAACCAGACCCTCAGACAGCTCGCGTGCTTTAAAACGGTATCGTACATAGGCCCGTGCAGCGAACAGTCCAAGAGATGTCGACATCACCGCCGTGACACTGCCAACGATGAGTGAATTGACCATAGCCTGCAGCAAGGTTTCCTGCGCGCCCAACTGTCCATACCATTTGAGCGTAAAGCCCTTGAGCGGGAAGGCGACAATAGTGCCATCATTGAATGAGAACAGCGGCAGCAGCAGCACCGGCAGGTATAGAAACACCAGATAGAGCAGGGCGTATAGATAAAGCCCGGAAATACGCGGAAGCCCAATCATCGGATACGTCTCCCCAACATTCTGACCAGAAGAACGTAACCAATGGCAACCAGTCCGACGGACATCATGGCCATCAGTGAAAGCGTGGCCCCCAAGGGCCAATTGTTCGCCGCGCCAAATTGCACCTGAATGAGATTGGCGATCATCTTACCTTGCGATCCACCCACAAGGGCAGGGGTTACATAATCGCCGACAGTCGGAATAAAGATGATCAGGCTCGCGGCGATGATGCCGGGCAGCGTTAGCGGAAGGGTGACGCGCAAAAACCGCTCCAACTTGTTGCAGCCAAGATCAGTTGCCGCTTCCAGAAAACTGCGATCAATTTTTTGCAGGCTGACGTAGATTGGCAGGATGGCGAAAGGGGCCCAAGCATGTGCCAGCGTCAGCATGACCGCGAACTCATTATAGAGCAAAAATGTCAGGGGTTCAGAAATGACACCAACAGACAATAGGGCTGAGTTCATCACTCCGTTAAATCCAAGGATCAGCTTCCAACTGAAAACCCGAAGCAGGTAGCTGCTCCAGAATGGAATGGTGATCAGCAACAGCCATGTGGTTTTTTTCTGTGTGCGAAAGGCAATGAAATACGCGATCGGATAAGCCAGCGCGACCGTGATCATGGTCACGCCGCCTGCGATCATAATGGAGCGTAGCAATAAAAACCGAACAAGCGGGTCGTTTATCGCCTCTTTGTAGTTGGCAAGCGTGAAGGTGCGGTCAATTTCTACATAGGTTTGCGTCCAGAACGAATAGACCACCAGAATGCCCAGAGGGATCACCACCAGCAGCCCAACATACAGCGATGCAGGCGCGCTTAGCGCGATGCCCTTGGCGGCCTCAGTTTTCAGATACCGGCTCATGAAACCTCATTGGCTTGGTGTCATTCTGCATCATGAAAACACAAAATGGACGATCGTCCATTTAAAGATGGTATTTTCAACACCCTTGAGTCAAGGATAAAGTTCAGGCGTGATCTTGCGAAAGCACAGACAGATGCGCATAACTACCAATAAAAGATAGAAAAAGACTATAAAAATAGGCTTCAAGCTCGTGGAACAAAGCGGAAAACGTCAACAAACCAGAGAGAACAATCGTCTTGCGCTGATTGAAGCCACGCTGGATTCTGTTGCTGAATTGGGGGTGTCCGCCACATCAGTCAGTGAGATTATCCAACGGGCGGAATTATCGCGCGGCATGGTTCACTTGCATTTTGGTGGCAAGGATAACCTGATCGATCAGGCTGTGCGCCACTCAAGCGAGCAATACTATAATGGTCTGGAAGAGCTGCTGCAGTTGGCCGGGCCCAGTGGTCAGGAACGCATCGCGATGATTGTGAGGGGGGACCTTGGTGAAGAGGTGCTCAACCATCGAAACGTAAGCATCTGGTACGCCTTTCGTGGCGAGGCCCGCAATCGAGCGGCGGTTGCCGCATACTCGGATACCCGCGATGGTAAACTACGCAACATGGTGCACAATGCTTTCCTGCGTATTGCGGGTGAAACGCAATCTTCTGATCCCGCGTCGGTGGCCCGCGACGCAACACATGGGACACTGGCAATGCTCGAAGGGATGTGGACGGACTATTTATTACACCCGACCTCTTTTGATCGCCAAGAAGCAATGCGCATCGTTTTTCGCTTTTTGAGTGCAATGTTCCCAAAACATTTTGATCTGCAAGGTGCCATTCTGGGTAAGGGATAAATGTGGGGTAGTTGGGCACTGGCTACTATGATCATTGGGGTAAGTGGCAAGCAATGGTGACCAAACAGCGCGAAATTATATGCGAAAGCCCCTGAGAGGGCATTGTTAAGTTGACCGCTTGCCCCTGCGATAGGGCAGGGATAGTTTTCGATTATGACCAGTAAATGCCCGTTTTAGTATTTCAAATCCAGCCGTGATATTATCTGTTTTGAAGTGAAATTGCGCATCCACTATGGCCTATCCTTGCGGCAATGCGAAGATATGCCGGCTGAACGTGGGATTGATGTCAGGTATGAGGCGAGTTGGAATTCGTCTGACATCGCCGCCTAACGGTATCGTCTACTTTTCCAAATTGATCTAAAATCACAATTGTTACATTGAAAGTTCCCAACTACTTCACGCTTAATCAAACCAACCAGATGTGCCGAATTCCCTTTTTGTTTCAGTCGCTTTTGATTCCAAAAACCTGACGGCAGACAAAACACATTATATTTGGCTACTTAAGAATGAGGCGGGTATTTCGAGTGTTTGCATACCGTTTTGCGGCACATTGTGCTGTAGCCCATCAAAATTGGTGCGTGGAATAGAAAGTAGCCGACGAAAAAACCCACGATAGTGAGATCGTCAAAGGCGTTGCTCATCACGATAACCGCCACGGGGACGTTTCTGACAGCACATTCGATTGTGACAGCTGGGCGATCCCTTGGGTCGATCCCGCGAGTAACAAGCGCCCCGACACCTAAAGCCGCAGTTGTAAAGAGTGCGCTGGCAAGTGCGATTTCAGGCAATGACAGCTTGAGAATCGGCCAACCAACCCAGGTCGAAACGCCGACCAGAGCCAAAACAAGCAGATTGGCCAAAATGTCCAGACGGTGCCGCGCCAATTCTACGGCGTTTACAAACCGGTTGCGTATCCACATTCCTATGGCCATAGGCACCGCTACAAAGAATAAAATCTGCTGCGTCATTTTCATGACAGGAAGGTTGAGGTTTCCAGAGATGGGTTCGAAAACCGAAGAGACGACTGCGATCAGAAAGGGAAACGCGACGGCATAGACAAACACGCCGATGGCCGTCAGCGCCACCGACAGTTCTACGTTTTCACGACCGAAGTAGGTATAAAAGTTTGACAATGTACCACCTGGTGAAATTGACAGTATGACAAGGCCTACTGCGACCAGAGGTGACAAACCTAGAACGCTGGCAATCGAGACTGCGATCAATGGCAGCAAAACCAACTGAGCAGAAAAACAAATCAACACGGTCATGAGCTTGCTGCGTATCGCAGAAAAGCCCCTGACATCGGCGCCCGTGCCGGTAATGAGCATGATCGCAAATGTAATGGCAGGAAAAAATATGTTTACAATGACCGATCCGGACATGTGCACCCGCTTTCTAAATGATGTTACGCTAATTTCATCTAGGGTCAGCGATAGCTAACCGTATGTTTTACGTTTGCCGATGCAATTGAAAATGACCAGAATATTTTGCAAAAATCACACGTAGACACAAAAAAGGCCACTCTCATAAGCGGCCTTGATTATTGGTATCCCGCTTAACCGCCAGAGCTACTGGTTGGGACAGAGGTTTAGCTTCTGGCGTCAAGTTCGGAGTACCTATGCTGGGTAGGGCTTCGAAACCTACATCGAACTGTACCAGCGTTGATCTCATCTGATCTAGAATAACCAGATCGCCCTCCATCGTGGCGGTGCCTGCCTCAACCAGATTTTCTGGTGTAGCATTGCTGAACTCTACAATGTGTCGCTATTCGATATCTGGGAGGTTCAGGTTTACCACAAAGTTCACGCCGACAACCTTGCTGCTGCCCCGACGGATGGCTATAAAATCCAACCACATTGAAGTAGACATCGTCCGGATGATATCCGGCCTTGCAAGGTCGGCGACGAAACCAGCCGGCACGCCATAACGCAGCTCAGATGCGCCCTCCAGAAAGCTGTTGCGCACGCTTGGGCTTTCTTGTTGATAGCCAATTTGCTCGAACGCATCTGCCAGCAAGTGCTTACCGGTCTAGTTGTCGGCTTCCGCATAGACAAGTTTGTTCAGGATTTCGGTCGTTTCCAGATATTTCCCCAACCTCGATCAGCTCGTGACCTTTGGCAATGATCGGTTCTGCACCACGCATTATTTCAACACACAATGGCGCGCTATCGGCAGGCGACAGTGGGATCAATGTTGTTGGTTTCGCAGGCTTTGTGGTACCTTACTTCATTGTGGATCTCGTTGATTATCACGCCCTGAGACACTCAGAGGTGCTATCATCAGCGATATCGCTGCAACATCCAAGTTAAGTCTGTGGGCCAGATGGCGAAAGGGCGGTGAAATCTATCAAATTGGCGACCCAAAAGGATCGATCATTGCGATGGTAGATGGGTGGAGCAACATCATGATCGCGCCTTTGAGTACACCTCCGATATTACTCCATGTCTCTTGTGCCGGGGCTTGGGGCGGAGATACTGCCTACACTTTGGACATTGATCGGGTTATAAGGGTAACTGCCAGAACAGATTGTAAAGTGGCGCATTTCCCCTTTCATAAACTGCAAGTTCTCACCCAGCATATGCCAGAAGTCTGGGCCGGTTTGGCACGGTTAACAGCAGGGCATATCAAGCACATGATGACCATTGTCGCCTGCGGTTTGGAGAAGAATTCCAACAATCGTGTTTCGCTAAACCTTCTTAGGCTAATCGGTGATGGTCAGATGTTTGGATTAGGAAGCGAGGGTGATCCTAAGGAGCTGCCACTTAGCCAAAGCGAATTGGCCGAAATGACATCGCTATCGCGGAATTCTGTTGGGATTATCTTAAAAGATCTGGAAGCAATAGGTGCGATTGAAGTGAGCTATCGCAACATCAAAATCCTAAATCGCAAATTGTTACTTATACCTTCATAAGGCACCAAACGGATGATCCCGGGGCTGGTCATGAAGTATTTGAATGGAGAGCGTTTGCTCATCTCTGAAGGTTATAAAAGCCTGCGCACGCATCAAGCCAAGTTAATCTAGCAAGACCTAGCAGAGATTGTATAGTGTAAAATTCTCTATGCGGCAGACAGCTTTGGTTACGGGCGGTCTGGCTGGGGGTCCTATGAAACTCGAGACTACCAGCATCTAACTAATGTTTGTACACTGGTAGAATGCAAAGGGGAATTTATGCGGCCCCGGAGTGCTTACACGGTGATGGCCGGCCCAATTATGAGACATTTGAGATGACAACCGGGAAAAACGCGATTTATACCACTGGCAGCATTATGCGTCACGTTTCGGTGTCATCTTTCACGGCTAGCATAGGCCTGATGGCGATCTATGCGGTAGATCTGATCGACTTGATATTCATTTCGATGCTTGGGTATGAGGAGATGGCCGCCGCGGCGGGTTATGCCAGTGCTCTCATGTTCTTTACCAGCGCAATCAACATTGGTCTGTCGGTCGCAGCCGGCGTTTTGGTGTCGCGGTCAATCGGCGAGGATGATGAGCTGGAGGCCCGAGAATATGCCACAAGTACAGCCATGCTTGTCATGGTGACCGGGGTCGCCATACCTCTGATATTATTGTTCAACATTGAGTTTTTCGTAGGCCTTCTCGGTGCTACGGGACAGGTGGCTGAACTGGCGGCAACCTATCTTTGGATTGTCGTGCCATTCACCTGGGTTTCGGGCCTGTCCATGGTTACCGTCGCAGCGCTGCGGTGCCGCGGAGAGAACCGGCTGGCGATGTATCCAGCCCTTTTCGGGGCGTTGACCAATGCGGTGCTTGACCCGATCTTCATCTTCGCCCTGAACATGGGCTTGCCAGGCGCGGCCTGGGCAACGGTGGCGGCGCGATTCGTGACGCTAGGCCTTGCCCTTTATCCGGCGTTGCGCAAGCACAATACGTTTGTTTCCCCAGGCTTGCGCTTGCTCTGGCGTGATCTCCAGACAGTGACGCATTTTGCCAGTCGGGCCGTGCTGGCCAATGTGGCCACGCCCATTGGTACGGCGATCGTGACCCGCGAAATGTCAAAATTCGGATCTGAGGCGGTGGCTGGGATGGCTGTGATCGGGAGGATGACACCCGTCGCCTTCTCCGTCATTTGGGCGTTGTCGGGTGCCATCGGGCCAATTATCGGGCAGAATTTCGGTGCTGGCCATGTTGATCGGGTCAGGCGCGCTTATCTCGATGCCATTAAGTTCGTTGCGATCTATGTGTTCTGTGTAACCATGATCTTGTTGGCCTTACGTGGTCCGATTGCTGATCTCTTTAATGCTGAGAACCTGACGAGGGAACTGATTTACCTCTACTGCTTCCCCGTTGCGCTGTCATCGTTCTTCAGTGGCTCGGTCTTTGTGGCGAGCGCGTCATTCAACACGCTAGGCCGCCCGTCTTATTCGACGTGGTTGAATTGGGGGCAGAACACTCTGGGCACTTGGCCGTTTGTTGTCGCTGGTGGGTTCTTGATGGGCGCGCAGGGGGTTTTAATTGGACAGGCGCTCGGAAGCGTCCTCTTTGCATCAGTCGCGATATGGTTGGGTTGGCGGCTGATAAAGAACCCACCGCAAGAAAACATGCGGCACCGCAGCCATAGCGCGCTCTTTGGCCATGGCAGCCTCATTGCCCATACCCTCCAGAAGCATGTGGGAGACAAATGACCCTGGCCTAAGAACCAAAACTCTGACGTCGACTAAAACTGTACATTTAGCATGGAAGCGGCAACATGGCCGTAGCGTTTGACCAAGTCCTTGATCTGGCTATTGGCTCGAGAGGTGCATTAGGAGAATAAGCCAATGGAATTTATCACCACACACCACATCATTGAGGCCGTTGGCTGGCTCGCTGTTTTGTTCAAATTGGCGACGTTCTCTATGAATTCGATGATCTGGCTGCGTGTCCTCGTGATTTTATCGTCGGTCTGCTTCATCATCTATAGCGCTTTGTTTCAGATCTGGCCGCTTCTGGCGATTGAAGCCATCTTGCTCTCCATCAACGCCTATCGTCTCTACGAACTCATCGCGCTACGCAGATTGGTGACGCATATGACGGACGAGTCAGAACCTGATTTTTCCGGCGCCATGGCTTACGGAAAAAAGCGTATTATCCAGTCGGGCGATGTTGTTTTCGAAAAGGGCGATCCGGTTGACAGCCTTTATTATCTGGCCGAGGGCCTCGTTGAAATCGAGGGTCAGAATGTGACCGTGCCTGCGGGAAAGATTTTTGGCGAGATGGCTTTCTTCAACAGCAGTGCTGAGCGAATGGCGTCGGTTCGTTGCGTAGAGGATACGGTTGTTTACGAACTCAACGAGAAACGCTTTACGCGACTGCAATATGAAGACCCTAAATTCGCCATGGCCGTGATGCGCTTGGTCACCAGGCGGCTCGTGGCGAATGCCGCGCAAACGCAGGAGGCTTAACCCGAGTAATGTCGCGTGGCTTCATATCGCTCCATTGCCCTGGCTTAGTCGTAAACCGGGTGGCTATGCCCAAGGAATCCACAGCGGCATAGATCTTCGTTGTCAGGCCGCCTTTGGAACGCTCGGGTTCGAGCGTCATTCCCCTTTTGAGACGTGGGCATCGGCGGGGTGTCCACCAAGGCATATTCGAGGTCAGGGTTAAGACATCTCAACGTCGACATTGATTGCTCCCGAAAGTGCCCGTCGCAAGTGCAGTAGCGTTAAGGGGTCGTCAGGCAAGTCCGCAATCAACGCGGCAAAGAGCTGGCGCGCCGTATCGGATCCTTCCGCCAGTTTGCTATATGCCGTCCGATAATTTGCCATAGCAGGAAGGGCATCACGCTCTTTTGTGAGCGGCTCAAAAGCCGCCAAAGGTTGGGACTTTCCCGGAAGCAGGAGATTTCCGGAAGGTCGTCCATGAAAATCAGGTATTTGGGCGCGCGTCGTCTCGCTCATGCAAATTCGAGTGCCAAGCGATTTGTTGGCGGCCTCAAGACGCGCAGCAACATTTACCGCATCCCCATAAGCCGTGAAATCGAAGAACGACTTGCCACCGAAATTTCCAATCACAGCCTCGCCGGTGTTCAGGCCGATCCGCGTTAGTCCAAGATCTACGCCTTTGTCCTTCCAGGTTTTTCGAAACTTTTCGGAAAACGCATCAATTTCCAGCGCCGCATTAACGGATCGCGCTGCATGATCAGGTTGCGGCACCGGCGCGCCAAATGTTGCGTGAAACGCATCGCCGATGATCTTCATGACGGTGCCTTCATGCGCGAAAATCACGCTGGCGACGCCTTCTATGTAGTCGTTCAGCAGCGCGACGATCGTGTCAGAATCTGTGGATTCTACCAGCGGTGTGAAACCGGCCAGATCTGTGAACAGAAATGTCGCCTCACAGCGTTTACCGCCGGCTTCGATCTCGCCTCCCCCTTCGGAGAGCGTTTTCACAACATTTGGGGAAAAATACCGAGAAAGAGTTGCGCGGGCCAGTTCGGCTTCGGTTTTCTCGCGCTGTAGTTTCTGAAAAGCTTCAAGATGCGACAGCGTCTTACTTATCGTGGCCTCAAGATCGTCAAATTCAATGGGCTTCGTTAGAAAGTCGAACGCGCCGCGGTTCATGGCGATACGAATGTTTTCCATATCGCCATAAGCGGAAACAACAACAGTTTTAAGATCCTGATAATCTTCACCCAGATGTGTCAGTAGGGTTAGGCCGTCCATCTTGGGCATATTTATGTCAGACAAAACCATCATCACGTCAGTGTCTATAGCCAGATGATCAAGCGCCTCTTGGCCATTCTGCGCAAAAACAAATTCCATCTGGCCTTTGCGAATTTCGCGACGGAATTTTTGAGTAATCAGCGCCTCTACATCCGGCTCATCATCGACCACGAGGATACGTGCTGTGTTTGTCATTGTGAGATTTCATCCACCATAATGGCCAACGAATTTTTAAGGTCCTCAAAATTGACGGGCTTGGAGACCAACCCTCTGGCGCCGCGCCTGACCGCTTCGGTTTCTGTTCCCTTATCTCCGTATGCAGTGACCATGATTACAGGGAGATCAGGGGCCCTGGATTTAACTTCGTCTAGCAATTCAAGACCGGACATTCCGGGCATATTGATATCAGACAAGACCAGAAGAACATCTGGCGGAATCGGCGAAACCAGTATTTCAAGGGCCTCATGTCCGGATTGTGCGTACATGAATTCGTATTGGTTCTTTCGTATCTCGCGCCGGAAGTTCTGCCGGAAGAGCGCTTCTGCGTCGGGTTCGTCATCGACCAGCAGTATCTTTGGCATCACGCAATCCTTTCGCAGATTATTCATCATTTGGCGCAGGTAGGTAGAACAGGAATGTAGTCCCTTGGCCCAACTCAGTTTCAAAAGATAGCCCACCATCATGCTGTTTGATAATATCGAAACTCATGGAAAGACCCAGCCCGGTGCCTTCACCCGTGGGTTTGGTGGTGAAAAACGGGTTAAAAATTTTGTCACGCATATCTTCAGGGATACCGCCACCATTGTCTGTGACCCTCACCTCATAACGCCTTCCCATACGTTGGGTCGATACTTTCAAAATAGGTTCTCGGCCATAAGAGCCCGCGTTTCTCGCGGCTTCGTACATGCCATTGGAACACATATTCAGCACAACGCGCTGCAACTCTTGCGGCAAGCATTCCACATCGCCGACCTCACCGTCAAAATCCGTCTGGACGTCCACGTTAAAGGTTTTGTCCGTTGCACGCGCACCATGATACGCAAGATTGGCGGCTTCCTGCACGAGCGTATTTAGACCTACACGCTGCTTCTCTGTCGTCCCCTCGCGCGAGTGCAAAAGCATGTTTTTGACGATGCTGTCTGCGCGATGACCGTGTACGCCTATTTTTTGCAAGTTACCTACCACGGTCTGAATCAAGTCTTCGGCGTCTTCCCGGTCGTCCTCTTTCAGAGAGCCGAGCGGTTCTTTCAAAACGTCGACAAGTTCATCCATCATTTCCATGGAAAGCTTGGAGAAGTTATTCACGAAATTCAGCGGATTTTTGATCTCGTGCGCGATGCCAGCCGTCAGCTGACCCAGACTTGCCATTTTCTCTGCATGGATAAGGGAGCTTTGCGTCTTTTTGAGAGTGGTAATATCCCGGCCGTAAATGTTCACGTACCCGCCTTCTGGAACCGGCCAAAGCAAAAGAGCATAGATCTGACCATCGGCCTCGTACTCGAAATCTTGCCGTTGATCCCCATTCAAACCCGTGATGACGCGCTTACTCCAATCCGTTCCTACTCGGTCACCAACCTTCAGCTGCAGTGCTTCGATCAATGGAGAGCTTGCCTTATTGGCATAAGCGAGTTCGCCCTGTTCTGTAACACGCAAGACTGGGTTGGGGTTCTCTTCGGGAATGCGCGCCAGCTCGCGCATTTGGTTTTCGGCCTTAAGCTGATCGTTCAGCGCCTTAGTGTTGGCCAGCGTCAACTTGATGCCATTGATGGCGCTTTTTCGCGTAAGGAATGTCAACTGCGTAATTGCAAAAACAGTGCCCAGAATGGTTATTGTGTTAATGTACCATTCGAGCGACCCCCAAAGCAGCATGGCCACCCATGTCAAGAAGAGGATTGGACCGGAAAAACCCCATGACACCCTTAATGAAAATGTTGTGGCCCCGCCAAATGCCCCGATGAATGCAAAAAGATACAGCAACATTTGCGAATGCGGCTCCAGATACGGTATCATGAAAAAATTGAAGCTGCCCCAACTGGCCCCCAGGATCAGCGAAGTAATCAGAATTACTTTTAGCCGCCGCTTGGAAATGGATTTAGGTCGGGATTTCTTACGCAGGGCGTAATAGCTCTTCATTCCCATCAGATTAATAAACAACTGCAGAGCCACGGCTGTGATAGCAGGTATTGTCAGGTTTGAGGGGCCGATCTGAAAGATCATGACTGAAAAGGCCAAAAGAGTGTAGAAAGCAAAAACCGGTGTTGTCGACGCGACGTCCAGTGCCTCGTGTATACGAAGCTCACCCTCGAATTCCTGATTGTCGGTTTCCTGCAAACGCTAGCCCCAAAGAGTTTACTTTACTTAGGGTCACTAAATCAGATGCAACGCAAATCTTGCAAGACCTATCTAGGGTCAGGCCCCGCTATTCCTTCACCACTGATTTGACGACTTTCCTGTCTGATTACAAACATTTCTGCAGGAATAGCGGTTTTATTTCAAAGCAGTGTGAGGCGATCTGGTGGGGAAAGTCATCAACTCCTTCGGGCGCCAAGCCCACTTCATCTCAGCGGCCTGCCGCGTTTGCAAATAGAGCTACTATACACGACACGCATCGAGACGAGTTCGAATTCGCCTGACAACACCCTATAACATGTCAGGGCTGAACTAGCTGAAGTTGTAAATCCCTCAGTCAGCTCAGGTGGCGTCGCCATTGTTTGAGGGACCGGGGAATGGCCCAAGGCGACGACTGTGACGAGCATTCAGGGAAGCGTGGTCGTTTAGTTGCTCCACCCATTTTTTACCCTCTATCGTTTGTGTCAGATGCTTTAGCGCAGGGCCAATCAACGGCTGCACCTGCCCGTGATAGAAGTCTGGAAACTGCTCCATCAAATCCATGGGCGTATCACACCCAAGCTTCTGCGCATAACCAGTTTCGACAAACTCGTGATAAAGACCACTAATCTTGCGGAAGTAATATGGGTCAGCGATCTGACCGATTAGGTCTGCCGCCCGTACCAAGGCAGGTTCACTTTCGGTGCAGGCATAGGTTGCGTCGCTTGGCACGGGAAATCGGGTGAATTCAATGGATTGCGCGATGCGTTCTGCGTCGATCAGGTTAGAGTCAGCAAAGCGATGGCGAACATAAATCTTGCCACGGTCAACATGGTAAGGGGCAAGAAACGCATCTGTAGCACCGCGGGGTGGGCAAATCCTGTTTCCTGTTTCGTTGGTAACGACTTCGCTTTCGGTATCGCCATCGCAGACGCCACGGGTAAAGCCGATGTCATGAAGCAAGAGCGCTAAAATATAATGCAGCCAGTCCTCAGGTTTCACGGTGCGGGTTTCAAGCATGCCGCGAATGATTTGCTGACCAACCAAGGTAACCATCATCGTATGTTCGGCGTTGTGGTAAGGCGCGTCGGAGCAGCTCAGGTGTTCCAGTGCTTCTCTGGCATAGTCATTTAAGAAAGCTGCGTACTCGGGCTTCTTATCTGGAAAAAATTCCAGATAAGTTTCTGCAAGGTGATCGCCAAATTCAGCAGCTACCACAGTGGCGAGATTGAACATGATAGTGTCCTCGACTGGCCGAAGAAATCCGGTGTACTTTAGCATAAAACATTGCCTTATCAACTAACCTTGAAGTGGTATAAAGTGTAAACTACGCTTGTTTTATTTTGATCGCACGTCCCGTTACTTTTTATATTTATTTCAATGATTTGGATGTATAATCAGGTTCGTGATATCGACCCAAAAGCAAGGCTGTTGAGCTGCTTTATCCCGATCTGAATACCCAGTTCACAATCGCGTATGACTACGGCGTAAGAAATGTTGCGGATCGGAAGCAACGCGATCAGATTACTGCTGCACGAACAGACATGATGGTCAATGTAATTGCTCCCTTTTTATCAAGTATGCACAATTATCATTTCGACCAACTACACCTTGGTTGTGCCTTTCATACGCAGCTTTAAATCACTAGCAGCCATTGCATATCCTCCGTCAGCGCCATCTATGAAATGAACGTGTTTACTTTCTGATAGGCTGAACAGGAGGCAAGTCATCATGGCCTGGTCAGCTTTCCATGTCCCATAAATCACTTTTTTCGCTTGGTATTCCAATTCCAGAAAATCCTCGATCCTAGCGGCCTGCTGCGGGCTCACATCGAGAACCATTCGTAACGCGCCATCGTATTTGCGATAGTCGGTGTTGGATTTTAGCTCCTCACGATAAGTCGCACCGTTATAGTCACCAACTGAAACACCAAATCGTTCGCAAAAGTATTGTATTAAAGCGGTCAGATAGGCCCAAATAGTACGCTTAAAACGATTCGAGCTGTGCGCACCTGCGGCTATTTCGAGCGACAGGCCTGATGGCGGAAACCGAAACTTCAATGTTGAATCATGGGCTGGCGCGAAATTTGAGATTTGATCGCCTAGTATATCACCTATCGCATCGGTAATGGTCTGTATTTCCTTAGTCGCGTCAATATTGTATGGGAGCAATATTGTCGTGAGCATGGTGCCGTTCTTGGCTTTCAAAGGCTCCCACCGGCATGAGAGGCCTTGCAAGTCGGGATATTTATTATCTTCATTTGGTAAGAGTGCATAGCCTTTGCTATGGACGTCCGCTTTGAGCCATTCATCAGCCATAGCAACACCATTGCCCGCGAACATCGCAAGGTGGTTTCCTTCCGACAAATGGTATTTTCCAACAAGTATGTCTGCGCCAGAAGATCGCAGTGCGGACACAGGAATTGCAGCGGTTCGTAACGACAACCCGAAAAGGTTCAAGGATGCCGCCTGCAGTTTCCCTGCTTCTTCACATGCGCTATTCAACAAACTTGGCGGGACTGCGATCACCCCCCCATCACCACCAAAGACGAATGGCAATGACACCCCTTCGCTAACATTGATTACTGCTGTCAGAAACGCTGCGCCAACCATGTTAACGTTTTTGTATTCACCCCTTTTTATCGCTCTCGTGGATTCTACTACATCCGAAACGATCAGGGTCCAGTCATCAGGCAGCGCTTGGTAATGTTTCAAATCAGCGACTTCCCGGAAATCAACAAAAGCTGGAAGACCCGAATAGAAATCCTGTGTAGCCTTTTGCGGTGTCAAACTGATGATGAGCCTTCCAATAGCTGTTCGCTGATTGCAAATGATATTGACTTGAAATCCCGAGCCAAAATTCACTCTTTCAAAGTGTATAGCATGTTTGTGCATTTTTAATAACACAAAAGAGGTGCATTCGAGTCTGTAAAATAGGGGGAGAAGTGGTGCCCAGGGGCGGAATCGAACCACCGACACGAGGATTTTCAATCCACTGCTCTACCCCTGAGCTACCCGGGCACGGGGAACGTTTTCACGTTCGGGTGTTGGCCTTCTAGGCGAGCGAGGAGGGGCTGTCCAGAGGGTTCGGCGAAAAAATTAGTGTGGTCTTGTGATTTGTTGAGCCAGCTCTTCTGCAACCCGCTCTTCATCGTCTGGATCCTGTGAGGGCAGGGCGTAATCGCCGTTCATCCAGCGGCCCAGATCGACGTCTGCGCAGCGTTTTGAGCAGAATGGGCGAAACGTTTTCTGGGTTGGTTTTCCGCACCCCGGGCAGCTCATGACAAAGCCTCATGATAGGGCAGGCGGTCGCGTTTACGTTGTAACTCAAAGTGTCCCAACGGGGTCCAACCAACCAATGCCGTTTCCACCGTATCGGTGCGGAATGCGGTGCGCAGAGCGTTTTCAAATTGGCGACGGTGTTTTTTCGACATCGGTGCCAGATCCAGCGTGATTTGGCCACCTATGCCACGGATCCGGCAATGGCGGGGCAGGTCGGCCGCAGCGGCCAGATTGGCCTTGAGGCCCGCGGCGGGTGACATGTCGTTGCCGGTGTTGATGTCGACGGCGGTTAGGGCGCGGGTCGGCTCGATATACATGCTGGAACCAGCCCCCAGAGGCACCTGTGCACTTTCCAGTTCGGCCAGATGGTCGGCCACGCCCGTGACTTCAAAGCTGCCGTCTTCGGTCTCAATCTGTGCCGGATCGACCCATTCACGCCACGCCAACGCATGTGGTCCATCACCTTCGGTTAGCTTTTCAGCGCTGTCGCCCTCGGCCTCGGACATAATTGCGGTGGCCAGATCTACCATCGTCTCGATGTCATCAGAGATTTCATCCATATCTGCTGCTGCACAGGAGGAACGTATAATCAGCCCCACGTTAGATCCTTCGGGCATCGCGGCCTTGGCCAAGCCTTGCAAGGTATCGCGCAGGTCGTCATCCTTGATACTGCGTGAGACATTGATACCGGGTGCGTCAGGTGTGACAATAGCATAGCGGCTTTTGAACAGAATTTTGGTGGTTACTGGGATGGCTTTACCCGGTTCGGCATAACCGGTGACCTGCACCAAGATTGGTTGTCCGGGGGATAACCCTTTGACCTGGCGTAGAAAGGCAGATCCATCCGGGGTTTTCACGAACATGCCGCCCTGGCCTTTGACCGGACGGTCGGCAATGGCGCGGTAGATCGCGCCGGGGCGCGGTGCGTCGTGGTCCAGGTAAAGATCTTCCAGCTTGCCATCGACCATCAATGCGGCGGCTTCGCCTCCGGCATATTGATCCAGAACGATCATTTGACCCTTCATGATGATGCACCTTTCCAAACGGGGTATCCGGCAGCCTGTAATAGTGCTGCGGTTTCAGTGATGGGCAATCCTACCACAGACGTAAAAGAGCCCTGTATCCATGGCACAAAAGCCCCGGCAGGGCCTTGGATGCCATAGCCGCCAGCCTTGCCCTGCCAATCATTGGTGGCCAAATAGCTGTTGAGCTCCTCATCACTGAGGCGTTTCATTTTCACAGCCGTGACAACATCACGTTGCCAAAGACGATCACTTGTGCGCACGGCCACGGCCGTAATCACCGAATGGCGACGTCCGGACATGGCGCGCAAGAATCGTGTGGCTTCATTGGCGTCTTCGGGTTTGCCAAGAATGCGACGGCCAAGTGCCACCGTGGTATCGGCAGAGAGCACAACTTCCCCCGCGTTCAGTGTAATGGCTTGTGCTTTCTCAGCGGCCATTCGAATGCAATAAGGGCGAGGTAACTCGCCCTTGTGCGGGGTCTCATCAATCTCGGGCGGGCGAATTTCATCCGCCACAACGCCAATCTGCGCCAGCAGATCACGACGGCGCGGGCTTCCCGATCCGAGAATTAAACGCATTGATTTCAGTCGCTTACTTAAAGCGATAGTTGATGCGGCCCTTGGTCAGGTCATAGGGGGTCATTTCGACCTGCACCTTGTCGCCTGCCAGAACACGGATCCGGTTCTTGCGCATTTTTCCTGCCGTATGTGCGATGATCTCATGGCCGTTTTCAAGCTCGACCCGAAATGTCGCATTGGGCAGGAGTTCCTTCACAACACCGGGAAATTCGAGCGTATCTTCCTTGGCCATGGTCTCTCCTTAGTTTTCTAATCCGCCTGTTCGCGGACAGGGCACTAAATGCGCCTATTGATCGTGGTTTTCAAGGGGATAATCAGCCTAATCGCTTAGGTGTGACCGTCTTGTCGCGACCGGACTGTTCGGCCCAGTGAGTGCGGTTGAGCACACGACCATCCGCACGCACATGTGCGATGGCGTTCAGGTCAACCTCGGCATAGGTCCAGCCGGGGGCATTCAGCGTGCCTTCGGCCAATACACCGGTTGCTGGAAAGCCCACGTCTGGTGGGCCAAAGATACCGCCCATTCCCGTATTTGCATCGGCCACCTGATTCCACGCGGCCTCGCCAACGATCGATGCCATCACAGTCACACACTGATTTTCAAGCGCTCTGCTCATGGCACCGATGCGCACGCGCCAATAGCCCGAAAGCGCCTCGGTGCAGGAGGGGACAAGGATCAGATCAGCATCCTGCAAGGCTCGACCCAGCAGGGGGAATTCGCTGTCATAGCAGGTGAGAATACCAATCTTGCCAAGAGCCGTTTCGAATAATCGCAATGGCCCGCCTGAAGCCATCTCCATTGGGGTGCGCTCATACCGTGTCATGATTTGCTTATCCTGAACGCCACAGCCACCATCGGGGCTGAACAGCCGGGCACGGTTTACAGGTCGCGCACCTAAAGCAGGGTCATAAACCGGCGCAGAGGCGGCGCAGATGTGCACATTGTATTTAGCCGCCAGATCGGAATGCAGGGCATCCGCATCGGGGGTCAGGTCTGAGACTGCTTTCAGGCTGCATTCCAGATCACCTGCAACTTCGGGGCCCGACAACATGGCCAGCTCCATTGATCCGTATTCGGGAAAAACGAGAAGCTCCGCACCTTGACCCGCGGCGGTACGCACCCAGTCTTCGATCTTGGTGACGTAATTGGCCCAGCTTGTCAGCGGATTAAGCGGATAGGCGGCGGTCGCGATTTTCATGGCTGCGGCTCAGGATTTGATTTCAGCGCTGGCGTCGTTTTGTATCTCTTCCGAAGCTTTCAGCGTTTCGCCGTAAGATTCTGGGTCATATTCCGGCTCCGGCTCTCTAACCGGGGGCACTGGTTTCTTGATCTCTGGTTCGCTGCGATCTGCGGTGAGCTTGGCTGTTTCCGCCTTCGGCGCATCGACGTTAGCCACTTCGCGCCGGAACACCAAAACCGAGCGATAGATTTTTTGTGTCGAGGTTAGCCCCTGACGTTCTTCACTGGGCAGAATGTCCGAGCGTTGATACTCCCACCCGTCTTTAGCCAGCTCATTCATTTGCTCTTCCAGTGCATGGGCAAAGCGCGCTTCACCGGTTTTCACGCCGGGGGCTTTCTTGCCTTTGGTAGGGGCAGGGATGATTTTATATTCGAACTGGGGCATCATTTTTCCATCTTTAGCAGTGGCGCGTATCCTACCCGGCTATCCCCGCAGCGCAAGGCGAATGTGGTGATCGGATTTGTGTACCAAACACGGGTACAGTCTGTACCACTTGTACGCAAATTTGCCAGAGTGAACCCTGGCGTGGATGTGGGTTAGCCCCGCAGATTTCGTTGCCGTGGATCCAGTGCATCGCGCAGGCCATCGCCCAGATAATTGACGCTGAGCACAGTCAACGAAATCGCCAAACCGGGCCAGAACACGCGGCCCGGATAATCTTGCATGTAAATTGTCGCATCACTCAGTTGCCGTCCCCATGTTGGGAAATCAGGCGGAAAGCCAAGGCCAAGGAAGGAGAGCGCTGATTCTGTGATGATTGCGGTGGCGATCCCCAAGGTGGCCGAGACGATAATCGGTGACAGGATGTTGGGTGCAATATGTTGTTTTAAAATGGTAAAGTCCGTCGCCCCGATCGCACGAGCGGCGCGAATGAAGTCGCGCTCTTTCAGAGCAAGAACTTCACCGCGCACGACGCGGGCGGTTGGCATCCAACTGGTGATGCCAATGGCGAATACGATCAGCACAAAGATCCCTGCCTGTGGGCCAATTGTCCGACCAAGAGGTTCCCGAAACAGCATCATGATGACTAACAAAAGCGGCAAAAGGGGCAAGGCGAGAAACAAGTCGGTCAGTCGCATCAAGGGCCCGTCCAGCCGTTTGAAAAAACCGGCCGCCATCCCGATGAGACACCCCAGTCCAATCGACAAAATCATTGCCATCATGCCGACCGAGATCGAGCTTCGCCCCCCCGCCATCAGACGGGCCAGTGTGTCGCGCCCTAATTGATCCGTGCCGAGGGGATGGGCCCAGCTTGCCCCTTGATTTCGTGCGCGAATATCAGGATAGCCTGGGTCGAGCGTCCAGATCATCGGCCCTAGTAGCACCCCCAGAACAATCACCGCAAAAACAATGCCACCAATCAATGCACCACGGTGTTTGCTGAACTGGCGCCAGAACTTCTGGTGGCGCGTAGAGGGTGAGGAGAAACGCTCAGTCATAGCGGATCCTTGGATCAAGCACGCCATAAAGGATATCGGCCACAATATTGGCGAATACGATCAAAACCGCAAATATGAATGTCAGGGTTTGCACGGTCGGCAGATCATTGGCCTGAATTGCGCTGATCAGCTGTGCACCGATGCCGTTCACGCCGAAGACTTTCTCGGTAATGATTGCGCCGCCAAAAACTGCGGGTAGGCCCAAAGCAATTACCGTCACCACCGGGATCAGTGAATTGCGCAGCACATGGCGGATCACAACGCGGGCTTCTGACAAGCCCTTGGCGCGTGCCGTGCGTACATAATCTTGATCCAGATTGTCGAGCACTGCTGATCGCATGTAGCGGCTAATCTGTGCTGTGGTTTGCAGCGACAGGACCATCACGGGCAAGATCATTTGATTAACCTGAAATTTAAAACCCTGCCAATCGTTTATCTGATGCGTTGTATCATAGACGAAAGGAAACCAACCAAGTTGCACTGAGAACAGTACAATTAGCAATGGTCCGGTGAAAAAGGGTGGGATGGAATAGCCGATCAGGGTGATAAAGGTTCCAGCCTGATCAAAGACCGAATATTGCCGATATGCCTGATAAATACCGATCGGCAGCGCGATTAAAATACCGATGATATAGGCTGTACCAACCACCCACAGTGTTTGCGGCAGGCGTTGCAGGATCACATCCATTACAGGGGCGTGGTGCTGCCAGCTGATGATGCGTGGTTTGCCAGCAGAAAATTCGGTGCCGAACAGGCTGTCGATCATAACCAGTGGCTCAACCCAGAAAAACTGCACCAACCAGTTCCAGAAGCGAATGGGGGCAGGTTCCCCTAACCCAAGCGCCTGACGCATTTGTTCACGCACTTCAGCGGAAATGGTCAATGGCATTTGCGCCATCGGGTCTCCCGGTGCAAGTTCCAGCAAAAGAAAAATGATCAGTGCAATGAGTAGAAGAGTGGGTACCGACAATACCAGCCGACGAATGATATAAGTCAGCATTGGGACCCTTTGAGGTTACTGCAGTGCCTTGATTGATCCGTAGATTAATCTGTTGGTGCTGTTCATATCAAGGTCATATCAATCCTTGATGCGATACCAATCTGCGATATTCCAGATTTCACTATCCCAAGTGTTGAGAATGACGCCTCCCAAGCTGTTGGATTTCGCTGAAACACGGCCGCGGTCGACCAGTGGCAGGATGATGAAATCCTGCATCAACATGTCATTCATCGCCTTGGCCAGCGCGGCCCGTTCCTCCAAAACCGCAGTTTGCTGCAATTTCTTGGACATTTCATCATACGCAGGATTGCAATGGCGTGGCATATTGTTGCCTTGCCACTGATTTTCTGGCGATGGGATCTGGTCGCAAGCCCAGTTCGCCATATATGCCTCAGGATCAGTGCCGTCGAAATTGTTGGCGTACATCTCAACATCGGCATAGAATTTCTGGAACGTGTCAGGGCTGTCAGCATTGCCGCCAAAAAAGACCGAAGCATCAATATTGCGCAATTCGGTTTCAACGCCGATCTCGGACCACCATTGTTTCAAGATAACCTGAAAATCCTGGCGGACGGCATTTGTGGAAGTCTGGAACAGCAGCGACAGGCGTTGACCATCTTTGACCCGAACACCATCAGCCCCTTTTTCCCAACCGGCCTGATCCAGAAGAGCGTTCGCACCAGCGATATCTGGCGTTTTGCAGGATTCATTTGCGGTTGAGGTATAGATTTCCGGTGCGGGCAGAACATTGCATGTGGCACGCCCCGCGTCACCGTAGCCAATTTCGACCAACAGTTCACGATCGATTGCCAGGCTCAATGCTTGACGCACGGCCTTGTCTGACAAGATAGGGTGCGGGTGGGCAATGGTTGAACGCTCAGCGCCCAGTTCGCTGGACGGGTCAGTCATGTTAATCATGATCCGCTCAACCAACGTGCCAAAGCCGGAAATGACCTCACCTTTGCCTGCTTGCTCCATACTGCTCAGCACATCGGGTGCTAATTGCAAGTTCCATGCATAATCAAACTGGCCGGTTTCCAGCACGGCGCGTCCGGCTGAGGCGGCGTCGCCACCGCCTTTCAAGACCACATTGGCAAAGGAAGGTTTGGCAGGGTCACGATAGTTTGGGTTTGCATCATATAAAGCAACGTCATTTGGGCGAAACTCAGAAATTACGAATGGGCCAGTGCCAATCGGGGCGAGGTTTTGCTCTGAACAACTTACGGCGTTGGAACCCATGCACTCTGCGAACTGCTCTTTTTGCAAGATCGGAGCCTGAGCACCTACAAAGGCCGTATAGGGGTAGGGTTTGGGTGAGGTGAAATGAACGATGATTGTGCGATCATCCGGTGTTTCCACCGATGAAATGCCGCCATATTTTTCAATCTGCGCACAACCGCCACCATCTGCGGTGCAATATTCCCACGTGAACTTAACATCTTCGGATGTCAGAGGTGTGCCATCGGACCACTTTAGGCCTTCTTTGAGTGTCCAAGTGATTTGCTTGAGATCCTCCGATACGCCGCCATTTTTGACGGTGGGTATCGCCTCTGCCAGCCAAGGGGTAAGGGCTCCAGTCTGAGTATAGCGCGCTAAGGGTTCAACGATCAAACTCGCGGCTTGCAAATCTTTTGTGCCACCAGACAGATAAGGGTTCAATGTGCTGGGGGCTTGCCAATAGATAATGTTTAGCTGCCCATCCGAGGCACGCTCTGCATATGCGTAACTGCTTACAGCCAGAAACGCTGCTGTGCAGTGAAGTAAAGCCTTCATGTTCATCGCGGCCTCCCCTGAATGGCTGCCAAACCTTAAGCAGTTGATGCACCGCTTTGTTGAGTGTTTCGGTCTAACGCCGAATTGTTTTTTAAATCCGCAACCGAGTAATGTTACAAACTTATAAATATTCAGGAATGGCACCATATCATCTCATCACTGCCGAAAAAGCAAGTCTTGTGTCCGTATAAAGTGGATTTTTTAATTTATTTTTATGTGCTTATGGGTGTTTCTTCAGATTTTAGCACGTCAGGATGGTTCGGGTGCTTTGATGTTCTCCTAGACGGTGTGTTTGGTGTGTCGGGCGAAATTCATTGATTTCAGTACAGAGCGCGATGATTCAGTGGTGGTTCTTGAGGTGTCAAAAACAGGCAATGAACCCGATCACATCAAAGATGTTTTGCGCTTCGCACAAAAAGGGATATGACATATCTCATGATATGAGGATTGCATGATGCCTGTGAAAAACCGCTTTGCCGAATTGCACGATGACATTACGGCCTGGCGCCGGGATCTTCATCAAAACCCTGAAATCCTTTTTGAGACCCATCGCACCAGCGCATTGGTCGCCGAGAAATTGAAAGCCTTTGGTTGCGACGACGTTGTCACCGGGATCGGGCGCACTGGTGTCGTCGGGGTCATTCACGGAAAGTCACGGGCGTCGGATAAGGTCATCGCTTTGCGGGCTGATATGGATGCCCTGCCAATCCATGAACAAACCGGATTGGATTACGCCTCCAATACAGATGGGGCAATGCACGCCTGCGGCCATGACGGACATACCGCCATGTTGCTGGGGGCGGCGCAGTATCTGGCAGAGACGCGGAACTTTGATGGCACCTGTGTGGTGATTTTCCAGCCTGCTGAAGAGGGCGGCGGCGGCGGTCGCGAGATGTGCGAAGATGGCATGATGGCCCGGTTTGGCATTCAGGAAGTTTACGGCATGCACAATTGGCCGGGCATGCCTGTGGGGACGTTTGCCATTCGTCCCGGCGCTTTTTTTGCGGCCACAGACAAATTTGATATTGAGATCGAGGGCAAAGGTGGGCACGCCGCCAAACCGCACGAAACGGTAGATCCAACCGTTCTGGCCAGCCATCTGATCGTCGCGTTGCAAACGATTGCAAGCCGTAACGCTGATCCGATTGAGCAGGTTGTTGTGTCAGTCACCTCGATGCAGAGCTCATCGAACACATTTAATGTTATCCCTCAGAGCGTCAGCTTGATGGGTACGGTCCGGACGCTCAGCGCAGAGATGCGTGATCTGGCCGAAGAACGGATGCAAAGCCTATGCGAACATATTGGCGAGGCATTTGGTGGTCGTGCAATATTGAATTTTGAGCGCAACTATCCTGTGATGGTCAATCATACCGACCAGACGGATTTTGCAGCACAGGTTGCAAATAGTGTCAGCGGCGATTGTTCAGAGGCACCTTTGATCATGGGCGGCGAAGACTTTGCCTTTATGCTCGAAGAACGCCCCGGCGCGTATATTTTGGTGGGCAATGGTGATAGCGCCGCGGTGCACCATCCGGAATATAACTTTAATGATGATGCAATCCCGGCTGGATGTAGTTGGTGGGCCGAATTGATCGAGCGTAGAATGCCAGCCTGAACCGGTTTCTAGCCCTGAGCCCAGAGCTGCTCATATACGGCATTGATCCCATCGGCCTCACCGCGAATGCCAAAGGCGGTTTCGGCGGCTATACGGGCAGAGCACGCCATGGCGGCGTGTCGATCCGGATCACTTAAAATGGCTGCGAGCTGTGCCGCAGTATCTTGCACGATATTATCACCGACGATTATGCCGTTTGCACCCTGACAGGAAAAGCTGCGGTAATATCCGGCATCAGTGGTCACGAACGGCACGCCACTTGCCATGCCTTCCAGCGGTGTCATTCCGTATCCTTCGTACTGTGGTAGCTGTACAACGGCAGACAGGGCCGGAAGGAGTGGGACAAGATCATCGGCCGGAACTTCCCCAAGGAAAAGCACGCGGTCAGCCAAGCCTGCCTTGGCAATTTTGGTTTTTTGTTCGGCCAAAAATGCGGCGTTTGATTTTCCCGCCCGGCCGATGACAAGGGCGGTTACATCGGGATGGCCCGGCAGAAGTGTCAACATGGAATCGACAAATCTGTCGGTCCCTTTCTCTGGGCGAATACGTCCAATAGTGGCAATGCCGCGTGCCCCCGGATGGCCGGTTGCTGCCCATGCGGCGGCACGATCGCTTACAGGGGTGAAACGCTCTATATCGACACCGTGAGGCACAACCGCCCGAACATTGGGCACAAAAGTTGCCGCCTTTTTCGTTGTGGCGATCACCGCATCCATTCTTGAGATCAGCCAACGCGGATAAACCGAATGGCGGCGCTGTGCGGCGGAGGTAAAGACAATTTTGATTGGCAGGTTCAGTACATCACGAGCCCACAGGGCCACGCGCATTTCAGGATTGCGTCGCACATGCCAGATCGTGAATAGTTTGCCCTTTGATGGTTGGGCAGAGAGGTTCCGCGCTTTTGGCCTTGTGACAGGGGCAGGGCAGCCAGGCAGGGCAACATCACATAGGTGCAGATCATAATCATGCATCTGCTGCCGAATGACGGCGGCCGCCGTTGATGAGACCCCGGTAAAGTTCCGGTTGAAATTTGTGACGATCAGCTCGGGCACTGTGGCGGTCCTGTTGAAGGCAGATATAATGTGCCTACCTTAGAGCCAAAGCTTTGGAAAGGCTTTCAGATAGCACGTCCAGCATGTTGTCTTGAGCCGTCGCAAAGGCCAAAGATCGCGTTTGAAGTTTTTGCAGGTCTTGCTGGGCTGACATCAGATTGACAATGGTCTGCGACAGTTCCGCAGCATCCGTGACCTGTAGCGCGCCACCGTGGGCATCGAAATCGGCATAGGTCTGGGCGAAATTTGCATAGAGAGGCCCATGAACCACTGCCGATCCTGCATAGGCAGGCTCATAAGGGTTATGCCCGCCAACCGGAGAGAACGAGCCGCACAGGCAGGTGATCGGACAAAGCGCATACCACAGGCCCGTTTCGCCAAGCGTATCAGCAAGATAGACATGTGCGTTGGTCGTGATCTCTCCGCCATTGGAGCGGCGAGCAAGTGAAAGGGATCTGTCCGTAATCAGCATTTCAATCGTAGTGGCGCGTTCCGGGTGTCGAGGGACAAGGATCAGCAGCGCGTTTCCATGGGTTTGAAGTACAGATTGATGCGCATCCAGCATAATCTCATCTTCACCGGGATGCGTTGAGCTGGCAATCCAGACTGGACGTTGGTCCAATTGGGCGTTGATATTGGCAAACTCCGCCACGTCATACGGCAGTGGCCCAGAGACAGATTTAAGATTTTGCCCAGTAAAGGCGTGGGTAAATCCCATTTCATGTAAATGGGCTGTGGTTCGGTCGTCTTGTGTGTGAATGAGGGTGAAATGCCCCAGCACAAATTGCGCGATGGTGATGAATTTCTTCCACCGGCCAAAAGATCGCTCCGAGATACGGGCATTGACCAAGGCCAAGGGAATGCCGCGCGTTTGGGTTTGTTGCAACATCTGTGGCCATAGCTCGCTTTCCACAAAGACGGCGGCGCTGGGTTTCCAGTGATCGAGAAAACGGCGTAGCGCTTTGCGACAGTCTAAGGGAGCGAACTGATGCTGACATCGTGGTGGAAGACGTTTGGCCACAATCTGAGCAGAGGTGGCCGTACCGGAAGTGATTAGAAAAGAATAGCTCGGGTGAACCTCTCCCAAGTGGGTGATCAACCGCAAAACAGACAGGGTTTCCCCGACCGAGGCGGCATGAAACCAAAGCAGTGGGCCGTCTGCGCGGGACTTGCTGGCATAGCCCATACGTTCCCTGCACCGGGTAGCATCGACGCCCTGGGCCATCAGTTTTTTGCGCACACGGCGATAGGCCAAAGAGGCAATCAGGTTGGCTCCGGCATTATATAACCGGACCAGAAAAGGTGTAGAGGGTAATGTCATCAGCCGCCGGTGTGGCTCATGTGGCGGGTCATTCTGCCGGCCACATCCTGACGTGAATAGTCAAAATCGTGACCTTTGGGTTTGCGTAGAATGGCGCCGCGAATGGCCTCTTGCAGGGCTGTCGTATCGTCAGGATTGTTACGCAAAGGCGCGCGCAGATCTGCCATGTCTTCTTGACCCAAACACATATACAGCTCGCCTGTGCAGGTCAGACGTACGCGGTTACAGCTTTCGCAGAAATTATGCGTGAGGGGCGTGATGAAACCGATTTTCTGCCCAGTTTCAGTCAGTTGCACATAACGTGCCGGGCCACCAGTGCGTTCGGCCAGATCCAGCAGGGTATATTGTTCCGCCAGTTTTGCACGCAAGTCTTTCAAGGGCCAGTATTGATCTAGGCGATCTTCATTGCCGATGTCTCCCATAGGCATGACCTCAATAAAGGTCAGGTCGATGTCGCGTGTGTTGCACCATTCTACAAGCGTGAACAGTTCATCCTCATTAAAGCCTTTTAGGGCAACGACGTTCAATTTGACCCGAAGGCCAGCATTTTGCGCGGCATCAATACCCTTGAGTACCTGTTGCAGACGGCCCCAACGGGTGATGTCTGCGAATTTCTGCTCGTCTAGCGTATCAAGCGAAACATTCACCCTGCGTACACCTGCGGCATACAAATCATCGGCAAACCTAGCAAGTTGCGAGCCGTTGGTGGTCAGGGTCAACTCTTTCAACGTGCCGCTGTCCAAATGTCTGGTCATGGAATTGAAAAAGCCCATGATGCCACGGCGGACTAACGGTTCCCCTCCGGTAATGCGCAGCTTTTCAACACCCATGTCGATGAAGGTTGTGCACATCTGGTCCAACTCCTCCAAGGTTAGCAATTCTTTCTTGGGCAAGAAGGTCATATTTTCCGACATGCAATAGACGCAACGAAAATCGCAGCGGTCCGTCACAGAAACGCGCAGATAAGAAATCGGGCGCTGGAAAGGGTCAATCAAGGGTGCACTCATGGATCAGAACCTAAATCGCGGGCGGCATGGGGGCAAGACCGTTCTTGGGTGATTGAATTCAAGCCTTGGTGACAATATGTTGGTGAGATGAGGGTTTGCCAGATTTTAATGATCTCTACGGTTGTGCTGTCCGGTTGTGCAGATGTCCGTGATGCGTTTCAGAACATGCGCGGGAAGAGTACACAATCTGCTGATGGCGAAGGTACAGCAGAGGTGCAGGCAGAGTCGGCGATTCTGACCGATGCACCACCACCGCCATCCAATGCCAATAGCGTTGAAGAATTTGATACAACCACTGCATCAGCGCGGGCTGAAGCCGTGGCAGAGGCGGAAAAATCAAGTGGTGCCAAATATCTGGGAAACACTATCGCTTCGCTTGGGCCACCGAGCGAGCCGGGCATCTGGATGAAAACACCGTTGGTCAAATCAATGACAAAAGGGCGAGTGGACTATCCGGCCAAGGGTACGTCAGTTGTGCTGGAACTGGTGCCACTGGATGCTAGTACGGGCGCGGGAAGTCAAATATCGCTGGCCGCCATGCGCCTAATCGAGGCGGATCTGACCAGCCTGCCTGAGGTGAAGGTTTATCAGCTACGTGAGTGATGCAAAGACTGTATATCTTGGCCATTCGTCCATGCACAAATAGTGGTTCAGGAAAGCGATCACATCGTTTCCGAAGTCTCGAGGCACGCCTTCATGGTGTTCCAGTTGGGGGTATTTGTTCTTAATGCAGCAAGGTGTGTTGGAGTTTTTAGTAGGTGGAGTAATGAGCTGGGCACATATTCTGCAATGGACGGTATGTGATTTGATTCGACGCCTTTTTGCACCTGAAGCGCATTTAAATTGCGAGGCTGGATTTTATTCCAATAGGTGACGCGACGTCATGTATGTTTGTGATGGTGAAAATTTTGCCGCCATATCAGAATATTAAACAGCCGTATGAAAATTTGAATTTCAGATTGTGTTTGGGCGCGGAATTTTCTTCTTTCTTAGATACGGGATTGAAATATATGAGCCGCGAGGTGGTGGAGGGAGATTTTGATATGAGCATTATTTGTGGCGTCAAAAAATATTTTACGCGAGATTGCGCAGCGATTTCTGTTGCGCCTTGGAAACAAAAAACGCTTGGGATCAAGCGATCTGAAATCGAATTGATATTCGAGGGTGAGTTGTTGAATCGTGATAATAATCAGGCTCTCGAGGCGAACAAATTATGCGACGCAAAAATGCATGATAAATTGGGTTTAGATTGAGCGAACCGTGTCAATTTGACAAAGCGAACATAGGCAAATTCCTCAAGCGCATTTCGGATGAGGACATTATGACATCAGTGAAACACATTCGATCAAGGATAGAATTTTGATAAACTGGATCTATCTGATGAGCACGGATCAATGAGCCTTAATCTACGAGCGGGTAGGGCCGCTTTGAATGTGATGCTCCACGAGGTTAGAAAAGATGGCCGCTGGTTGCATTGGGAGATCACCGACATTTTGAGCGCCGCAATGAAACACAATTCATCCCATGATCTAAAGTTTGTGGAACAGTACCAAGAATTACATTGCTTCATTTACCATGACGGGAAAGATGTGTTGCTTAGCAGAACGTTGTTTGAAGCCAATTCTAATGCGTGGGTTGTTCATGATGCTTTCGGTCGAATTGAGTATACACAACCGGGTACACTGACTGAACTTGTAGACGCTATCTTTCGCCTTAACGAAAGAGCCAGAGATTGCGTTGTAAAGTCAGATCTGAATTGTCAGCAGATCTCAATCGTCTAGTCTTTCATACCGTTGTTGCAGAGCTGGTCTCCACCTGAGATGCGTGCAAGATTGCCTGGCTGAGCGTTAAACTTTCCTATCCTACACTTCTTTGTCAATTTGTTCGTTATGTGCGGTTTGAAGTTATCGTTCTTGGATTGATGACCTCATGCGAGGGCAACTTAACGCGCTGCTTTGAGCATATGACAGTTTGGTGGTTTGGATATTTTCTGGATTCGAGGTTCTCATCGTTTGAGATCAAGTTCAGCGTATCTGTCATCTTTATGGGGAGCGTGTGCAATAAATTCACCTAATTGGTGTATTTAATTGTGGTGAAATGCAAGAAGCTCTTTCAATTAATTAAGTATTGTTGTGTTTAATTTGATTGAAAATATTGATAATAGGCAATGCAAAACAATACCTTAAACAACAATTCTTTACGCGCACAATAATGTGTCAGAAATCCATAAGTACATGAAAATAAGGGGCAGTATGCTTGTTTCGGTCTGAATTGTTTACCTAGAAAAGTCGCACTTCAATAAATTTAGCCGGGCGTGCTTGTTCGCGTGTTGGCCAGAAAAGTCTAACAGAGGGACTGACTATGAAACGACTATTTGGGAATCTATTCGCTGGGGCTGCTTTGACCGCAAGCCTTTCAATGGCCGCACCCGCACAGGCCGATTTTTCGCAAACGGAAATTCAGTTGCACTATGGCGACGAATACAAGATGGGACGCAACGCCAACTTCCCAACTTTTGACAACACCACATCACGCCAGACAATCACGTTGGAACATTTTTCCACCAATGCCATTGGCGATTTGTTCTTCTTTGTCGACTTCTTTCAGGACAACGACAAGCTGCCAAATAACTCTGGCCGCAAAAGTGACCAATATGGCGAGATCTATTACCACCTACATGGCAGTCAACTTGGCCTTGATTTCGGTGATTCCAGCCCGATCAGCGGGTTGGATTTTGGTGGTGGTTTGAACCAGGGCACTGATTTTTCCGTGGCGCTAGCTGGTCCACGTCTGAACTTTGACGTAAAAGGCTTTCGGGTTCTGAGCCTTGGTGTCTACGCATACAACAACTTCGTCGACCCGTTTAGCCGTAGTCTGGACACTACGTATCAAGCGACAATCGTCTGGGACTATCCGTTTGAGCTGGGCAAGCAGAAGTTTCTTGCCAAAGGTTTTGTCGACTTCATCGGTGATCAAGGTTCCAATGTTGAAGAGCAGATTGTGTTCTCGCCCCAGTTTCGCTGGGACCTTGGCAATGCTGTCGGTATGAATGAAAACAAGCTACACTTGGGTGCCGAATACACGCACTTCAACAACAAGTTTGGCGTACGCGGTGTGGATGAAAACTCCTACAGCCTGTTCTTGGGATTCAAGTTTTAAGGCACCCAGTAGATTGCGAATATGGAAAGGCGGGGTAACCCGCCTTTTTTGCCTGGTAATAGTAGATTGAAAGCCCATCCTAAGTCGCGAATTGGTGGTTTTTGAATGTGCGCCTGCGGCGCGATTCATATCTCGCTGTCGGCCTTTGGCCTCCGCCTCTGGCGGAGATAGTTGGGGGCAGATGAAGGGGGCAGATGAAGGGGGGACCTTTGCTGATAGGTAAGGTCGTTTCCTTGATTTACTCACCCAAATACTTCTCAGCCTCTTTGCGGGCAAAGCGTTTCATGTGTTTGCCATTCTCATTCATGAAGGCGCGAGTGCGATCGGGGGCGTGTTTCGACAGGTCACGCAGCCACCAGGCGACAGATTTTTGGATGAACCACTCGGGATCCTGCACGTAAGTCGCGGCCCAGCCCAGAACGCGCTCGCGGATTTCCAGCTCAACCGGTTTGGGGTTGTTGGATTTGGTGAAAGGCAGGGTGATGACCATGGCAGCGCGGCGGGTCCAGTGGTTATCGGATTTGGTCCATGCCTCGACCTGATCAATTCGGCTGGGGGCGGCGATCAGGCGTTTTTGTCCGGCTGTCATGGCGTGATCTGCGATGGCCCAGCTGTCGAGATCAGGCAGCCAGGAGGTGATCAAATCCCAAGCGGCTTGGTCAGGGTTGATACGGGCCTGGGTGAGCAGTTTGGCGGCGGCAACGCGGCCTTCGAACACGTTTGATTGCCATAGACCATCAGCCAGCGCGATGCGATCCTCAAGGCTCAGGCTTTGACGCCATTCCTTGGTCAGATCGTTGAGGACCGGGTTGGTTACGCCAAGGTATGTGCGTGGCACTTTGTGATAGTCAGCCATGCCCTCGGCGCGACCGGGTTCGGCTTGGGCTTTGAGTGTCTCAATCGCGTGTTCTGGGGTCATTTGTCTTCAAATCCTGTGGGAAAGCCGTCGAGCGTTTGTGCGTTACGCTCGGACCAGTAGGTGCGAATGGCGTCTTCGCCCTTGTCATCGGCCCAGTGTTTCAATGTGTCGCGGTCGCCGGCGTGTTCAAAGAACGGCACGGCATAACCGCAGGAGGTTTGCACCATATTGATGTGCATATCGTAGATCTGCCGCATGCCCAGCTGGGGAGGGAAATGGGCAGAGAGTTCATTCCAGTCGGCATCGCCTTCGCGGATGGTCTTAGCCGTGCCATAGGTGCGCATGATCATCGGTTGTTTGGTGAACGAGCACCACATCAAGGTCATTCTGTCATTTAGCGCAAGATGACCAGCGGTTTCATTACCGCTGCCGGTGAAGTTTCGCCAGATGATGCGATTGGGCCCCAGCACGCGCAGGCTGTCCATGCCTTTTGGTGAGATGTTGACCTTGCCCTCTGGGGCGGCAGTGCCGGTGAAAAACATATGCTGTTTTTCGATGAAGGCGATCTGGCGTTCGTCCAGTGCGTCAAATTGTTTGCCCATGTTTTATTCGACCGTCACGGATTTGGCGAGGTTGCGCGGCTGATCCACATCAGTGCCTTTGGCGACAGCGGTATGATAGGCCAATAGTTGCGCGGGCAGGGCATAGAGGATCGGGGTCAGAATTGGGTCGATCTCGGGCATGATCAGAGATTGCCAGACGCCTTCGCCGGCCTCACTTGCACCGTCGCGGTCGGTGATCAACAGAACCTTCCCACCACGTGCCATGACCTCTTGCATGTTAGACACGGTCTTGTCGAACAGCTGGTCCTTGGGGGCCATGACGACAACGGGCATCTTTTTGTCGATGAGCGCGATCGGGCCGTGTTTGAGTTCGCCTGACGCATAGGCTTCAGCGTGTATATAGCTGATTTCTTTGAGTTTCAACGCGCCTTCATAGGCCAGCGGGAACATTAACCCACGGCCCAAAAACAGTGCGCTGTCAGATTCCGCCAACAGACGTGTGGCTGATTGAAAGGTCTGGTCTGCCTCAAGCACCTGATTGATTGCGCCGGGCACGCCACGCAACAGCGATAGCTTGTCGGCAAGGTCGTCCGAGCTGATTCGGCCTTTGGCCTCGGCGGCTTTGAGGGCGAGCAACAGCAGCACGGTCAGCTGACAGGTGAAGGCCTTGGTCGAGGCGACGCCAATCTCTGCGCCAGCATGAATTGGAAAGACGATGTTGCTTTCACGTGCAATCGAGCTTTCTGGAACGTTGACCACTGACAAGATGCTGTCAGCGCGGCCTTCGCAATAGCGCAGAGCGGCCAGTGTGTCGGCGGTTTCGCCCGATTGGCTGACAAACAGTGCGGCGGTGCGGGCGGGGATGGGCGGTTCGCGGTAGCGGAATTCAGAGGCGATATCGACCTCAACCGGAATGCCGGCCAGCTGTTCGAACCAGTATTTTGCAGTCAGGCAGGCGTAAAACGCCGTGCCGCAGGCCACCATTGTCAGGCGGTCGATTTTGCCAAAGTCAATGCCGTCATCTGGTAGGGTGATGTTTTGGCCATCCTGGCTTAGGTAGGCTTGTAGCAATTCGCTGATCACCATCGGCTGTTCGGCGATTTCCTTGGCCATGAAATGTTTGTGACCGGCCTTGTCGACACGGGTATTGTCGATACGGACGGTTTTGATGGGGCGGTTGGCCAGTTCACCGTTGATATCAATAATCTTTAGATTGGTGCGGGTGATGACAGCGCAGTCACCTTCCTCGAGGTATGTGATCCGATTGGTGACAGGCGACAATGCGATAGCGTCAGAGCCCACGAACATTTCACCATCGCCATGACCGACCGCCAGAGGGCTGCCTTTGCGGGCGGCTATCAGTAGGTCCTCTTCACCGTCAAACAGGAAACACAGCGCATAAGCTCCCTCTAGCCGGGACAAGGTTTCTTTGACAGCGTCTTCAGCAGATGATCCCTGATCCATGAAATGTTTGGTCAAAAGAGCAACGGTTTCAGTATCAGTATCTGTTTCATGGCCGATGCCGTTGCTGGCGAGCTCTGTACGCAGGTCGCGGTAGTTTTCAATAATGCCGTTATGGACAACCGCAACAGAGCCTGCGCGGTGCGGGTGAGTGTTGGACAGGTTCGCCGCACCGTGTGTGGCCCAACGGGTGTGACCGATGCCAGCTTTGCCTGCGAGAGGTTCATGAACCAGAAGGTCCGAGAGATTGACCAGTTTGCCTACGGCACGGCGGCGGTCTAACTTGCCGTTGTTGACCGTAGCGATGCCGGCGCTGTCGTAGCCGCGATATTCAAGCAGTTTCAGAGATTCGACCAGTATGGGCGCGGCTTCGTGATTTCCGAGTACTCCAACAATTCCACACATTACTTGGCCTCTTTTTTCTTTTTCTTGGCTTTTAGCATCTCAACCAGTTTGCGTGCCATGCCGGGTTTGGTTTCTTGCCGGGCGCGGGCAAGGGCCAGAGCGCCGTCGGGCACGTTTGACGTGATGACCGAGCCGGAACCGGTCATTGCATCATCGCCCAGTGAAACGGGTGCGACAAGCATAGTATTGGAGCCGACAAACACGCGATTACCGATCTCGGTTCGGTGTTTCATGACGCCGTCGTAGTTGCAGGTGATGGTTCCTGCGCCGATATTGCTGGCCTCGCCAATACTGGCGTCTCCGATGTAGCTGAGGTGGTTGACCTTGCTGCCTTCACCGATGGTGGCGTTCTTGACCTCGACAAAGTTACCGATGTGGGTGTCTTCGGCCAGCTCGGCACCGGGGCGCAGGCGGGCGTAGGGGCCAACGATAGCGCCACGCGAGACATGAGCACCTTCAAAATGGCTGAAGGCGCGCAGGCGGGCGCCTGATTCCACTGTCACGCCGGGGCCGAAGATGACATTCGGTTCGATGATTGTGTCTCGGCCAACATGGGTGTCATGGGCGAAGTGCACGGTTTCGGGCGCGTGCATGGTGATGCCGTTTTCCAGCGCTTCATTGCGGGCGGCGGTCTGAAAGGCGGCTTCGGCCTGAGCGAGCTCCGCGCGGGAGTTGATGCCCATGGTTTCAGATTCATCACATGCGACGGCCGTGGCCGAGAGCCCCTTAGCGCGGGCGATGCCGATTATATCGGTCAGGTAGTATTCTTCGGCCGCGTTGTTGTTTTTGACCTCACTAATCAGATCGAACAACAGTTTGGCCGGGGCGGCGATGACGCCGCTGTTGCAAAAATTAATGGCGCGCTCTTGTTCAGACGCGTCCTTGAATTCGACGATGCGTTCCAGCGTGTCACCCTGCATGACAAGGCGACCATAGCGACCGGGATCTTTCGCCTCGAACCCCAGCACAACAACGTCATGCTGTGCGCGAGCCTTGGTCATTTGCTCGAGCGTTTCTGGGCGAATGAACGGTGTATCGCCGTAAAGAACAATGGCGTCACCCTCAAACCCATCAAGGTGCGAGCCAGCTTGTGCGACAGCATGGGCTGTTCCGAGTTGCTCACTTTGATGCGCAATCAGGGCTGTTTCGTCCCACTCCAGTGCGGCGCGCTCAACCTGATCGGCACCGTGGCCTGCGACCACAACGATTTTCTCGGGTTCCAACACCTGACCGGCCTTCATCGCATGGACCAGCATTGGGGCATGGGCGATTTGGTGTAGCACCTTGGGCAGGTCGGATTTCATACGGGTGCCTTGACCTGCTGCCAAAATAATCAGTGCTGTGTTCATGCGAATTCTCTTTGTCTTTTCGATCTGCCCGTTTTATCCGGTTATAAGGGCGGCGCAAGTCGATGAGCGATCAAAGTTGATTGCGACATGTGACAGTTGTTGGCGTGGATGCGCGGATGTTCGCCCGAAAGAGACTTGGAAGGTAGGGTAAAGATGCGCACGGTAGTATTTGATCTGGATGGAACTTTGGCAGATACCAGCGGTGATTTGATCGCGGCGGCCAATGCCTGCTTTCGAGCGATGGGTGAGGGGAACCAGCTGGAGGCTAGTCAGGATGCAGGCACTGCGTTGCGCGGGGGGCGAGCGATGCTGCAACTGGGGTTGAGCCGTCTGGGTCGCGGTGATGATGTGGCTGAGATTGACCGTCAGTACCCTTTGTTGCTTGAACATTACGCGCAGGCGATTGATCACCACACGGTGTTTTACCCGGGCGCGATTGAGGCGGTGAAAGTCTTGCGCGACAATGGATATAAGGTAGCCGTGTGTACCAACAAGCCAGAACATCTGGCGCGGATACTGTTAGAGAACCTTGAGGTTCTTGGTCATTTTGATGCTCTGATTGGGGCGGATACCTTGCCAGTGCGTAAACCAGACCCGAGCCCCTATTATGCGGCGGTGGAGCGCTCGGGCGGGGATGTCGCCAAAAGCGTGATGATTGGCGATACAAAAACCGACCATGATACTGCGCGGGCGGCGGGTGTGGCCTCAGTTTTGGTGACATTTGGGCCGGGGGCGTTTGATGTGTCGTCGCTGGGCCCGGATGCGTTACTATCGCATTTTGATGATCTTCATGGTGTTGTGGTTGAATTGATCGGCTGAACCAGTGTTCTGATCATTTCAAAATTTGACATTGCTTCAGAGCGGCTTCGGGAAGTCTGAAAAGCGCTGGGATTGCATTGAAATTTTGCGCCCCGGCATTGACGACGGCGGATGGCGTTGCCACAACACGTAGCATGACAGAGATATTTACCGGCAGTTTCACCCAGCAAGAACCCATCTCTCCGGAGGCAATTGCCGCCGCAGTCGAGGTGATGCAGAGCGGTCGTCTGCACCGCTATAACCTTTCACCTGACGAAGTTGGGGAAACCGGTCTGCTGGAGCAGGAGTTTGCCGCCTACGTTGGGGCGAAATACGCGCTGGCGGTGGCCTCTGGCGGCTATGCGTTGGCGACGGCCTTGCGGGCCATTGGGGTAAAGCCCGGCGAGAAGGTCCTGACCAATGCCTTTACACTGGCCCCGGTGCCCGGAGCTATTGCCAGCATGGGCGGTGTGCCGGTGTTTGTCGGTGTGACTGAAGATCTGACGATTGATCTGGAAGATCTGGCCGCCAAAGTGAGCCAAGCCAAGGTGCTGATGCTCAGCCATATGCGCGGGCATCTGTGCGACATGGACCGGTTGATGGAGATCTGCAATGCCGCCGGTGTGACCGTGGTTGAGGATTGTGCCCACACCATGGGGGGCAGCTGGAATGGCGTGCCATCAGGTCGCCATGGGCTAATCGGGTGTTATTCAACGCAGACCTACAAGCATATGAACTCGGGCGAGGGTGGGCTGTTTGTCACTGACGATGATGAAGTCATGGCACGGGCATTGATCCTGTCGGGATCGTATATGCTTTATGGCCGCAATGGGACTGTGCCACCGGCCGAGGTGATGGAACGCGTGAAATACGACACGCCGAATGTGTCGGGCCGGATGGATCATCTGCGCGCGGCGATCTTACGGCCGCAACTGGCCAATTTGGCTGCGAAATGTGCGACGTGGAATGCGCGCTATGATGTGGTGGAAGCCGAGTTGCGGGGTACACCCGGTCTGGCCATCGTGGAGCGGCCAGAACAAGAGATCTATGTCGGATCGTCCATTCAGTTTTTGCTGCTGGATTGGTCAGATGTGGCGATTGCCGATGTGATTGATCGCTGCCTGCAGCGCGGGGTCGAGTTGAAGTGGTTTGGCGGGGCAGAACCCACCGGATTTACCAGCCGCTATGATAGTTGGCGTTATGCGCCGTCTGAACGGATGCCGGCCAGTGACCGCGTGTTGAAGGGCATTGTCGATATGCGCCTGCCGCTGACTTTCAGTGTTGAAGATTGCGGATTAATTGCGCGGATCATTAGATCAGAGGTAAGTGCCGTCTATCAGGCAATGTGAGCTGTGCCATCCCTATTAATGTTTTCTTGCGGACAGGTTGTGTTGACCTGATGAAAGATTTTGCCCTATAAATGAACAAGTGTTCAATAATGGCGAGGCGGGTTCATGTTCAATGCGGTAATGCGGTTCGACCTGGGGGAAGATGTCGGTGCCCTGCGCGATGTAGTGCATCGCTGGGCGCAGGAGCGTGTGAAGCCCTTGGCGGCGCAGATTGACCAGAGCAATGCGTTTCCGAATGAGTTGTGGCGTGAGATGGGCGACTTGGGCTTGCTGGGGATCACTGTACCCGAGGAATACGGTGGCGCGGGTATGGGCTATCTGGCGCATGTGGTCGCGGTGGAAGAGATCGCTCGGACCTCAGCTTCGGTTTCGTTATCCTATGGCGCACATTCCAACCTGTGCGTGAACCAGATTAAGCTGAATGGAACAGACGCGCAAAAGGCCAAGTATCTGCCGGGATTGGTATCTGGTGAGCATGTCGGTGCGCTGGCAATGTCGGAAAGCGGCGCAGGCAGCGACGTGGTGTCGATGTCCTTGCGGGCGGAAAAGCGCAATGATCATTACCGGCTGAACGGACATAAATATTGGATCACTAATGGGCCGGATGCTGAAACGCTGGTGGTTTATGCCAAGACAGATCCTGAGGCTGGATCCAAAGGCATCACGGCATTTTTGATTGAAAAATCCATGGCGGGGTTTTCCACCAGCCCGCATTTTGACAAGCTGGGTATGCGTGGTTCAAACACCGCCGAGTTGATTTTTGACGACGTGCAGGTGCCGTTTGAAAACGTGCTGGGCGAAGAGGGCAAGGGCGTGCGCGTACTGATGTCGGGCCTTGACTACGAGCGCGTGGTGCTGGCCGGGATCGGCACCGGGATCATGGCCGCCTGTCTGGACGAGGTCATGCCTTATCTTGCGGAGCGCAAGCAGTTTGGCCAACCGATTGGGAATTTTCAGCTGATGCAGGGCAAGATCGCCGATATGTATACGGCGATGAATTCGGCGCGGGCCTATGTCTATGAGGTCGCCAAGGCCTGTGACCGCGGTGATGTGACCCGGCAAGATGCGGCGGCCTGTTGTCTGTATTCATCTGAGCAGGCCATGGTGCAAGCGCATCAGGCCGTGCAGGCGCTGGGCGGGGCTGGTTTCTTGAGTGACGCCCCTGTCGCGCGGCTGTTCCGCGATGCCAAGCTGATGGAGATCGGGGCAGGCACCTCGGAAATTCGCCGCATGCTGGTGGGGCGTGAGATGATGGGGCGATGAGTTAATGCTCGAGCGTTCTGATCATTATGACGGGCTAGTCCGTTCGTTTACTTGGGATTTCCCCAAACACCTGAACATGGCTGCGCAGGTTTGCGATGACTGGGCTGAAACCGACCCAGAGCGGGTGGCTATCATTGACTTGAATGACGGGCGGCGAGATGTCAATTATGACGAGTTGCGGCGGCTGGCGGATGGATTGGCGCATGAGCTTGTAGCACGGGGTGTACAACGTGGTGACCGAGTGGGTGTTCTGCGCACGCAAGGCATCTGGTGCGCTGTTGCGCATATCGCGATCTGGAAAATTGGGGCAATTTCCATCCCTTTGTTCAAGCTGTTTAAGCGTGATGCGCTACTGAGCCGGGTGGGGGACGCCGGGGCGCAGATTGTGGTCACCGACTTGGATGGCGTGCAGATGTTGGAGGGGCAGGAGGGTCTGATCCCGGAGGATCTGGTGCTCTCAGACATACCGTTTGAGACGGTGCAAACCAGTGCGGAAGATCCTGCGGTATTGATCTATACCAGCGGGACCACCGGCAGCCCCAAGGGGGCGTTGCATGCGCATCGGGTGTTGACCGGGCATTTGCCAGGGGTTGAGGTCAGCCATGATTTTCTGGGGCAGAAGGGTGATTGTCTGTGGACGCCCGCCGATTGGGCTTGGATTGGCGGGTTGTTTGATGTGCTGATGCCAGGGTTGGCGTTGGGCGTGCCGGTGGTGGCAGCACGGATGGGTAAGTTCAGCGTGGAGGAGTGTCAGCGGATCGTGCGTGAAGGCGGCGTGCGCAACGTCTTTTTCCCACCCACCGCGCTGCGGATGCTTAAGGCTGAGGAGGCTGTCATCGACGGTATGCGCTCAGTCGCGAGCGGGGGCGAGCCGTTGGGTGCCAAGATGCTGAGCTGGGGGCGGGAGGCCTTTGCTCTGACAATCAATGAATTCTATGGCCAGACCGAATGCAATATGGTGGCGTCAAGTTGTGCCACGCTGTTTGAGCCACGTCCGGGGTGTATTGGTAAACCGGTGCCGGGGCATGAGATTGCGGTGTTGGATGACGCAGGAGCGTCAGTTTCAGGCGAAGGTGATGTGGCGATCCGTCGTGGATCGGCCAGCATGATGCTGGGCTATTGGAACCGACCCGAGGCGACGGCGGAGAAATTCAAAGGTGACTGGATGCTGACCGGCGACCGGGGGCGCTGGCATGGGGATTATCTTGAGTTTATCGGACGCGAGGATGATGTGATTACTTCAGCTGGATACCGAATTGGCCCGGCAGAGATTGAAGATTGCATGCTGAAACACCCGGCAGTGGCCACGGTGGGGGTGGTGGGCAAGCCTGATCCACTGCGCACTGAGATTGTGAAGGCCTATGTCGTGCTGAAGGAGGGCGCGCAAGCCTCGGAAGACTTGGCGCAGGAATTGCAGGTGTTCGTCAAGACACGCTTGGCTACGTATTCCTATCCACGCGAAATCGGGTTTTTAGAGGCCTTGCCAATGACTGTGACGGGCAAGGTTATTCGCAAGGATTTGAAGGCCAGAGCAAAAGCGGAGGCCAATTCGTGACCCCCGCTTTTCAAGATTATATGCGTCGATCAAAACTTGAAGACGTAAGCCGCGCCAAAGATCCATGGGTCGATGTTGACATCGCCAATCGAGGTGCCGTTGACTTTGGCCTCGGTATCGATGTCGATCCAACGCACGTCGGCACGCAGCGACCCGCGTTCAGAGATCTCGTAGTCGAGACCTGCGTGCAGGGCCAGCCCCCAGGAATCGTCGAGCGAGAGCGAGGCACCGGACAAGGCACCGCTGGTGCTTTCGTCAAAGAAGGTGGTGTAGTTCAGGCCGGCGCCAACGAAGGGGGTGAACTTCGACGAATTGCTGAAGTGGTATTGCAGCGATACGGTGGGCGGCAGGTGTTTGGCAGAGCCAATTTTCCCGGCGCCACCGAGGTTGATGTCATGTTCAAAAGGCCATGCTGCCAGAACTTCGATACCGATGTTGTCGGCGATGAAGTATTCGAATGTGATGGTCGCGCTGGTTGCACCGTCTACGTCAACAGGTCCGGCGGTAGTGGTGCTGGCGCTGTCTTTTGGCGAAACGTAGTGTACGCCCAGTCCCAAGAGCATATCGCCTTTTTCCTGTGCGACGACGGGGGCAGCTGCAAGTGCGCAAAGCGCAGTGGCAAGCGAGAATACAGTGATGTTTTTCATGGCAGTCTTCTTTCTAAAGTGATGCGTGTATTTTGCGTCGCAGCATCACGAAATGCCTTGATTTGGATCAATTTTACGCGATCATGCTGCGATGCGGCAAAATTGCAACAAGGCAGGAGAGTAGCATGAAGCTGACGTCAAATGTGATCAGTGGATCAGAGCAATTTGAAGCCAATCGTGCGGGGCATCTTGAAGCCTTGGATGTGGTACGAAAGGCTGCTGAATTGGCAGCTGCGGGTGGTGGTGAGTCTTCACGAAAGCGCCACCTGAGCCGGGGTAAGATGTTGCCGCGGGACCGGGTGGCCAACTTGCTGGATTCAGGCAGCGCCTTTCTGGAAGTAGGCGCGACAGCGGCGTATGGCATGTACGGCGGTGTTGCCCCCTGTGCCGGGGTGATCGCGGGCATTGGAATGGTGTCGGGCGTGCGCTGCATGGTGGTGTGCAATGATGCCACTGTCAAAGGTGGCACCTACTATCCGATGACGGTGAAAAAGCATCTGCGTGCGCAGGAGATTGCGCAGGAAAACCGGCTGCCGTGCATCTATCTGGTCGACAGTGGCGGTGCCAACCTGCCTAATCAGGATGAGGTGTTTCCGGACCGCGATCACTTTGGACGGATATTTTACAATCAGGCGCAGATGAGCGCACAAGGCATTCCGCAGATCGCGGTGGTCATGGGCTCGTGCACGGCGGGCGGGGCCTATGTTCCGGCAATGTCTGACGTGTCGATCATCGTCAAAGAACAAGGCACGATTTTTCTGGCCGGCCCGCCGCTGGTCAAGGCGGCGACGGGGGAAGAAGTCAGCGCCGAAGATCTGGGCGGGGGCGATGTGCATACCCGACTGTCTGGCGTGGCAGATTATCTGGCAGAGGATGATGCCCATGCATTGGCACTAGCGCGGCAGGCCGTGGCGGGGTTGAACTGGCAGACTGCGGGTGATGCGAACTGGGCCACGCCTGAACCGCCTGCTTACGATCCCGAGGAGCTGCTCGGAGTGGTGCCTGCCGATCTGCGCACGCCCTATGATATTCGCGAGGTGATCATGCGGGTGGTGGATGGCTCGCGCTTTGATGAATTCAAGGCACGGTTTGGCGAAACGCTTGTGTGTGGTTTTGCCCATATCGAGGGCTGCCCGGTGGGGATCATTGCCAACAACGGCGTGCTGTTCTCGGAAGCCGCACAAAAAGGCGCGCATTTTGTAGAATTGTGCAGCCAGCGCCGCATTCCGCTGGTGTTTTTGCAAAATATCACCGGCTTCATGGTCGGGCGGAAATACGAAAACGAGGGCATTGCCCGCCACGGCGCCAAGATGGTGACAGCGGTGGCCACAACATCGGTGCCCAAGGTGACGATGGTGGTAGGTGGGTCATTTGGCGCGGGTAATTATGGTATGGCCGGGAGGGCGTATAGCCCGCGCTTCATGTGGTCCTGGCCCAATGCGCGGATCTCGGTCATGGGCGGGGAACAGGCGGCGGGGGTTCTGGCCACGGTGAAACGCGATGCGATCGAGCGAAAGGGTGGCGACTGGTCGGCCGAGGAAGAAGCCGCGTTCAAGCAGCCAACAATTGATATGTTCAAAGAGCAAAGTCACCCGCTTTATGCCAGTGCCCGGTTGTGGGATGATGGGATCGTGGATCCACGTAAATCGCGACAGGTGCTGGCATTGTCCCTGCAAGCCGCACTGTGTGTCCCAATTGAAGAGACACGCTTTGGCGTGTTTCGGATGTAGCGGGGTGTGTGATGCTGCGTAGAGCGCGCTTTGCTCCATCTTACCGACGTCGGCCTTGGCGCTATTCCCGGCGCAATCGGTTTTTAGACCCACGGTTTTACCTTAAGACGATTGTGGTTCTTGGGGTGATGGGGATGTTTGTGCTTCCGTTTCTGGCCGATGCCTATGTGGCCGTAGCCAAGCCCGCACATGATAGCCGGTGTCGGGTGTTGAGCGTCACTGATGGAGATACGGTCAAGGTCTATTGTCCGGGCTACGGATTTGAGAGCGCACGGCTGGTCGGACTGGATACGCCGGAAATCTTTAGTCCCAAGTGTTTCTCTGAATGGGCACGGGGGACGGTGGCCAGTTGGAAGTTGCGACAGATGCTTTGGACAGCTGACGCGCTCAGCATCGAGCGACGTGGTACAGACCGTTACAGGCGCGTGTTGGTGCAGCTTTCAATGGACGGTGAAAGGATTGCTGATTTGATGGTCAATAGCGGCGTGGCGCGTGCCTATGATGGTAGCAAACGACAGGGATGGTGTGATGGCTGGCTTGTCTGAATTTCGAAAAGCGAGGACCGAAGATGTTCACTAAAATCCTCATTGCCAATCGGGGCGAGATTGCTTGCCGGGTTATTGAAACTGCGCGTCAGCTGGGTGTGGCGACGGTGGCGGTGTATTCCGACGCTGACCGGGACGCCAAGCATGTGGCACTGGCGGATGAGGCGGTGCATATAGGTGGGGCGGCCCCGGCAGAGAGTTATCTGCGGGGGGAACGGATTGTGGAGGCGGCGCTTGCAACAGGCGCGCAGGCAATTCACCCAGGCTACGGTTTTCTCAGCGAAAACCCCGAATTTGTGGAGATGGTTGAGACGGCGGGGCTGGTGTTTATCGGTCCGTCGGCCAGTGCCATTCGCAAGATGGGGCTGAAAGATGCGGCCAAGGCGTTGATGCAAGAGGCCGGCATTCCGGTGGTGCCGGGCTATCATGGCGACGCTCAAGATCCGGTCTTTTTGGCGCAGCAGGCCGCAAAGATCGGCTATCCGGTGTTGATTAAGGCTGTCGCCGGTGGCGGGGGTAAGGGCATGCGGTTGGTTGAAGAACCAGCCGCGTTTTCTGCCGCGTTGGAAAGTGCGCAGGGCGAGGCAACAACCGCCTTTGGCAATGCTGATGTGCTGATTGAAAAGTACATCCAGCACCCGCGCCATATTGAGGTGCAGGTGTTTGGTGATGGTGAACGCGCCGTGCATCTGTTTGAGCGAGATTGTTCATTGCAGCGGCGGCATCAAAAGGTAATCGAGGAAGCGCCTGCACCCGGCATGACCGAAAAAATGCGTGCGGTCATGGGGCAGGCGGCGGTGCGTGCGGCTGAGGCGATTGGTTACAGGGGCGCGGGCACGGTGGAGTTCATCGTTGACGGGAATGACAGCCTACGTGCAGACGGATTCTGGTTCATGGAGATGAATACGCGGTTGCAGGTGGAGCATCCGGTGACTGAGGCCATCACCGGTGTTGATCTGGTGGAATGGCAATTACGGGTGGCATCGGGAGAGGCCCTGCCAGCCACTCAAGAGTGGCTGACGATCACTGGCCACAGCTTCGAAGTGCGGCTTTATGCCGAGGATGTGCCAAAGGGATTTTTACCGGCCACGGGTACATTGGAACATCTGGTCTTTCCACAGGGTGCCCGTGTGGATTCGGGCGTACAGTCAGGCGATGCGATCAGCCCTTTTTATGATCCGATGATTGCCAAAATTATCACCCATGGGGCCAGCCGCGAAATTGCGTTGGGCAAGATGCAGCAGGCAATCGGGGCCTGTCAGATTGCAGGATTGCAAACCAATCTGGCCTTTCTGGGGGCGCTGTGTCGACACGAGGGATTTGCGCGTGGCGAGGTTGATACAGGATTGATCGCACGGGATCTGGAGGCGTTGGTGCAAGAACCCGAAGTGACACCACAACACTGGGCGCAGGCGGCGCTGGCCGGGCTGGGGTTGATGGGGGAGGTTGCGCCTGAAACCGGCTTTGCCCTATGGCAGCCTTTGACATGGTCGATCAACCTACAGCAGGAAGAGGAACACCGAGAGATCGCAGTGACTGTGCAGTCGGCGGTTCACCATGAGGTAGATGTTGGCGAGACGCGGGTGCGCGCGCAAAGGTTGGCAGCGGGCTGGCGGTTTGATGAAGCTCACGCCCCGGCGCAGGTGATGATTGGCGATGAAATCACTCTTTTCGGGCCACGTGCCGTGACTTTTACTCGACACGATCCGCTGGCGCGAGGTACGGAAGAGGCGGGCACGGGCAATGTGGTTGAAGCGCCGATGCCGGGGTTGGTCAAGGCTGTGTTTGCCTCTGCCGGGCAGGTGGTGACAAAAGGCGACCGTTTGGCCATTCTGGAGGCAATGAAAATGGAACATACCCTGTTGGCGATGCGCGATGGGGTGATTTCAGATATTTTGGTGAATGAGGGCGCGCAGGTTGAAGCTGGCGCTGCGTTGATTGCACTAGAGACAGAGGAGGACACGCAATGATCCGTTTACACCACGTGCCGTTTTCGCGCTCTTTCAGGGTTTTGTGGCTGCTTGAGGAACTGGGGTTTGATTGCGATGTAGTGGAGTATTCCATCCGTAACGGATCGTTGCGGGATCCGGCATTTCTGGCGATTTCCCCGGCGGGGCGGGTGCCCGCGTTGGAGATCGATGGCAGAGTGTTGTTCGAAAGTGGGGCCATTGTGCAGACCCTGTGCGAGGAACATGCGGGTGGTGGTCTGGCACCGGGTATTGGCGAGGCTGAACGCGCGCATTATCTTGAATTGCTGTCTTACGCTGAAACCATGGCCAGCCTGATCGAGCAGCTGAACATGCAGCATTTGTTTTTGCGTGATCTGACGCAAGCTTCGCCGGTGGTGATCAAGCTGACCACGGCGCGATTGGCGGCAACCTTGGCCGGTTTCGAGCGCATGCTAGGCGCGCAGGATTATGTTTTGACCCGCGGGTTTTCTGCCGCAGACATCATGATGGGGTTCAACCTGTTTGCCGCGCCATATTATGTCAAGATGGATGCTTACCCGGTCCTGACCGAGTATGCCAATCGCCTTGCCGCACGCTCGGCTTACCAACTGGCCCGTGACAAGGATGGTGCGCAGGATTTTTATACGCAAGACTTCTACCCTGTACCGGAGGGTTGAATGGCCGAGCGTGTTGAGATTTTCGAGGTTGGTCCGCGAGATGGGTTGCAAAACGAAGCGCAACAGATTGCCACAGCAGATAAAATCGCCCTAGTTGATTGTTTGAACCGCGCCGGGTTCTCTCGCATTGAAGTGGCCAGCTTTGTCAGCCCCAAGTGGGTGCCGCAGATGGCGGATGGGGCGGATGTGCTGGCGGGGATCCAGCGTATGCCGGGTGTGCGGTATGCGGCCCTGACCCCCAATATACGCGGCTATAATGGTGCAGTTGCAGCAAAGGCAGATGAGATTGCCGTCTTTGCTTCAGCCTCGGAAGGGTTTTCAAAGGCAAATATCAACGCGACGATTTCCGAGAGTTTCGAGCGGTTTGCACCGATTATGCAAGCGGCGCGGCAGACTAACATTCCGGTTCGGGGGTATGTGTCCTGTGTGACCGATTGCCCCTATGACGGAAAGGTTGCGCCCGCCGCTGTGACACGGGTGGCTGAACATTTATACAAGGCTGGCTGCTATGAGGTGAGCCTGGGCGATACCATCGGGCAGGCAATGCCAGAGCGTTTGGATGCGATGTTGTCAGCCGTTCTGATGCAAGTTCCTGTCGCGCATTTGGCCGGGCATTATCACGACACAGCGGGGCGTGCATTGGAGAATATCGAAGTATCTCTGGCACAGGGGGTGCGGGTCTTTGATGCAGCGGTTGGTGGCTTGGGGGGATGCCCTTATGCGCCGGGTGCGGCAGGTAATGTCGCCACTGAAGCCGTGCATGATCGGTTAACGGCGCTGGGTTATGACACGGGTCTTGATCGTGATGTGCTAATTGAGGCCGCGCAGATGGCGTGTGCGATGAGAACGGGACCTGAAAATGTTTGAAACGATTTCCATCGAGCAAGATGACCGAGGTGTCGCAACCTTGTGGTTGGACCGGGCAGAGAAACACAACGCCATGTCCGCGCAGATGATGGCAGAGCTGACTGAGGCCGCAGGCCAACTGGGTGCGAATGACGCGGTTCGGGTCGTGGTGCTGGCCGCTAAAGGGCGGACGTTTTGCGCAGGTGGCGATCTGGGTTGGATGCGTGACCAATTTGAGGCAACCCTGGAGGTGCGCGCCAAGGAAGCGGCCAAGCTGGCCTATATGTTGCAGGCGCTCAATACGTTGTCCAAACCCCTGATTGGGCGGTTGCATGGCAATGCTTTTGGCGGTGGGGTTGGTTTAGCGTCAGTCTGTGATGTGGCCATCGGGGTGGAGCATCTGCAGATGGCGTTGACTGAAACCCGGTTGGGCCTGATTCCGGCAACAATTGGCCCCTATGCGGCGGCCCGTATGGGCGAGGCCGCCGCGCGACAGGTGTTTATGTCTGGCAAGCGCTTTGATGCAGCAGAGGCGGTGCGATTGAACCTGCTGGCGCGTTCCGTGACAGAGGTCGAGCTGGATGACGCAGTAGAGGCAGAAATCACCCCGTATCTATCTTGTGCGCCGCAAGCTGTAGCGCGAGCCAAGAGAATGTTGAGGCAGTTAGGGCCAACGATTGATAAGGCGGCGATCGAGGCCTCAATCGCAGAGTTGAGCGCTTGTTGGGAGGGGGAAGAGGCTCGTGAAGGGATCGCGGCCTTTTTTGAAAAACGCCCTCCGAAATGGACGTTATAGAGGATTAATCTGCAACGTCCCGGTCATTGCCGGGTGCAAAGCACAATGAAATGGACCTGTCCAATCCGGGCCGATTGTTAATGTGATGCTATCACCTGATTCCAGAACACCGGTATCCCAACTGCCATCATCAGCCGTTGCCGTGTGTGGCGCAAGATCATGGTTGATGAATGTAATTTTGTCCGTTGAGTGAAGCTCTGATTTTGGTAATTCAAAAAGAAAATCGCGAATGGAGACGGTGAAAGCTGAGCCCTGAGCAAACACTGGAGCAGCAAGAGCTGCACCAGTACAGGCCAGAAAGTGGCGGCGTTGCAATGTCATTTGAGGGTCGCAATCATCGTTTCAGCGTGACCTTCGTGAACTTTGAAGATTTCCAGACCCTGTTCAAAAAGGGCTTTCACTTCGTCGTTATCGATGTTGGGAATAAACGTATTTTCCACGAGATCATTGACGGCCTGATGATATCCCAATTCATTTTCCGCGTAAGCAAGGTCAAATTCGGCCCCACGTAGTTGTGACAAATGATCAATGATGCCTTCTGCATCTTCGTTCAGTTTTTGCGAAAGGAAATTGTCGGTCGCCTGAGCCCCAAGCTTGTCCAGTAGTTCAAGTGCAGCTGCGTTGACAGCTTCATGATCGCTGATCATAGTACGGGCAAATTGGCGGACTTCTGGGTTATCGCTGATGGCCAAGGCCAGATGGGCATACCGGATGTCGATATTATCAGCCGTATAGGCGACATGCGCAATTTCCGTGTCGCTGAGCTGGGCCGGATCTGCGGCCAGAGCAGGGGAGGCAAGTGCAAGAATTACTGCGGAGAGAATATGTTTCATATCGTGGGATCCTTGAAGCAAAGTGGTTGTGCACTAAGGAAAGCACGAAACTTACAGCCGTGTATGACGATACGTACAGAATTTGTGACCAATCGTTTGCGATCATCGACTCTGATTGAACGATTTGCCATATTTAGCGTATGAAAGATCTTCTGAGTGATATTCTGATGCAACTCTCCCTAAAGGGGACATTGTATTTCCGTACATCTTTTCGTCAGCCGTGGGGTGTGCGGGTGCCGAGCTATTCCAATGTCGCACGCTTTCATTTCGTGCATCGGGGGGAATGCTTGATCCGGCATGAAAAGGGTGGTGAGGCGCTGCGTCTTGCACAGGGCGATCTGGTTATCATCCCCAACGGTGCAGGGCACGTTCTATATTGCCACCCGGATACCGAAACCAAAGCCTTGCCATTGGAAACTGTGATGGAAAAATCAGGATATGATGGCACTGGCGTTCTGTATTATGGCGGAGATGACTTTCTGGAAGTGGAAGATCGAGAAACCCAGTTGATCTGTGGCCATTTTTCGATCGCAGACGGGCAGGAGCATCCTATTTTTAGTTGGTTACCCCCTTTGGTGCATGTCGCGGATTACGGCGCACAAACTGGTCAGTGGATGGAGGCCTCGTTGCGGATGATTGGGGCCGAAACGTCCGAGCCCAATTTGGGAGGTGAGTTGATCGCTTTGAAACTGTCGGAAATGATTTTCGCACAGGCGTTACGGGCTTTTCTTGGAAGTGCTGCCGCCAATGATGTTGGGTTGTCGGGGTTTGCCGACCCGCAATTGTCGCGCGCGCTGGGCGTGGTTCACGCGGATCCATCACAGAACTGGACACTTGAGACCATGGCCCGCGAGGCTGGAATGTCGCGTACCGGATTTGCGGTGCGCTTTTCCGAGATGATTGGTATGCCGCCGCTGCGCTATCTGACCTATTGGCGGATGCAACTGGCCTGCAAGGCGCTGCGGGAAACTCGCAAGCCGCTGGCCGAGATTGCAGAAGACGTAGGCTATCTATCCGAATCCGGGTTTTCGCGGGTGTTTCGCAAGGAAAAAGGTCTCCCGCCTGCAAGGTATCGGACGGTGATCAGAGAAGGTGAGATGGTTGCGGGCTGATTTGTCTGCTTAGCGAACATGGTCGCCGTTCTAAAGAGCAATTTTGGGGGAGACGAAACCTACTCTAAGCAATGAAGTTTTGCTATGTGTGAGACATAACAATAAACGTGTCATTTCAAGAACAAATTCGACTTGAGATCAAACATTGCATATTGCCCGAGACATTCCTGGGAAAAGGGGATTGTTTGCCTCAAAAACGGATTGAAAACTATTCTGAATGGCTGTGAGTGATAGTCAATCTCGGCTGAATGCATGGCTTGTAGAGATTAAAATATCCAGAATGCAACGTAGCATCGGTTGCTAAGGGTTCTTAGCAGACATTTTGCATTTACAGCGAACAGCACAGATTGGGGGTTACCCCTCAGCTCTTACTGGCAATCGATCCTTCACCAGATCTGCCCAGAACCCCGCCCCGATGGGCAACAGCGCATCGTTGAAATCGTAATCCGCGGCATGTAGGGGCTGTCCGTTTGGTCCCTCCTCACCATTCCCAAGCAAGAGGAAGCAACCGGGCACAGCAGCACAGAAGTGTGCGAAGTCTTCTGAGAAACTCATGGCTGGGCGGTCACCGATTGCTTCATGACCAGCAGCCTTTGCGGTGCGGACAACCGCCTCTACTGGGCCGTCGGCATTGATGGTTTCGATGAATTCCGTGTTAAAGCTCATCTTCGCAGTCACGCCGTGCGTTGCCGCAACGCCATCAATAATTTGGCGCATAAAGCGCTCCACGGCTTCCCGGTCTTGCGGCAGGCGTGCCCGTACATCGCCCTTAAGCACAGCTTGCCCCGGCAGCACATTACGCTGCCCATCCGTCAGGAACTCAGTCACGGACACAACCGCCCCGGCCCCCGGTGCAAGTTTGCGCGACACGATGGTTTGCAAGGCAAGAACCAGCTCGGCACCCACGGTAATTGCATCCACTCCGACATGTGGCATTGAGGCATGACCACCTTGACCGGAAATCTCGATCTCAAACAGGCTTTCACTGGCGCAAATCTGCCCCGGCCGGGTTGAGATTTGACCAGTTGGCGCGCCCGGTAGATTGTGGATGGCATAAACTTCATCAATTGGGAATTTCTGCAAAAGGCCCTCTTTGATCATCGCCTGCGCGCCCAGACCGTGCTCTTCATTGGGTTGGAAGATAAACACAACGGTGCCGTCAAAATTTGGCGACTTGCTCAGTGTCTCCGCCGCACCTAGCAACATGGTGGTATGCCCGTCATGACCGCACGCATGCATCACCCCGGGATTGTTCGAGACATAGTCATGCGTGCTGATTTCATGGATCGGCAGTGCATCCATATCCGCCCGTAGTCCAATTGCACGATTGCCATTGCCTGCCTTAAGGATACCAATCACGCCCGCGCCCTCATGCACCTCCAGCCCCAGCTCCCGCAGGATCGACGCCACCTTGGCCTTAGTTCGCTCTTCTTGAAATCCAAGCTCAGGATCACGGTGAAACTCCTGACGGAGGTCGGTTAGCCGTTGGTGAAATTCTTCCATGCCCATGCTCCCAATTGGGTGTTGCACATGTGGTAGCTGCCTCAGCCCCACGCGGCAAGGCCCAGAACGTCGGATGTGCCACTTGTCATGTCGCAAATCGTTAAATTTCCGGCGCACTGACCTTGAGTCTCTACCACCCAAATCTGGTGTTTAACCTTATCCACAACAAGCACGTCTCTGACCTGAGGGAGGTAACCTACGTGTCTACATCTAATTCAAACATCACCAAGCCCGGCCTTGGGATGGCGCTTTTGCCTATCATCCTGACGCTCTGTGTGCTTGGCATCCAGCTGTTCTATTTCGGCGACTTTACCCCACATATTCCACTGGCCTTCGGCATTGCTATCACCGGGTTGGTCGGGCTCAAGCTTGGCCACAAATGGAACAACATCGAAGAGGGCGTGTTTCATGTCATCAATATCTCACTACCCTCTGTCTCGATCCTGATCACGGTTGGTATGATCATCGGCGTCTGGATAGCCAGCGGCACAGTGCCAACACTGATTTACTACGGCCTCAAAATATTGTCACCGGAATGGTTCCTTGCGGCAGGAATGTTGCTCTGCGCTATTGTTTCTGTCTCTCTAGGTACGTCTTGGGGCACCACCGGCACTGTCGGCTTGGCCTTGATGGGTATCGGTGCCGGTTTTGGCATTCCTATGTATTGGACTGCTGGCGCGGTTGTTTCTGGCGCTTTCTTTGGTGATAAAATCTCGCCCTTGTCGGACACAACCAATCTGGCCCCCGCCGTCACAGGCACCAATCTGTTTGACCACATTCGCAACATGCTACCGACAACAGTGCCATCGATGCTGATCGCGCTGGTGATCTACTTTGTGGTCGGGTTCACCCTGATTGACACATCGCAAGTCTCCTTTGAGCGGATCGATGTGATCACCATTGCACTGGAAGAAGCATTCTGGATTTCCCCCCTGATGCTGCTGCCAGCTGTACTTGTCATCTTGTTGGCGATCATGAAGCAACCTCCGATCCCATCCCTCTTTGCTGGGGCAGTCGTTGGTGGCCTCATGGCAATCTTCTGTCAGGGCGCCGACCTGCACGAGACATTCACGTTCGCCAACAGCGGTTATTCGGTCGACACAGGTGTTGCGGAAATTGATCCTTTGCTGAATCGCGGTGGTATTCAATCGATGATGTGGACCATCTCGCTGGTGCTGCTGGCGCTTGGTTTCGGTGGCGCATTGGAGCGTGTTGGCTGCCTTCAGGCGATTATTTCGGTCATCATCTCCAAAGTAAAAACCTTTGCTGGCATTCAGACCTCCGCAATCCTGACCTCTGTGGCAACCAATACCGTTGCAGGCGATCCTTACCTCTCTATCGCTTTGCCCGGTCGGATGTACGCGCCGGTCTATCGCGGCATGGGGTATTCTCCCCTGAATCTCTCGCGAGCGATCGAGGAAGGCGGCACTCTGGTCTCCCCTTTGATCCCATGGAATGCAGGCGGCGCCTTTGTAATCACCGCTCTCGGTCTGGGTATCTCAGATGGAAACTTTGAGAATCTGCTCTACATCCCGCTGGCCTTTGCCTGCTGGTTATCCCCGGTGATCGGGATCTTCTACGCCATGACGGGCCTCTTTTCGCCCAAGGCAACGGACGAAGAAATTCAATCCTGGCAAGACAGCGGAGAAACCATCGAGGCGGTGACAGCCTAAACCGAACCCTCCCAGCGTCGCGGCCTTCGGGCTGCGGCGCGCCTTTCACAAGATCCGACAGCTCTGCTAGGAGTGACCAATGCAATCGAGAAACTTCGTTCCCAAGGGCGCTGCCAGTTTCAGAATTGACTACGACGGCCCGCCGAAAGATTTCTACTTTCTGCTACTGCCCAAATTCACCATGCTGGCCTTTAGCGCCGCAGTGGAACCTTTGCGCATCGCCAATCAGGTCACCAACAAAGAACTGTATCGCTGGTTTCTACTCAGCGAAGACGGACAGCCTGTCGCCTGCTCCAACGGGATTGAGATCACCCCCGACATGGCACTGGAAAACCTGCCACGTTCCAGCTTTGCCTTTGTCTGCTCCGGCATTGAACCACATGAAAGCACAAGTCCGAAAACCCTCGCCTGGATCCGCCATCAAAAGGCCCATGGCTGCCATATGGGCGGCATTTGCACCGGCGCATTTGCTCTGGCACAGGCTGGTGTGTTGAACAGCCAAAACTTCACACTGCATTGGGAAAATCAACCCGCCTTTATGGAACATTTCCCGGTGCAAGATCCCAGCAGCAACCTATACGAGATTGATCAACGCACCATGACCTGCGGTGGCGGCAACGCGGCCACTGACATGATGCTGGAAATGATCGAAACAGACCACGGCAAGGACTTGGCGATCATCGTAGCGGATATGAGCATTCATTTTCGTTCCGATAACCGCAAAGCCCTGCAAAAATCGGCCTATTCCGTCGCCCTCAGCAGCCGCAACCAGCACCTGATCACTGCAATGCAATACATGCACGATGCCATTGAAGAGCCTTTGGAGATCGGCGCGATCGCAGAACACATGGATATCTCACGCCGGCAATTGGAGCGCCTGTTCCAGCAATACATTGGCACCTCGCCGGTACAATTCTATATCGAATTGCGCGTCGCCCGGGCCCATGCTTTGCTCAATGAAACCAACATGACCGTGGCTGAAATCTCTGCCGCCACTGGTTTCAGCAGCGCCACCCAGCTAACCATCCGCTTCAAAAAACGCTTCGGCCAATCCCCCAGCGCCTTTCGCAAGAGTTGGGTGGAGTATGAAGAGGGATAGACGCTACCTCAATGAAGAAAACACTATACATAAATGTCCGCTTAGAGTTCAAATGCTGATGCATTGCGAATGACGCTTATGACCTTCAATGGCATGTCGAATTCGAGTTGAGATCAATTGGGTGATTAAAATAGGGAAATCAACTGGCGGCACGCCATAGCCGCATATCACTTAGCGCGGTTCTCTAACTAAGCCCACTTTGGGACATGTTCTTCAATAGCCTCCGAATTCCATTGTTCTAACGCTCGCCCACTCGAAATTTCAATCGTTTCGGAATTGATTCCAATAAGAGCAATAAGGTCAAGATCATCTTCTTTCAGTGCGGCATCCGAAGCGCGGCTCAAAATCTGCCTTCCTCCATTTATTGGCTGCAATATGTTGAAATACGATCTGACCTGAAATGTCGAAAATTGTTCCTCAATTAGCACCACCTGGTGAGACGCAGGCTTCAGAATGATATGCAACGGCAACCCGACACCTGCTTCACCTTTTATCGAGACCCTAAGAGACTGTAACGAAACAATATCGCGATGCACGGTGCGCTCGGTATCTTTCAAATCGCCTGCGATCTTCTGCGCGTACAGGGGTTTTCAGCGTTCCGGAGCAACTGGATTATTTCAAACACTCGAGCTGAGTGACCAATCAATCTCGATCCAAAAGCAATCGTTATTCTTATACGGCTTTGAAGACTGCTGACACACACATGTCAGCAGCGAAGTGCTAATGTGTGGTGATCTTATCCCAAACGAGTCAAGGACAACCCGAATGTCACCAACTTTTCGAGAACTTCATACGCGCGGAAATCCATTCATTTTAACGAATGTTTGGGATAGAGGCACAGCTTGCCTATTTGCAGGGCTAGGAGCGCAGGCTCTCGCGACATCCTCGGGTGCGCATGCCTTCACATTGGGGCGGTCCGATCTGGGAAATCTCACACGAGATGACGCTCTGGCTCATGCTGAAATCATCGTATCTGCAACGTCACTTCCTGTGTCCGGCGATTTTGAGAATGGCTTTGGCGATGCTCCGGACATACTAGAAGAGACCGTTAAGCTCTCCTCGGAAATTGGGTTGGCGGGTATTTCGATTGAAGACATTTCGCTTCCCGATATTGAACCCTATGGATTTGATCTTGCCGTAGAACGCATCCAAGCCGCTAGTGCTACGGCAAAGGCCCTGTCAAAAGATTTTGTTCTTGTCGCACGTGCCGATGGCTTCATGCATGGCTTGTACGATCTAGATGAATCGATCAGGCGTATTCAGGCTTTTGAAGCGGCTGGTGCAGATTGCGTCTACGTCCCATACCTGAACGATTTAGAGGCTGTCACAAGGGTCTGTAACAGCGTTTCGATTCCTGTGAACGTTGGAATTAGTACCGTAGAAAACGTCACGTTGAAGGAATTCGCCGATGCTGGTGCCGCGCGGATATCATTGGGGATGGCGATGGCGACTGCCATACACACAACCTTGCACAATCTTTCGGTCAACATGTTCAAGCACGGGGACTTTTCGGAATTGGGCAACAGCTTGCCTTACGAAACAATAGATGAATGCATGACAAGAGGAAGAATAAGGTAGTGGTAGAGCCTCCGACCACTGCCGAGATGGCTAGACCCACGTCATACAGCTACCAATTAATCAAAAGAGAAGATCAAACATGGGCATTAAGACCAATAAACTTACCAAGGCGTTTCGCAGGTTTATAGAAGAGCAAATTGTGTTCTTTGTCGCAACGGCTGCACCTGAAGGGCGTGTGAACGTCTCTCCTAAAGGGCTGGATTCACTGCGGATTATCTCGGATGAGAAAATCGTCTGGCTTAGCTTGACTGGAAGTGGCAATGAAACCGCCGCCCATTTGCTGCAAAATCCGCGTATGACGCTCATGTTTTGTGCCTTCACAGGAGACCACTTAATCCTGCGAACCTATGGTGATGCCAAGGTCATCCATCCACGCGATCCAGAGTGGGACGATCTGTACGCGTTGTTTCCCGACTTTGCTGGTGCGCGTAATATTTTTGTGCTTGATATCGACCTTGTCACGACATCTTGCGGCAGTGGTGTTCCTGAGATGTCGGTGGTGCGAAGTCGAGGTGAAGCTGACTTGGAGCCATGGTACGCTGAAATGGGACCTGAAAAGGTAAAGGAGTTCTGGAAAAAGAAAAACCTTACCAGTTTAGACAATCAGCCAACTGGAATTTTCGAAACCTGAAATGGACCTCGGCGTGATAGCGGTCATAGATATCTTCAAGGCCAACGATAGCCAAGTCCGCATAGTCGTTATTAGATCAGCTTTGCTAGGTGTTTGGATGTGAACGGCGTGAGTTTCGATACTTGACCGTTTGGGTTTTCCTTGACGCCAATAGAGGGAGGCAGGAGACTGAATTGCAACGCGTAGCGATTGAGGAATGACATGCCACTGACAACCACTTGCATCGGAGCTTATCCAAAACCCGACTATGTGCCGATTTCAGATTGGTTTCAGGTCTCGCACGACTCCGAGGAGTATGACGCAGAAGTCACGCAGCAGTGGACCCATGAAAAGATAGAAGAGGCGCAGACCTTACTGGATCGGGCGACAGCTGAGGTTGTCGCCGATCAAATTGCATGTGGCATCGACGTGCCCACCGATGGTGAAGTGCGGCGTGAAAACTATGTGCATTACCAATGCCGCCATTTTGCGGGGTTCGATTTTGAGAACTTGACCGAACGTTCGATGCGCAATGATGCCTATGTAACCAAGCTGCCGACCATTCGCGGTGCTGTGGCGGCGGGCGATACCAGCGTTCTGGTGCGTGACTGGCAGGTGGCCGAGGCGGCGGCGGGCCGACCGGTCAAAATCACCATGCCGGGGCCGATGACCATCTCAGACACAACAGCGGATGTGCATTACAACGATCCGGCGGCCTTGACGCGCGATCTGGCCGATGCCTTGAATAAACAGGTTCTGGCGCTGGCAGAGGCAGGATGCAAATATATTCAAGTGGACGAACCGATTTTTGCCCGCAAACCCGATGCTGCGCTGGCCTATGGCATTGAAACACTTGAGCGGTGTTTTCACGCTGTGCCATCTGATGTGCAGCGGGTCGTGCATATGTGTTGCGGCTATCCCAATGCTCTGGATGACCGGGACTATCCGAAGGCAGATCAAACCTCATACCAACAAATCGCGGAGGTGGTTGACGGCGTGGCGGACCAAATCTCGATTGAGGATGCGCACCGTTACAACCCGGCCGCGTTGTTCGAGAGCTTTGCAAAGTCAAAGCTGATTGTCGGTTTTGTTACGATTGCGTCGAGTCGCGTGGAAACTGTGGAGGAGATTCGCGCCCGGATGCACGAGATATTGAACCATTTACCCGCTGACCGCCTGATTGCGGCACCTGATTGTGGGTTGGGCTTTCTCGGGCGTGATCTGGCGATGGAAAAGCTTAAAAACCTATCGGAAGCGGCGCGGTCCATATAACATTGAGAATATGCATCAAATCGGAAGTTGTATGGTCGCAAACTTACCTGTGAATCTGGCTCCCGCTGGTTGACCCCACCAAGGGGCAGGGGTAAACCCGGATAAATCATTGCAGCAATCTGGATATGCGCCCAACGCGCATGAAAGGAGCCACAACGTGGAAGAGATGCTGAGGGAATACCTTCCCATTCTCGTTTTGATGGGCATTGCCATCGCGCTTGGGATTGTCCTGATCCTTGCGGCGGTTATTTTGGCGGTGCGCAATCCTGACCCGGAAAAAGTCAGCGCCTATGAATGTGGCTTCAACGCTTTTGACGATGCGCGTATGAAGTTCGACGTGCGGTTCTATCTGGTTTCGATCCTGTTCATCATCTTTGATCTTGAAATTGCGATGCTGTTCCCATGGGCAGTAGCCTTCAAAGATGTCAGCATGGTTGGTTTCTGGTCGATGATGGTGTTTCTGGCCGTTCTGACCGCTGGCTTTGCCTATGAATGGCGCAAGGGGGCGATGGAATGGCAGTAACATCCCAAAGTGCTTACGGCGCCAACACCGCTGGCGGTGATCGCGAGGTCGCCACGCAGGAATTGAACCGTGATCTGCAGGACAAAGGCTTCTTGCTGACCTCGTCCGAGGACATCATTAACTGGGCGCGCACCGGATCATTGCACTGGATGACCTTTGGTTTGGCCTGCTGCGCGGTTGAGATGATGCACACCGCGATGCCACGCTATGATGTGGAGCGCTTTGGTTTTGCCCCGCGGGCCAGCCCGCGTCAGTCGGACGTGATGATCGTGGCGGGGACACTCACGAACAAGATGGCCCCGGCGCTGCGCAAGGTTTACGATCAGATGCCAGAGCCGCGCTATGTGATCTCGATGGGGTCCTGCGCAAATGGTGGCGGTTATTATCATTACAGCTATTCGGTGGTGCGCGGTTGTGACCGGGTTGTGCCGGTAGACATCTACGTGCCGGGTTGCCCTCCGACAGCCGAGGCGCTGGTTTACGGCATCCTGCAGCTGCAGCGCAAAATTCGCCGGACAGGGACGATTGTACGATGAGTGATGCGATGACCGAGGCCCTGAATGAGCTGGGCGCTTATATTGAGCTCAAGCGCCCCGATTGCGTACTGGCATGGGATGTCAGCCATGGTGAGTTGAACGTCGACATCGCGCCATCGCATATCGTTGGGTTTGTTGAGTTTCTCAAAACCGATCAGACTTGCAAGTTTTCATCGCTGGTGGACATCACAGCCGTGGATTACCCCGAACGCCCCAAGCGGTTCGATGTGGTCTATCATTTCCTGTCGATGTACCAAAACCAACGCATTCGCTTGCGTACTGCTGTGCGCGAGGAGGACATGGTGCCCTCAATCACATCGGTGCACCCGTCGGCCAATTGGTTTGAACGTGAAGTCTTTGACATGTTCGGCATTCTGTTCAGCGGTCACCCCGACCTGCGCCGGATTTTGACCGACTATGGTTTTCGCGGCTATCCGCTGCGCAAGGATTTCCCGACCACGGGCTATACCGAGGTGCGCTACGACGAGGCGCAAAAGCGCGTGGTTTATGAGCCGGTATCTTTGGTGCAAGAATACCGCCAGTTTGATTTCATGAGCCCATGGGAGGGTGCCGAATACATTCTGCCGGGTGATGAGAAAAAAGACGAGGCTGGCACATGATACAGCTTATCGTATTCGGAGTGGTTTCTTTGATAGGTGGACTGTGGTTGGGCCACTTTTTGACGGTTGAGCAAATATGGCTTTGGTCATTTGTTGCGGCTTTGGTGTTTGCGATCCCCGCTGGGCTTTTTGTCCACGCGATCGACTGGGTTCTAAAAGGCACTGTCGAAGAAGAAGCTACAGGTGCGGGCTTCTTGGTTGGGGCATCTATCCCATTGAGTTTCATTATACCGGCTTGCATCGGGGGGTTTGTTAGAAAAGCGTTTGATGCGTATCGCCTGAAGCAGGAGGAGGCGTAGTGGAAGTGGCGGGTAGCAACCTAGGGTTTGCAATCGAACAGGTCGCGAATCCTGTTCCAATCGTGCTGGGTTCTTTGTGCGGTTTTTTCTTGTCGAAGAGAAAAGCCATCGCAATTTCTGTCGCCGTTATTGTTGTGATTGGTGTGTCGCTTGCGCTTCTGGCGGGTTTTGGTGGCGGATATGTCAGGACAATTGCAGTAGGAATGTCTGGTCAAAGGGTTGATGGTCCGGTTTGGACAGAAGGTATGAACATTACCCTATATTTGACGTTTCTGTATGCTACGAGTGCTGCGATATTCGCGTGGATTGCAAACGTCTTGAGACAAAAAGTAGCTAAGGCGAATTCTTCGAGTTCGCAAAGTAGTATGGAGGAGCGCAAATGATGGACGGCTCCAAGGGTTTCGAAGACGCGCAGACCGGCGAACAGAAGATCCGCAATTTCAACATTAACTTTGGCCCGCAACACCCAGCAGCCCACGGTGTTTTGCGTCTGGTGTTAGAGCTAGATGGCGAGATTGTTGAACGGTGCGATCCACACATCGGCCTGCTGCACCGTGGCACTGAAAAGTTGATGGAAAGCCGCACGTACCTGCAGAACCTGCCGTATTTCGACCGGCTGGATTATGTGGCACCAATGAATCAGGAACATGCCTGGTGTCTGGCCATTGAAAAGCTGACCGGGGTCGAAGTTCCGCGTCGTGCCAGCCTGATCCGGGTTTTGTATTCCGAGATTGGCCGTGTTCTGAACCATCTGTTGAACGTCACCACGCAAGCGATGGACGTTGGCGCGTTGACACCGCCTTTGTGGGGTTTTGAAGAGCGCGAAAAGCTGATGTGCTTTTATGAGCGGGCTTGCGGCGCGCGCCTGCACTCGGCCTATTTCCGGCCCGGCGGTGTGCATCTGGACCTGCCTGAGGACCTGATTGACGATATCGAAACTTGGGCGAATGAGTTCCCGGCAGTGTTGGCAGACATCGATGGTTTGCTGACTGAAAACCGGATTTTCAAACAACGTAACGCAGATATTGGTGTTGTCACCGAACAGGACGCGCTGGACTGGGGCTTTTCTGGTGTGATGGTACGTGGCTCTGGCATGGCATGGGATTTGCGTCGGGCGCAGCCTTATGAATGCTATGACGAATTTGAGTTTCAGATCCCGGTGGGAAAAAACGGTGATTGTTATGACCGTTACCTGTGCCGAATGGAAGAAATGCGCCAATCGGTGCACATCATCCATCAGGCGATTGCCAAGCTACGTGCGCCCGAGGGTAAGGGCGATGTTCTGGCCCGGGGCAAGCTGACGCCACCAAAGCGTGGGGAAATGAAGACCTCGATGGAGGCGCTCATTCATCACTTTAAGCTTTATACCGAAGGGTTCCACGTACCGGCGGGTGAGGTTTACGCCGCAGTTGAGGCCCCAAAGGGTGAGTTCGGCGTTTATCTGGTGGCTGATGGCACCAACAAGCCGTACCGGTCAAAGATCCGCGCGCCGGGGTTCTTGCACCTGCAGGCGATGGATCACATCGCCGGGGGGCATCAACTGGCTGATGTGGCGGCAATTATTGGCACGATGGATGTTGTGTTTGGGGAAATTGACCGCTGATCTGGTCTTGAGAAAAGTGTAAACGGGGAAGATTTCTGATGAACATGCGTAAGTTTGGATTTGTGATTGCTGGAATGTCGCTATTGGCGGCCTGTGCATTGCCACCGCAAAGCGTTTCACAACAGGATATCGCCAATTACGAGGCGGCCGTGGCCAGCATCGATTGCAGCATGGTACACGAATCTGATTACCTGCCGGTCGAGTTGCAAACTGGCTTGACCCGTGAGCAGGTCAAAGACATCACCAAATACGAATTGGCCGCTGGCAATGCCGAAGCTCTACCAGAGGGTGGGGTCAAACTGATCACAGGAGCCTGTGCCTAGATGCTAAGACGTCTCCACCACGAGCAGCCTGAGAGTTTTGCTTTTACCCCTGCCAATCAGGCATGGGCCGAGGCGCAGATCTCAAAGTATCCGGAAGGGCGGCAAGCCAGTGCGGTGATCCCACTTTTGTGGCGTGCGCAAGAACAAGAAGGTTGGGTGACACGTCCGGCCATCGAAGTGATTGCCAAGATGCTGGATATGGCGCAGATTCGCGTGCTTGAGGTGACCTCGTTTTACTTTATGTTCCAGATGCAACCGGTTGGATCTGTAGCACATATTCAGATCTGTGGTACGCTGTCGTGCATGATCTGTGGTGCCGAAGATCTGGTGGCAGTTTGCCGTGAAAAGATTGCCGATCAGCCGCATGTGGTCAGCACAGATGGCAAGTTCAGTTGGGAAGAAGTTGAATGCCTTGGGGCCTGCACCAATGCGCCGATGGCCCAGATTGGCAAAGATTACTACGAAGATCTGACAAGCGAGCGTCTAGTTGAAATTCTCGATGAACTGGCGGCTGGCAATGTGCCGGTGCCGGGGCCGCAGAATGGGCGCTATGCGTCCGAGCCCTTGAGCGGATTGACCAGCCTGACCGAATTTGACAGCAGCAAGACGCAGTATAATGCCAGCGCAGCACTCGCGACGGCAATTGGCGATACGGTCAAACGCATTGATGGCACAGAGGTGCCGCTATTGGCGCCGTGGCGTGACAAAGGGGCCAATCATAACCCAGGCGCGCCAAAGGTGAAGCAGGCGAAATCGCCCACGAAACCTACCGCAAATGTTGATAGAGCTTCAGCCAAAAAAGCGGATGCGCCAAAGGCTGAAGCAGCGGACGTTAAAGAAAAGAAACCCAGAACGCTAAAAGCCGCGCGCAAAGCGGGGGCGGATGATCTGAAAAAGATCTCGGGTGTTGGTCCAAAACTGGAGCAAACGCTCAACGAGCTGGGCTTTTATCATTATGACCAGATTGCAAAGTGGTCAGAGGCCGAGATTGCCTGGGTTGATGCGCGGTTGAAGTTCAAAGGCCGGATCGAGCGTGACGACTGGATCAGTCAGGCCACTGATTTGGCCAAGGGCGATAAGGCATAGGATGTGGGTGTACGCTATGACGAGCGACAAGACCGAAGCACAAAAGGGGCGACATGTGGCCCTAGTGATCGCTGGAACGGCGGTGTTTTGGGTTTTGGCGTCGTTGATCGGCGGAGTGCTGGGGATAAGCCATCGGATGCTGGCATTGTTCGATTTGGTGGCGTTGGCAGGGTTCATTTGGGCCTTTTGGATGATTTTTCAGATCTGGCGTGCGCGTCAGGACAAACAGGGGTAGCGGGATGCTGAACGACCAGGACCGTATCTTTACCAATCTTTACGGGATGCATGATCGGAGCCTGAAGGGCGCGAAAGCACGCGGCCATTGGGATGGCACCGCGAAGATCTTGCAAAACGGGCGCGACTGGATTGTGGATCAGGTCAAGGCCAGCGGATTGCGTGGACGTGGTGGCGCGGGCTTTCCAACGGGGCTCAAGTGGTCCTTCATGCCCAAAGAAAGCGACGGGCGCCCGGCCTATCTGGTGGTGAACGCTGACGAATCTGAGCCGGGAACATGTAAAGATCGCGAGATCATGCGCCATGATCCGCATACGCTTGTTGAGGGTTGCCTGATTGCGAGCTTCGCCATGGGCGCCCATGCTTGTTACATCTATATTCGCGGCGAATACATTCGTGAACGGGAGGCGCTGCAAGCGGCGATTGATGAAGCTTATGAGGCTGGTCTGATTGGCAAGAATGCCTGCAAGTCGGGCTACGACTTTGATCTCTATCTCGCGCACGGAGCCGGGGCTTATATTTGCGGCGAAGAAACCGCGCTGCTGGAAAGCCTCGAGGGCAAAAAGGGCATGCCGCGGATGAAGCCGCCATTTCCAGCGGGCGCGGGGCTTTATGGTTGCCCGACGACTGTGAACAACGTGGAATCGATTGCCGTTGTGCCGACCATCCTGCGTCGAGGGCCGGATTGGTTTGCCAGCTTTGGCCGCCCCAATAATGCGGGCACAAAGGTGTTTGGCATCTCGGGTCACGTGAACAACCCTTGCGTGGTTGAAGACGCGATGTCGATTCCCTTTGAGGAACTGATCGACAAGCATTGCGGCGGTATTCGCGGCGGTTGGGATAATTTGTTGGCAGTGATCCCTGGGGGATCATCAGTGCCTTGTGTACGCGGTGAAAACATGCGGGATGCGGTGATGGATTTTGACGCGTTGCGGGATGTAGGATCAAGCCTTGGCACGGCAGCGGTCATTGTTATGGACAAGCAAACCGATATCATCAAAGCAATTTGGCGGCTGAGCAAATTCTACAAGCACGAAAGCTGTGGTCAGTGTACGCCATGCCGTGAAGGCACCGGCTGGATGATGCGGGTGATGGACCGTCTTGTGCGCGGCGAGGCGGAACTGGAAGAGATTGATATGCTCTTCTCAGTGACCAAACAGGTTGAAGGACATACCATTTGTGCCCTTGGGGATGCTGCAGCCTGGCCGATTCAGGGCTTGATCCGCAATTTCCGGGAAGAAATCGAAGATCGCATCAAGGCCCAGAAATCGGGCCGGATGGGTGCGATGGCAGCGGAGTGATATCATGGATGATCTAGGGCAATACGGACATGCAATTGTTGCACTTGCGGGCACAGCCATGATGGGGCTGGTGATGTCGCCATTGACAGCACTGCGTAAGCAGAAACTGGGCCTTGCGCCGGGAGCTTCGCCTGAGCAAGATTACGGTCTTGAGACTTATCGGTGGCACCGGGCTTATCTGAATCTGTCCGAAACTATTGGCTTTTTTGTCGCTGTAACAGCTGCGGCGATTTTTGCAGGCGTTAGTCCAACTTGCGTCAACTGGTTGGCTTCTATCTTTTTCATCAGCCGGATTGCGTTGATCGTGGTACATGTCAAGGGCATCGGCAAACCAAATATGGGGCCACGCTCGTTCATCTACGTGGTGGGTTGGTTGTGTTGTTTGTTGCTGGGTCTGGCGGCTATCGGAAAGGCTCTTTGAAACGATGATGTCGATTGTGAGTTCATATTATTTAGTGCCGGTATCACGGCAGGGTGGTGTACGATGAGAATTGTATTGTTGTGTCTGGTAGCCTTGTTGACTGTGTCGGCCTGTACCGAGAAAAGACAACGCGTCTATTTCAACGGGGTATATTACCCCACGAAAGCCAAGAGTGCATCAGAAGACCGCCAGAGCTTTGTCGTAACAGTCAAACGGGCCACCAAAGGTTTGGATGGTGCACGTGAAGCAGGCCGTTTGGAAGGCACTAAGTATTGCCTGAAAAACTTTGGCACCTCTGAGATCAAATGGGTGCAGGGGCCAGATGCCAAGAATGGGACGTTGAACCTGTCTGGGAGTGACCTGAAACTGACAGGGGCTTGTGTGACGTGGTGATAAATGTCGCGATATCAGTGGGATACATGCGTTGTTATTGCATAACGAACGCCTGTAACACCACCTGCGTGTCAGCAGAAGGGCGGAATGATCCGTGGCCTTCTGCTTGTCATATAGGAGATATCAAATGCGTATGATTGTACCACTTGTTGTAGCCGCGTTGTTGGCCAGTACCGCGGCTCAGGCACAAGCCGGATTGAAAAACGAAGACGACATCAATGCCGGGCTGCTGATTGTGGCCGTTGCCGAAAAGATCAACCGCGCCTGCGATACCATTGGGGTGCGTGTGTTCACCGCGCGAGGCTATGTCAACGACCTCAAGGATATCGCGCGTGAACGTGGTTATAGCGAGCCTGAGATCAGATCGTATCTGAACAACAAAAAGAACAAAGCCGAGATGCGTGAGCGTCGGAATGCCTATTACAAAAGCCGTGGTGCCAGCAATTTGGATCATGCCTCTTTGTGCAAGCTGGGGCATGGCGAGATCAAGAAGAACAGCCAGATTGGCGTGTTACTGAAAGCAAAGTGAGAACCGATGACTGACCTTCGCAAAATCATCATCGACGGAAACGAGATCGAAGTCGACGGGGCGATGACCCTGATTCAGGCGTGTGAGCAGGCCGGCATTGAAGTGCCGCGCTTTTGCTATCACGAACGCCTGTCGATCGCTGGGAACTGTCGGATGTGTCTTGTGGAGGTTGTTGGCGGGCCGCCGAAACCGGCGGCCTCTTGTGCCATGCAGGTGCGTGATCTGCGCCCCGGACCCGAAGGCCAACCGCCGGTGGTGAAAACCAATTCTCCGATGGTCAAAAAGGCTCGCGAAGGGGTGATGGAATTCCTGCTGATCAACCACCCGCTGGATTGCCCGATCTGCGATCAGGGTGGCGAATGCGATCTGCAGGATCAGGCCATGGCTTATGGCGTGGATTTCAGCCGCTTTCGTGAACCAAAACGCGCGGTGGATGATCTGGATCTGGGGCCGCTGGTGGAAACCCATATGACACGTTGCATTTCCTGCACGCGTTGTGTGCGTTTTACGACTGAGGTCGCGGGCATCACCCAGATGGGCCAGACAGGGCGTGGCGAAGATTCAGAGATCACTTCGTACCTGGGCGAAACGCTCGACAGCAATTTGCAGGGCAACATCATTGATCTGTGCCCGGTGGGGGCGCTGGTGTCGAAACCATATGCCTTTACTGCGCGCCCGTGGGAGCTGACCAAGACCGAAACCATCGATGTGATGGATGCGTTTGGCAGCAACATCCGGGTGGATTGCAAGGGTCGAGAGGTCATGCGGATCGTGCCACGCAACAATGATGGCGTGAACGAGGAATGGATTTCAGACAAGACTCGCTTTGTCTGGGACGGGCTGCGTCGCCAGCGTCTGGACAAACCCTTTGTGCGTGAAAACGGCAAGCTGCGTCCCGCAAGCTGGGGCGAGGCCCTTGCCAAAGCCGCAGAGGCGATGAAGGGCAGGAAGGTTGCCGGTCTGATCGGCGACTTGGCCCCGGTTGAGGCGGCATTCGCGCTGAAACAGCTGGTCGAAGGCCTGGGCGGCAATGTCGAATGCCGCACTGATAACGCGCGTCTGCCAATTGGCAATCGCTCGGGCTATGTCGGGACTGCCAGCATCGAAGAGGTCGATGACGCCAAATTCGTCATGCTGATTGGCACCAACCCGCGGGTTGAGGCGCCGGTTCTGAACGCACGCTTGCGTAAGGCATGGATCAAAGGGGCCACCGTTGGCCTGATCGGCGAAGCGACTGATCTGACCTATGACTATGCGCATATTGGGACGGATCGCGCGGCACTGTCTGGCCTGCTGGGCAAGGAACATGGCGCGGTCATGGATCAGCCATCTGTTGTGATCGTGGGGCAGGCGGCTCTGCGAGAGGCGGATGGCCTGGCGGTATTGGCCGCAGCGCAGCAACTGGCGGCTGAGACGAACTCCAAACTGATGGTTTTGCACACCGCCGCTGCACGCGTGGGCGCGATGGATGTTGGTGCCGTGACCGAAGGTGGCATGGAGGCGGCGATTAATGGGGCCAAAGTGATTTACAACCTTGGGGCAGATGAGGTCGAAATCGACGCCGGTGCCTTTGTCATTTATCAAGGCAGTCATGGCGACCGGGGCGCGCACCGCGCCGATGTGATCCTGCCAGGTGCGGCTTATACCGAAGAAACCGGATTGTTCGTAAACACAGAAGGCCGACCACAACTGGCGCTGCGTGCGGGGCATGCACCGGGCGAGGCCAAGGAAAACTGGGCCATCCTGCGGGCACTGTCGGGCGAGCTGGGCAATGCCCTGCCGTATGACAGCATGGCGCAACTGCGTCAGGCGCTGGTGGCAGAGGTGCCGCATCTGGCTCAACTGGACACGGTGCCAGAGAACGAGTGGCAGCCGCTGGCAACAGACACGTTAGGCACGGCTGATTTCCGTGGTGCGGTGAAAGATTTTTACCTGAGCAATCCAATCGCGCGCTCCAGCGCGTTGATGGCAGAGCTGAGCGCCGGTGCGAAAGCACGCAGCGATAAACCACTGGCCGCAGAATAACGCGGACCAAAACTGAGATGAAAACGCCAAAGCCGGGGATCCGGCTGGGCAAATGAACACAAGCCGCGTAACAAGCGGTAAACCGACGAGCGATGGTGCGAGGACCTGATGGCTGAATTCTTGACGACCCCTTTTGGGATTGCGGTACTGATCGTGGCACAGTGTTTGGCCGTGGTTGGTTTCGTAATGATCTCGCTGCTGTTTCTGGTCTACGGTGACCGCAAGATCTGGGCCGCGGTTCAGATGCGGCGCGGTCCCAACGTGGTTGGCGTGTTTGGCCTGCTGCAATCGGTGGCGGATGCGCTGAAATATGTGGTGAAAGAGGTAGTCATTCCCGCTGGTGCCGACAAGCCGGTGTTCATTCTGGCCCCGATGACCAGCTTTGTTCTGGCCATTCTGGCCTGGGCGGTGATCCCGTTCAATGATGGCTGGGTGTTGAGTGACATCAACGTCGCCATCCTGTTCGTGTTCGCCATGTCGTCATTGGAAGTTTACGGCGTGATCATGGGCGGTTGGGCATCAAACTCCAAATACGCTTTCCTTGGTTCGTTGCGGTCGGCCGCGCAGATGATTTCTTATGAGGTCTCGCTGGGCCTGATCATCATCGGCGTGATCATTTCGACCGGATCAATGAATTTTGGTGCCATTGTTGCCGCGCAAGATGGTGATCTGGGCCTGTTCAACTGGTACTGGTTGCCACATTTCCCAATGGTGTTCTTGTTCTTCATCTCGGCCTTGGCTGAAACCAACCGTCCGCCGTTTGACCTGCCCGAGGCTGAATCTGAATTGGTGGCGGGCTATCAGGTGGAATATTCATCAACACCGTTCCTGCTGTTTATGGCGGGCGAATACATTGCCATTTTCCTGATGTGCGCGCTGGTGTCGCTGCTATTCTTTGGTGGCTGGCTGTCGCCCATTCCGGGGCTGCCTGATGGCGTGCTGTGGATGGTCGGCAAGATGGCGTTCTTCTTCTTCATCTTCGCAATGGTGAAGGCGATCACGCCACGCTATCGCTATGATCAGTTGATGCGGATCGGTTGGAAGGTGTTCCTGCCGCTGTCGATCGGCTGGGTGGTGATCGTGTCGTTCCTGGCAAAATTCGAAGTGTTTGGCGGCTTTTGGGCCCGCTGGGCGATTGGGGGATAATCCATGACGCAGATCGATTATAACCGAGCCGCGGGCTATTTCCTGCTCAAGGATTTCATCAAGGGGTTTCAGCTGGGGTTGAAGTACTTCTTTGCCCCCAAGGCGACGCTGAACTATCCGCATGAAAAGGGGCCGCTGAGCCCGCGTTTCCGTGGTGAGCACGCATTGCGCCGGTACCCCAATGGCGAAGAACGCTGCATTGCCTGCAAGCTGTGCGAGGCGATTTGCCCGGCGCAGGCGATTACTATTGATGCTGAGCCCCGTGATGACGGCAGCCGTCGCACCACGCGTTATGACATCGACATGACCAAATGCATCTATTGCGGCTTCTGCCAAGAGGCCTGCCCAGTGGATGCCATCGTTGAAGGGCCGAATTTCGAATTTGCCACCGAGACCCGCGAAGAGCTGTTTTACGACAAGGAAAAACTGCTCGATAACGGCGACCGTTGGGAGGCCGAGATTGCCCGCAATCTGGAACTGGATGCACCGTACCGATGACTGATCCTAAAAACCCGTTTGAACAGATGATGGCGCATGCGCAGGAGATGGCGAAAAACCTGAATCCCACGCTCGAGTCGTTTTCACCCAAGGGGTTTGAAAAGCTGTGGCCAACGATGCCCAAGGAATTCATGGAAATGAGTTTCGGCAAAGGGGTCAATAAGGACGGTCTGGATGCTAAAACCCGCATGTTGTTGACCCTGTCGGGGCTGACCATGCTGGGCGCGCAAAGCGACAGCCAGATCCGTATGACCGTGCGCCATGCGTTGGAAGCCGGTGCCACCAAAGACGAAATTGCCGAAACCATCGCCCATATGTCGATGTTTGCCGGCATCCCGTCCATGACCCGCGCGATGGATTTTGCGCGCGAGGTTCTGGATGAGACCGAGGAAAAGGACAAAGAGTGATGACCATGGCAGCATTCTGTTTCTATATGTTTGCGACCTGCCTGTTGATCGGCGGGCTGTTCACTGTTGTCAGTCGCAACCCGGTGCATTCGGTGCTGTGGCTTATCCTGTCATTCCTGAGCGCGGCAGGATTGTTCGTGCTGCTGGGGGCGGAATTCGTCGCGATGTTGCTGATCATCGTCTATGTCGGCGCGGTCGCGGTGTTGTTCCTGTTCGTGGTGATGATGCTGGACGTGGACTTTGCCGAATTGAAGGCCGAAATGGCGCGCTATATGCCGCTGGCCCTGCTGATCGGGCTTGTTTTGCTGATGCAACTTGGGATGGCTTACGGCGCATGGCACGAGGCCGAGGGCGCAGAATCCGCCCGTCAGGCCGTGACCCCCGAGGGCGTGGAAAATACCGCCGCACTGGGTCTGCTAATTTACGACAAATATTTCCTGCTGTTCCAGTTGTCAGGTCTGATCCTGTTGGTGGCGATGATTGGCGCGATTGTACTGACCCTGCGCCATCGCAAGGATGTCAAACGCCAGAACGTGTTGGCGCAGATGTACCGCGACCCAGCCAAGGCAATGGAACTGAAAGACGTCAAACCGGGGCAGGGGCTGTGATGCACCTGATCTTGGCACAAGAGAAGAACCGAGGGACGACATGATTGGATTGGAACATTACCTGACGGTGGCTGCGGCCTTGTTCGTCATTGGTATTTTCGGGATTTTCCTGAACCGTAAGAACGTGATCATCCTGCTGATGTCGATCGAGCTGATGTTGCTGTCGGTCAACATCAATCTGGTCGCCTTTTCGTGGCATCTGGGAGATTTGGCCGGGCAGGTTTTTACCCTGTTTGTGTTGACGGTTGCAGCTGCCGAGGCGGCGATTGGTCTGGCGATCCTTGTCTGTTTCTTCCGCAATCGAGGCACGATTGCTGTGGAAGACGTGAATGTGATGAAAGGCTGAGCATCAGATGATTTACAAGATAATCCTCTTTGCGCCGCTCATCGGGGCAATCATTGCGGGCTTTGGCTGGAAGGTCATTGGCGACAAGGGTGCGCAATGGCTGACCACAGGTCTGTTGATGTTGGCCGCATTGCTCAGCTGGGTTGTATTCTTGAAAGGCGCAACTGAGCTTGAGGCCGTTCACATCATGACATGGCTGCAATCAGGCACGCTTGATACAGCCTGGGCCATTCGGGTGGACCGGCTGACCACGATCATGTTGATCGTGATCAATACCGTGTCTGCCTTGGTGCATCTCTACTCTATTGGCTACATGGCGCATGACGAAAATTTTGCCGAAAACGAGAGCTATCGCCCACGTTTCTTTGCTTATCTGAGCCTCTTTACCTTTGCCATGTTGATGCTGGTGACGGCGGATAATCTGTTGCAGATGTTCTTTGGTTGGGAAGGGGTTGGCCTGGCCTCATACCTGTTGATCGGTTTCTATTTCCGTAAGCCAAGTGCAAATGCGGCGGCGATCAAAGCCTTCGTGGTCAACCGTATCGGTGACTTTGGTTTTATTCTGGGCATTGCCGGCCTGTACCTGATGACCGACTCGATCAAGCTGGACGAGATCTTTGCCATGGCGCCCGAGCTGGCGAACATGACACTGACATTCTTGTGGGCAGACTGGAACGCGGCGAACGTTCTGGCTTTCTTGCTGTTTGTTGGCGCGATGGGCAAATCGGCGCAATTGTTCCTGCACACTTGGCTGCCAGATGCGATGGAAGGCCCGACACCAGTTTCGGCGCTGATCCACGCGGCAACCATGGTAACTGCGGGTGTTTTCCTTGTCTGTCGGATGTCCCCGCTGATGGAATATGCGCCTGAAACCACGGCGTTCATCACATTCGTGGGCGCGACCACCGCGTTCTTTGCCGCGACTGTTGGTCTGGTACAGAACGATATCAAACGTGTAATCGCCTATTCGACCTGTTCGCAGCTTGGTTATATGTTTGTGGCGGCGGGCGTTGGGGTTTACTCGGTCGCGATGTTCCACCTGTTTACGCACGCATTCTTTAAGGCGATGTTGTTCTTGGGTGCAGGTTCCGTGATCCACGGAATGCATCACGAACAGGACATGCGTAACTATGGTGGCTTGCGCAAAAAGCTGCCTTATACGTTCTGGGCGATGATGATCGGGACGTTGGCCATCACCGGCGTTGGCATTCCGCTGACGCATATCGGTTTTGCCGGCTTCCTGTCCAAGGATGCGGTCATTGAGAGCGCCTATGCAGGCACGGCTGGCGGCTATGCCTTCTGGATGCTGGTAATTGCGGCACTGTTCACCAGCTTCTACAGCTGGCGTTTGATGTTCCTGACCTTCTTTGGTGAGGCGCGTGGCGACAAACACACCCATGATCACGCCCATGAAAGTCCAACGGTGATGTTGGTGCCGCTTGGAGTGCTGTCATTGGGAGCAATTTTCGCCGGGATGCTGTGGTACAACGACTTCTTTGGTGATCATGATCAGGTGAATGAGTTCTTTGGAATTCCTGCGCACCATGCCGAAGCGGCTGATGCGCATGGTGAAGCGGATGCACATGCGGACACAGAGACAGCCGTGGCCAGCGGCCACGCAGATGATCATGCTGAGGTTGATGACCATGATGCCACTGTCGTTGCTGATGCCGACGGGCATGACGAAGACGCGGATCATGCTGTGGCAGATGCAGGCCATGCGGTGGCACCTGAGGGTGCGATCTATATGGCGGCTGACAATCATGTCATGGACGATGCCCACCATGCGCCGAAATGGGTCAAAATGAGCCCATTCTTTGCGATGTTGACAGGTTTCGTTGTGGCGCTCTGGTTCTATGTCTGGAACCCGACCTTGCCCGGACGTTTGGCTGAAAATCAGCGCCCGCTGTATCTGTTCTTATTGAATAAATGGTACTTTGACGAAATCTACGATTTCCTATTTGTGCGCCCGGCAAAGCGGTTGGGTCATTTCCTGTGGAAACGTGGCGATGGCAATGTGATTGATGGTACGCTCAATGGCGTGGCCATGGGGATTGTGCCGTTCTTTACCCGTCTCGCGGGGCGGGCACAGTCAGGATATGTCTTCACCTATGCGTTGGCGATGGTGATCGGAATTGTGGTCCTTGTGACCTGGGTGTCATTCAGCGGGGGCGCACACTGATGGAATCTCATCTGCTTTCATTTGTAACGTTTATCCCGCTGGGCGCAGCCGCCATTCTGGCGATCTTTCTGCGCGGCGAGGATGCTGCAGCCCAGGGTGTGGCCAAATGGGTGGCGCTAATCGCGACCTCTGCGACCTTCCTGATCTCGCTGTTCATCCTGTTTGATTTTGATCCTAACAATACCGGGTTCCAGTTTGTTGAGACCCATGAGTGGATCTTTGGTTTGCAGTACAAGATGGGCGTTGATGGGATCAGCGTGCTGTTTGTAATGCTGACCACCTTTATGATGCCGCTAACTATTGCTGCATCATGGAATGTGGAGAAGCGTGTTAAGGAATACATGATTGCATTTTTGATGCTGGAAACACTGATGCTGGGCGTCTTTATGGCGCTGGATCTGGTGTTGTTCTATGTATTCTTTGAGGCGGGACTCATTCCGATGTTCCTGATCATTGGGATATGGGGTGGTAAAGAGCGGATTTATGCCTCGTTCAAGTTCTTCCTTTATACCTTCCTTGGATCAGTTTTGATGCTAGTCGCCATGGTGGCAATGTATAACGATTTCGGTTCAACCGATATTGTTGGCATGCTGAACCATGAGTTTGAATCCGACAGTTTCAGCCTATTGGGTGTACAGATCATTGGCGGCATGCAGACGTTGATGTTCGTTGCTTTCTTTGCCAGCTTTGCGGTCAAGATGCCGATGTGGCCGGTGCATACCTGGTTACCTGATGCACACGTTCAGGCTCCGACGGCGGGTTCGGTTGTGCTGGCGGCGATCTTACTGAAGATGGGTGGCTACGGTTTCTTGCGCTTCAGCCTGCCGATGTTTCCGGTGGGGGCTGATGTGATGACGCCGCTGGTGTTGTGGATGTCGGCTATTGCGATTGTCTATACGTCACTGGTGGCGCTGGCGCAGCAGGATATGAAAAAGCTGATCGCATATTCCTCAGTTGCGCACATGGGTTATGTAACCATGGGGATCTTTGCCGCGAACCAGCAGGGCATTGATGGTGCGATCTTCCAGATGCTGAGCCATGGCTTTATCTCAGGCGCGCTCTTCTTGTGTGTCGGTGTGATTTACGACCGGATGCATACACGCGAGATTGACGCATATGGCGGGTTGGTGAACCGGATGCCCGCCTACGCGCTGATCTTCTTGTTCTTTACTATGGCCAATGTTGGCCTGCCGGGAACGTCTGGGTTCATCGGGGAATTCCTGACCTTGATGGGGATTTTCCAGGTCAACACCTGGGTGGCCTTGGTGGCCGCGAGCGGCGTGATCCTGTCGGCAGCCTATGCGCTGTGGCTCTATCGTCGGGTCGTGATGGGTGATCTGATCAAAGAAAGCCTGAAGTCGATCACCGACATGGGTAAACGTGAGCGCGCGATCTTTGCGCCGCTGGTGGTGATGACCTTACTGCTGGGGGTCTATCCCAGCCTGATCACCGATATCATTGGCCCCTCTGTTGAGGTGCTGATCTCTAACTATGACACAGCACGGGGTGCGGCAGGTGCCGCCATCCAAGTTGCTGAAACGTCGCACTAAGGGGGCGCTGCAATGCAGGCAGATCTAAATGTTATCCTGCCCGAGATCATCCTCTCGGTCTACGCGATGGCAGCTCTTCTGGGGGTGGCCTATACAGGCAAGGACAAATTCGCCGGGGTGCTGACATGGCTCACCGCGGCACTATTCGTTGTTCTGGCGCTGTGGATCGGTGTCAGTGGGGAGGGTACACGCACGGCATTTGGTGGCATGTTCAATGATGACAGCTTTGCCCGCTTTGCCAAAGTGGTGATTTTGCTGAGTGCCGCTGCCGTGATGGTCATGGGTCAGGAGTACATGGAGCGGCGCGATATCTTGCGGTTTGAATATCCGCTGCTGATCGCATTGGCGACCGTGGGCATGATGGTGATGGTTAGTGCCGGTGATCTGATGGCGCTTTATATGGGATTGGAACTGCAATCGCTGGCTCTTTATGTTGTTGCCAGTCTGCGTCGCGACAGCACTAAATCGACCGAAGCCGGATTGAAATATTTTGTTCTGGGCGCGCTGAGTTCTGGTTTGCTTTTGTACGGTGCCTCGCTGACCTATGGTTATGCTGGCACGACGCTGTTCTCGGGCATTATCGCGGCTGCAGACGGGCAGGCACCGATTGGTCTGTTGCTGGGGTTGGTTTTTGTGATCTCTGGTCTGGCGTTCAAAGTATCTGCCGTGCCGTTCCACATGTGGACGCCTGACGTTTATGAGGGCGCGCCAACACCGATCACTGCGTTTTTTGCCACCGCACCGAAAGTGGCAGCAATGGGCCTGTTTGCCCGTGTGGTACATGACGCCTTTGGCGGGGTCGTCGGCGACTGGCAACAGGTTGTGGCACTGCTGAGTGTGTTGTCGATGTTCCTTGGGGCTGTGGCTGCAATTGGTCAGCGCGACATCAAACGCCTTATGGCTTATTCATCAATTGCCCACATGGGTTATGCTCTGATGGGGCTGGCGGCGGGCACCGCTTTTGGCGTGCAGGCGATGCTGGTCTATATGGCGATCTATGTGACGATGAATGTCGGCACTTTCGCCTTTATTCTGTCCATGGAACGTGATGGTCAGCCGGTCACAGATATTGATAGCCTGAATATGTATTCGCGCAGCCATCCGGGCCGGGCATTGGCAATGCTGATACTGATGTTCAGTCTGGCTGGCGTGCCGCCAATGCTGGGTTTCTTTGGCAAGATCTACGTACTGCGGGCCGCTTATGATGCGGGTCTTGCGTGGCTGGCGATTGCCGGTGTGATCGCCTCTGTGATTGGCGCGTTTTATTACCTGCGCATCGTTTATTTCATGTACTTCGGGGAAGAGCGTGAACCCCTTAGTACAGGCCGTTCACCCATCTTGTGGGTGTTCTTGATGGGCTCTGCCACCATTATGCTGGTGGGCATCATTAACATGTTCGGTATCGAAGGCGTGGCGCAGGCCGCGGCAGCAGCACTTGTCAACTAACTGGCCCGAAGGTTATGGCCGTCGCATTCTGGCAGAGATGGATAGCACCAACGCCGAAGCGATGCGCGTAGCGCATGACCTACGTGGGCCGGAATGGATTTTAGCCCTACGCCAAACCGCCGGACGGGGACGCCGGGGGCGGGTCTGGGCCAGCCCCGAAGGCAATTTTTCTGCAACACTGGTGATGCGACCCACTGAAAGCCCTGATAAAGTGGCGCTGCGGTCCTTTGTGGCAGCACTGGCGCTTTATGATGCTTTGGTTGCTGCAACCGGTCGGGCGGAAATCTTCAGCTTGAAGTGGCCTAATGATGTGCTGCTGAATGGTGGTAAACTGGCAGGCATTTTATTGGAAAGCGCGGGCTTTGGCGATCAGCTTGCGCATTTTGCCATTGGCATCGGTGTGAACTTGATGTCTGCCCCTGATACAAGCGAAGTCGAGGCGGGCGCAACCCGGCCTGTGTCGCTGATGTCGGAGGCGGGTGTGACCGTCACACCAGAAGAGTTTCTCGACCTGCTTGCCCCCGCCTATGCGCGCTATGAGGCGCAGTTTGTGACTTATGGATTTGAGCCGATCCGCACGGCCTGGCTGGGCCGAGCAGCACGCTTGGGTGAGGTGATTACAGCACGCACCACGCGCGAAAACTATGTCGGAACCTTCGAGACGGTGGACGCGGCAGGCAATCTTGTACTATCCACAGCAAAATCCCGCATGGCCATTCCGGCTGCGGATGTGTTTTTCTGACGGGGGTTGCCATGCTGCTGGCGATTGACTGCGGTAATACCAATACGGTGTTTTCGATTTGGGATGGGAACGAGTTCCTGTGCACATTGCGCACCTCGACCCACCACGCCCGCACGGCGGATGCTTATTTTACATGGTATTCCACATTGGTGGAACACTACGGCATCGATGTTGAGATCACCGATGTGATAATATCATCGACCGTGCCGCGGGTGGTGTTTAATTTGCGCGTCTTTGCGGACCGTTTCTTTGGGTGTCGTCCGATGGTGGTGGGCAAACCGGAATGTAATTTACCGGTTGAAGCTCGCGTTGATGAAGGTACACAAGTGGGCCCGGATAGGTTGGTCAATGCTGCAGGAGCCTTTGACCGACACGGCGGCGATCTGATCGTGGTGGATTTTGGAACCGCGACCACATTTGATGTTGTAGCGGGCGATGGTGCCTATATTGGTGGCGTGATTGCCCCGGGTGTTAATCTGTCACTTGAGGCATTACACACAGCGGCGGCAGCCTTGCCACATGTCGATGTGACCATGCCGCAAAAGGTGATTGGCACCAACACTGTCGATTGTATGCAGTCGGGTGTGTTCTGGGGGTATATCGGGCTGGTTAATGGTATTTGCGAACGGATCCGGGCCGAACATGACGCCCCGATGCGTATCGTTGGAACCGGCGGATTAGCGCCTTTGTTTGCACAGGGTGAAACGCTGTTTGACGTGATCGAAGATGATCTGACAATGCATGGGTTAACAGTAATCCATGCCCATAATTCGAAAGGCTAAAAAGCCATGAGTAACGAGCGGTTGATTTACCTGCCTTTAGGCGGGGCGGGTGAAATTGGCATGAATGCCTATGTTTATGGTTACGGCAAACCTGGCAAGGAAAGGCTGATCTTGGTGGATCTTGGCCTTACCTTCCCGGATATGGACGGCACCCCGGGTGTCGATCTGATTTTGCCAGATATGCAATGGTTGATTGAACGTCGCGACCAGCTCGAAGCGATTTTCGTCACCCATGCGCACGAAGACCACATTGGTGCAGTTGCGCATTTCTATGGTGAATTGGGCGCACCGATTTATGCAAGGGCGTTCACCGCCAATCTGGCGCGCCGCAAGATGTCTGAGCATGGGCATCCGGAAAAAGCCGTACATACCGTATCAGCGTGGCCGGAAACACGTGAATACGGCCCCTTTGAGGTTGGCTTTGTGCCAATCTCACACTCGATCCCGGAAAGTTCGGGTTTGGTGATTGATACGCCCAAAGGCCGATTGGTGCATTCGGGTGATTTCAAAATGGACCGCAATCCGATCGTTGGCGAGGCCTTTGATGAGGATCTGTGGCGAAGCTTGGCAGAACCCGGCGTTCTGGCGCTGATGTGCGATTCTACCAATGTGTTTAATCCACACCCCGGCCGTTCTGAAAGTGAAATCGGTGGGGAAATCGAAGCTTTGGTTGAAAGCGCCGAGGGCATGTTTGTTGCCACGACCTTTGCCAGTAACGTTGCCCGGGTTAAAACCCTTGCCGAGGCAGGCAAGCGCGCCGGGCGTTCAATCTGTCTGTTGGGGCGGGCGATGCGCCGGATGGTTGAAGCTTCGATCGAAACCGGCGTTCTGACCGACTTCCCAAAAACAATCAGCCCTGAGGACGCAAAGTCGATGCCTCGGGGCAATGTGATGCTGCTTGTAACCGGAAGCCAGGGCGAGCGCCGTGCTGCTAGTGCACAGCTGGCGCAGGGCAAATACCAGGGGATCACGCTGAAGGGCAACGATACCTTTCTGTTCTCGTCCAAAACCATCCCGGGGAACGAACGTGGTGTCATTCGGATTATTAACCAATACAGCGAGATGGGTGTTGATGTGGTGGATGACAGCAGTGGTAAGTACCACGTGTCTGGCCATGCCAACCGCCCTGACCTGAGCGCGTTGCATCACCTGCTAGAGCCCAAATATGTTGTGCCGATGCATGGCGAACACCGGCATCTGCGTGAGCATGTTAAATTGAGCCAAAGTAATGGGTTCAAAGGTATTCTGGCTGTAAATGGCGCTATGGTTGATCTGTCCGCCAAAAAGCCGACAATTGTGGAATATGTCGAAACCGGACGGACCTATCTGGATGGGTCGGTTAAGATTGGAGCGCTTGATGGCGTGGTTCGCGATCGCATGCGCATGGCACTGAATGGCCACATCATGATCAATGTCATTATTGATGAAGATGACGAGATACTGGGTGATCCATGGTGCGAAATCAAAGGTTTGGCCGAAGAAGGTCACAGCCGCGCACCGTTGGTTGATGTGTTAGAGGAAGACTTGAGCCAGTTTATCGGTCGGGCTAACAACAAGACCCTTATGGATGACGAAAAGTTGGAAGAGGGGCTGCGTAAGGTCGCACGTCAAACCTCGCAAACTGAAATTGGTAAACGCCCTGAGGTTTCTGTGATCATCAGCCGGCTGAGCGCTTAATTTGCGTGCGCAAAACTGTGGTTGGCGTGATATCGACAGATCACGCCAACTCTCATGTCGTTATTGTATAAGATCAGAGTGTTTTCCTGCGCTTTCCTCAAGTTAAGCCGAGGGAGAGTTAAATGTCGCATCACAGCCATGAACTTATCAATCTTGCCCGTTACCCCATCGATCAGGACGGGCCACGGCGCGACAAAGTTCTAGCGCATGTGCGTGCTGATCTTGCGCGGGACGGCTGCGCGGTGCTAAAAGGGTTCCTGAGCGCCAAGGGCGTGGCCGCGCTGGCGGCAGAGGCGGATGGCGTATCTGACAAGGGGCATAAGTCGTTCAACCGAACCAATGCCTATTTTACCAAAGACGACCCAGGCCTGCCGGAAGATGACCCACGCAGGCAGTTTTATGATCGTTCAAACGCCTTTATCCCAGCGGATAACTTCGCCAAAGATGGCCCACTCAGGAGCGTTCATGATTTCATTGGCTTTGATGACTTTATCCGCGACTGTCTGGAGGAAACAAATTTCTACCGCTACGCTGATCCACTCGCCGATGTCATTGTGAACATGGCTGAAGAAGGGAACGGATTTCCATGGCATTTTGATACGAACAATTTCACAGTAACGTTGGCGTTGCAGAATGCCGAAAAGGGTGGCGAATTTGAATATGCGGCAGGCATACGCGAAGGGGATGAAAACTTTGGCGAAGTAAAACGCGTATTGAATGGCTCCTCGGACAGAGTGACAGTGCTGGAGTTGGAACCCGGGGATCTACAGCTTTTCCGGGGGCGTTATTCTCTGCACCGTGTGGCCCCATTAAAGGGCCCACGCCCGCGATATGTTGCGATTTTTTCATATGTTGAAGAACCGGGAATGGTGGGGTCGCCAGAGCGAACCTTGCAGCTGTATGGCCGCACGCTTCCCATTCACCATGAGCGGGCAGGGGCGCGCGCTGATCGATATATTGATTAGATAAGCTCAAAGAAGCCATTCGATTGGGAGAAGGCCAATCAGCACAAGCGCTATTTGCTCAAACCAGCTTGCGCCGGGTTCTTCTTGGTAAATCGTGACATCACCATTATTGTGCGGTTCGCGCCAGATCATTTTGTTCTCTGGGGTCAGCTCAGGCTCATAGCTGACGGTGGTGAGCGAACCGTCAAATCCGGCACTCACTTTTGCAGCCATGCTTGGGCTATCGATCAAGAAACCCATTTCACAGTTAAGCATGGCAGAACGGGGATCAAAGTTGAAGGAACCAATAAAAATGCGTTTGTCGTCAACGGCAAAGGTTTTGGCATGAAGGCTCGCTCCGGATAGACCAAAGGGCAGGATCTTATCATCTTTCTCGGGTGCCTTACCTCTGAGCTTTAGCTCAAAGAGGCGAGTGCCGGTTTCAAGGAGTTCACGACGATATTTAGCATAGCCAGAGTGAACCAAAATCACATCGGTCGTGTCCATGGCATTGGTTAATACACGCACATCGATCCCAGATTGCGACAACCCTGCGAGCCATTCTGTACCCTGTTTCCCGGGCACGAAATAAGCGGAAACAAGGTCCAAACGAGAGTTTACGCGACCAAGAATGGCCCCCAGCCGGGTGATCATCAACTGATCCCGCGTGGCGCGCCCCATACCTTTGGATGGATCATCAATAACCAACTGAACATCGGTCCACTCCAGAGTAGAAGTGCCGGCAATGTACTCTGATGTACTGTCTTGGTATCCTGATAAAAAGTCCTTGGCTGCGATGCTATTGCGGACATCGGTGACGCGGGTTTCAAACGCTTTGATATCGCTTACCCCATTCACAATTGCTTCAACGGCAAACACTGATGGGCTGTTCCAATAGTCGTCAAAGGCGTTGGCCGTTTCAGGAACGACTGCGCCAGTCGCAAGCACATCCAGATCAATGTAAAATTGATCATCCCCAACCTGAAAATATTCATCACCAATATTTCGGCCACCGATGATTGTGGCAGCCCCGTCAACGGTCAAGGACTTATTGTGCATCCGGCGGTTCATCCGGAAAAAATCATAGGTGTATCCCAGCAGCTTGGGTTTGCGTAAGGTTGACGGGTTGAATAGCCGGATCTCGAAATTATCCTGATCATTGAGCGCACTCATATACGAATCCAACCCAGGAACGCCATTGTCATCCAGCAAGAGCCTAACGCGCACACCGCGTTTTGCGGCCTTGTGAAGCGCATCCAGCAACAAGATACCCGAGGTGTCATCGTGCCAAATGTAGTATTGCGCATCAATCGAACGCTCTGCGGCTTTGATCAGGGCTAGGCGGCTGGCTAACGCATCATGATTGTTCAACAGCTGCGCTACACCCGATTTTCCGGGATGCAGCGTTTCACTTGCATGCATCAATGCCCCCAGTGCGGTATCTGGTTGAGCAGGGAGTGCGATGCTGTCTGTACGGTCTGTGATGTCCGGTAAAGAAAATAGAAGTCGAGCGGTGAAAATAGCAATGGCGCAAAGCGCAAAAAAGGTGAGTAGGCGTTTGACAAATCGTTTCATATTCGCAGTTTAGTTAGAAACTTGGTGTCGCATACAAAAAAATGTAACCTGCACGAAAATACGGCAAGCACAGTATGAATGAACGCGCGCATTAGCACGCGCATTCTGCCAAATGCATCATTTGAGGCGAATTTAACCTGCGCGCCGTTCGTCAAAGCTGAGCGCGATAAACTGAGGCATGTGGTCACCCATACCTACAACCTGATTGCCGCCGCTCTGTTTGTCGGATTTACGATTGCTGCGTTTTGCGGGCTTGTCATCAGATCTGGCATGTTTGACAGGTTTGTCATCCGGCTTGCTTGCTTTCGGAGACTTGGCGCCTTCAGCTTCGACCTCTGTATTAGGTTTGGCCGATTTGCGCGGCTTGGCTGGTTCTTCGGACTTAATTGGGTTGTCGATCCGAGGGATTTCTTTCTGGATCAAGGCTTCAACCGCATTCAACGCTTTTTCATCGCGGGGATTGCAGATGGTGATCGCTTTGCCTTCGCGACCGGCGCGACCCGTGCGGCCAATTCGGTGAACGTAGTCTTCGGGATGGCCAGGAACATCGAAGTTGATGACATGGCTGACTGATGGCACATCAAGCCCGCGCGCTGCCACATCTGAAGCGACAAGAAGGCGCAATTCTCCATTGCGGAACGATTCAAGTGTACGGGTACGTTGGGATTGGTCCAGATCACCGTGGATGGCTGCAGCATCATAGCCATATTTTTTTAAGCTTTTGGCGCAGATGTCGACATCAGTCTTGCGGTTGCAAAAGATGATGGCGTTCGTGCATTTGTCACCTTCGGAATCGATCAATGCGCGCAAGACCTTGCGCTTTTCGCTATCGGCGCGATCACGGCGCTTGTATTTGAACATCACCACATTCTGTTCAATTGTCTCAGACGCTGTGGCCTGACGAGCCACTTCGACGCGCTCTGGTGCGGAGAGAAACGTGTTGGTTATCCGCTCGATCTCTGGTGCCATAGTGGCCGAGAAAAAGAAGGTTTGACGGGTAAAGGGGGTTAAGCCAAAGATCCGCTCGATATCAGGGATAAAGCCCATGTCCAGCATTCGATCTGCTTCGTCGACAACCATGACTTTGACATCGGACAAGATCAGCTTGCCGCGCTCAAAATGATCAAGCAAACGGCCTGGTGTTGCAATCAGAACATCGACACCTTTGTCGATGATCGCTTCTTGCTCTTTAAAGCTGACGCCGCCGATCAACAGCGCCTTAGTCAGCTTTAGATACTTGGAATAAGTGTCGAAGTTTTCAGCAACCTGTGCAGCCAGTTCGCGTGTCGGGCAAAGCACCAGACTGCGTGGCATTCGTGCCCGGGCGCGGCCACGAGCCAGAAGCGACAGCATTGGCAGGGTGAAGCTGGCAGTTTTGCCGGTGCCTGTTTGGGCAATGCCTAAAACATCACGGCCTTCCAAAGCGGGAGGAATGGCACCAGCCTGAATTGGGGTGGGGGTTTCGTATCCTGCTTCAACAATGGCCTTAAGGACCTTGGAATTCAGGTTCAGATCAGAAAATTTAGTCATGTGCATCCGTCATATGCGGACACTATGCTTGGCCCGCGCGTCTGGTGTGGATCAGGCCCGGATGGCCTTCGTTTAAACACGATTTAGAATCCAGTAATCTGGCTCCATTTAGCGGATCGGTGGGCTTGGGTCAATGCAAGGGGCAGGAACCCGAATATTTCATGGAAAACTATGGTTTTATTGCTAAATTCGTCACAGTCATACGGCGTCGGCGAAATGGCGCTTTCGTTTTGCATCTAAACCCAGCGAAACGGCATGAAGATGCCCATGCGCGCTGAGTTTTTCACGCAATTGTGGGGTGGCGACGCAGACCTCGGTGAAAAAGGCTTGCAATGCGGGTTCTCCGCCTTCGGTTTCCAGTGATGAAAGCAACTCATGCATGCTCAGCTTTTGAGTACTAAAGCGTGCGTTAGCCTGAAGCTCGGCCCGGTAAGCCCCTTGGTTCAGCCGGTATCGGTAGCTGCGACGCCAATGAGCCCAACTGGGAGCATGCATGTGCAACAGTTGTGTTTGCTGCAAAACATGTGCGTTGGTCAGGCGGGTTCCGTTGAAAAACGCATTGTGAATACGTAACTTAAATCCTTGTCGTCCAGTGCGTACAAAAATCTTGCCAGAAACATGACTGAGAAACCCACCATTCAGCTGATTGCCGAAGGTGGGGTAGATTTCCTGTGTTTGCGCACGTCGATCAATTAAGCGACTGGCGCATCCCTTGGCCCAGACTTGCCCATTCGGTGGAAGGGTAAAGGGGTCAGGCGCAAGGGCTTCAATCGGGCGTAGTTGCGCGGTGAGGGCGCTATCAGGTAATTCTGCAAGTTGCAGTGCCAAGGGCTGTGATGGACACAGAAACTCGTCAACATCAATATGCGCCAGCCAATCCACATCCGAGGCGCGGCGATAGCAATGAGTCGCATTGATGGACTGCCGCAGTTGATGTTGATCCGGGCGTCCCTTGCGTTTGCGCCAATAGGTTTCATCACACAGATGTACGCGGCATTTTGAATGCGATTTCAGGGCTTTGTGTGCAACTGGATCATCGTCGTCCAGATAGACATGGACACGTTTCGCACCCAGATCAAGATGATAGGCGGCAAAGTCTAATATGTCTTTGGTGGGGGCTTTGATCGTTGCAACCACGCCCCAGCTTGTTTGACTGTTCATATCTTGAAAATGCCGCTCCCAGAAAAATTGTGCAAGTTGAGTATAAAAAGCCATCCATAAGCTGTGTAGTGAGTAGGGTATTCATTGTTCAGATTATTGTGCTAACCATGATCCGAAGTTGCTGTGGGATGCAGGGCAGGGCGATAACCTGCATGCAATACGGCAAGGGTCGCACGGGGTGTCATAACGGTTGCCTCATCGATGCTTGGGCGTTTGAACCGGTTGCTGTACCTCTCTGGTGTATAGCATAGCAGGTCTGGCCCCCAGACCAGATGAGGTTGCATATCATACAGTATGAAGGTCCCATCAGGCAGCGTGTTCAGCGATGCACTATGCCGGATCTGCGCACGTGTGCGGCTAACACGGTCTTGATGCATATGCCGGTCAATTGACTTGAGGTCTTGGGCCGGGCCATGCGCGGTATCCCAGCACCCACGAAACTTGAGGTACTCCGCACGCCTGCATTCTCCGCAGGGGCGATGACCCGCAGCCAAAGCTACAGCCTCATCAAGGAAAAATAGTTCTGTATATTTGCGTGGACCCATGACCTCGCGGTGGCGGCCTTTGAAAGTCAGAACGCAGGTAACCCAGGCCTGATGAGTCCATCGGGCCCGGCCAAGGCGTTTCTGGTCATCATGTAAAATGCCACGATTACCCATCATCGTGCCGCGGGCAGATACTGCGTGAAATTCACCAGTGGGTAGCACTCTGTTCTGTAGATGAGGGGCATGCACACGTGTCATATGCGCCAAGCTACGGCAAAGGTAATTTACTGTTCAAGAGTTTATTGGCATTTGGGGAATTGTAACTGAGGCAATCAAATCGGGGATATTATCAATTAATGGCTGTATAACGAAGGGCACTCAAATTGAAAAAGGCCCCGCATTGCAGGGCCTCTCTTTAAACTTATTGCAGCTTATGCTTTTTTGCGTTTCCGCAGGCTTGCTACGCCACCAAGGCCAGCGATAAGCAGCCAACCAGTAGCAGGCAATGGGATCGTGGACACATCGCCGCCATCAAAGGTGATCGCGCTGTCCAGAACTTGTGCCCAGTCGTTTCTTTGTTGGTCTGTTCCGGCACAGCAGAAATCAAACCCAAGATAGAAAACATCACCAGCACCTTTAGTTGTGCGGGTTACGATTGGATTGCCCGTGGACCCACCAGTGCTGCCTTCGTAGAAAACAGTTGATCCTGTTGGCAATGCGCCACCCAGAGAGTGAGTGGAACTTAACCCAACCAATGTTGCAACGTCATCAGCAAAGGTAGTTCCAGCCGCTGCCGCAGTTTTGGTGAAAGAGTTGGTATATCCTAGGGCGTCCGTCAAATTTCCGCCAAACAGAGCATCCAGCAAATCCTGGTTGCCACTGCCTCCGAATACGATCAACCGGCCACCGCCGGAAACGAATGAATCGAGTGCGGCTAGATTTGCGCCAGCGCCATCATCACCGCTTTGTTCTACGATGATAGTATCACCTGCGGCAATCGCGTTGCCCCAAGCTGTGGTTGTATCCTCATATCTTGTTAAGGTGTGACCATAGGTGCCAGACATAATGCCACTTTGGTACGATGAGATTTCATGGTCACCATTCATAAACGATACGCTTGCGGCGAAGCCGGATGTGCCGATGAGCGACAGAAGCCCTGCTGTTAAAACTTTTTTAATCATAACCCTTAATTATCTCCTGTGGGTAAAATACACGGGTGCGAAATGTGTCAAAATAATGGCATCCATCATGGCGCAAGGCAATGAAATTCAAGGATTAGTCCCCATTAATACAGGGAAACAGATTGTTTCCCTGTATTGCAAGGTTGATTGTGTCAATTTCTTGACGGGGCTTGTTAGGGCATCATTTCCTTTGTCGCCGACAGTGTCACATCAGGATAATCGCGGGTGATGCGGTCGATGTCCCATTGCAGGCGCGTCAGATAGACAACGTCGCCATCGTGATCATGGGCAATGTGCTGTTTATTGGCGTTGATAAAGGCATCAAGTGGCTGCCTTTCCCCGACGGCCCAGCGGGCAGAAGTGAACTGGGAGGCTTCAAACCGTACGGGCAGGCCGTATTCCAGTTCGATCCTTGAACCAAGCACTTCGAATTGCAGCGGGCCGACCACACCAACGATAAAGCCAGATCCAAAGCTGGGTTTGAATACTTTGGCAGCACCTTCCTCGGCGAATTGCATCAGAGCCTTTTCAAGGTGCTTGGCTTTCATTGGGTCACCAGCGCGGCAGCTTTGCAGCAACTCAGGTGCAAAGGACGGAATGCCCGTGGCACGAATGGCCTCGCCTTCGGTTAGCGTGTCACCAATGCGCAGCTGGCCGTGGTTGGGGATGCCGATGATATCTCCGGCCCAGGCCTCTTCTGCCAGTTCCCGGTCTGAAGCCAGAAACAACACTGGGCTAGAGATAGCCATAGGTTTTTTAGTACGTACATGGGTGAGTTTCATGCCACGTTTAAAGTGACCTGAGGCCAGGCGGACAAACGCCACTCGGTCACGGTGTTTTGGGTCCATGTTGGCTTGCACCTTGAAGACAAAGCCAACAACTTTCTTTTCATCAGGTGAGACTTGCCGTGGGCTGGCCTGTTGTGGCTGCGGCTCAGGGCCGTAGGTGCCGATGCCGTCCATTAACTCTTTGACGCCGAAAGAGTTGATCGCAGAGCCAAACCAGATCGGGGTCATGTGCCCCTCAAGAACGGCTTGCGGGTCAAGCGCGGGCAGCAATTCGCGCGCGATTTCCAGTTCTTCGCGCAGTTGCTCGATCAGAGTATCTGGAACATGCTCGGCTAGCTTTGGATCATCAAGCCCGTCGATCTGTATGCTTTCAGCCACCTTGTTGCGATCCGCGCGGTCCATCAGTTCCAACCGGTCGTTAAGCATGTCGTAGCAACCAATGAAATCGCGCCCTTGACCGATGGGCCAGCTGGCTGGGGTCACATCGATGGCAAGGTTTTGTTGGATTTCATCAATGATTTCAAATGTGTCCCGGCTTTCGCGGTCCATCTTATTACAGAACGTCAGGATCGGCAGGTCGCGTAGGCGACAGACCTCAAACAGCTTTTGTGTCTGGCTTTCAACACCCTTCGCCCCATCAATCACCATAACAGCGGCATCAACAGCTGTCAGCGTGCGGTAGGTGTCTTCAGAAAAGTCCGAGTGACCGGGGGTATCGACTAGATTGAAGCGAAATTCGCGAAAATCAAACGACATTGCCGAGGCCGAAACAGAAATCCCACGATCTTTTTCCATCTGCATAAAGTCGGACCGTGTCCGCCGGGCCTCGCCCTTGGCGCGCACTTGGCCAGCCATCTGGATGGCCCCGCCAAACAGCAGGAATTTTTCCGTCAGGGTCGTTTTGCCAGCGTCCGGGTGCGAAATGATCGCAAAGGTACGGCGGCGGGCGATTTCAGCCGGTAGATCGGGGCGGTTTGAGGCAATATCCAACATGCGCGCCGTATAGAGCGCGGGGAGCAGAGGTGCAATAAGAAGGCGTTACATTGTCGAGGCGCGTTTAAGCAGGTTTGCGGCATCAGCGTGGTTAAGCAGCTCTTTGGGGATCTCAAAATCGTGATGCGGGCGATGCTCGTGCAGGACGCCTGGAAAGGTTTGATCCAGCTCGGTGGGCAGGGCGGCACGGGTCTGCGAGTTAATCATCAGGGTTTCGGCAGCTATCCCTTCGGCATAGATGATCTGGTGTTGGTCAAACACAAGCTGGAAGTATTCCACAAAGCCACCGTCTTGTTGCACTACTGTCGATCCATTGACCAGATGGCGGGCACGTACCAGGACCTCTGACCGGCCTGCGCCGATGGCATCCGAGCGTTGATAGATAAACAACCGATGGTCGGGGCTCACGATCAGATCATTGGTATTGTGCAGTACGCCAGCTTTGATCCGTACGGGGGCAAATTCACCCAGGGCGCGTACCGTGGACTGTCCGATCCAACGGATCGGCTGTACCCCGTCATAGCGGGTTAGGACATGATCCCCGACAGTAAGGTCCTGAATCAATTTCTGTGCACCGCTTGCCAAGGTGATCTTGGTATCGCGGGCGAATGAAACGCAGGATAGTTCCGCATATTTTTGCATCACCAGATCGCGATCAATGCCAATGAGCGTATAGCCCAATTTTGCTGTGAGAGACGCGAGCGGCATGACAAATACTTCGGCCACATGACCTTGTGCGTTCACTTCGACCCAGATCAGGGCTTCGACGACACAACCGGTCGAACACATCAATGTCAGGCAACTGTCCATGTAGACCCGCGCGCCGGGCTCGCCCAGTTCGCTGTTGCCGCTGATCCTGAAGTTCACGTTGTCATCGGTGGAAACGATCAGCTGGCCGGGTGTGACTCCTGCACTCAGCTCGTAGGTATCATCCAGATCCAATTCATTGGCATATGAAATGTAATCTCCAGCATTCGCTCCTGAAACCACTACAAGATCCTGAGATCGGAAAACAGGAAGGGTTTGTTTTGGACTGGGGGCGATATGATTCATACAGAAGCAACATTTATGGAATGGGTATGGTACTAAGTTTCCATGTTAATATAGATTAATCTCGACGCAATTGTGACGTTGGAGTTTTTCGCATTTGTGGCAAAGAAACATGAAAATACATGGTGAGGGCGAATATGGATCTCGGAATTAGCGGAAAGCGTGCTTTGGTTTGTGCTTCAAGCAAAGGTTTGGGGCTTGGATGCGCGCGTGCGCTGGCCGAGGCGGGTGTCGATTTGGTGATGAATGCCCGCGGCGCAGAGGCATTGGAAGCTGCCGCGCAGCAAGTGCGTGATGACTTCGGCGTATCGGTGCAGACGGTTGCAGTGGATGTCACTAGCCACGAAGGGCAGGCTGAGGTGTTAAATGCTGCAAAGGGTGTTGATATTTTGGTGAACAATGCCGGTGGCCCGCCTCCGGGGATGTGGAGCGATTGGGAACGGGATGATTTCATCAAAGCACTGGATGCCAATATGTTGACGCCGATTGCCATGATCAAAGGCTTGGTTCCGGGCATGATCGATCGTGGTTGGGGCCGGGTGGTGAATATTACGTCACAATCTGTTAAGGCACCGATTGCAGTTTTGGGCTTGTCGAATTCGGCCCGCGCTGGCCTGACTGGGTATGTTGCGGGCACGGCGCGTCAGGTTGCTGGGCAAGGGGTGACGATTAACAATTTGTTACCAGGAATTCACGCCACGGATCGCGCGGTTTCATTGGACACCGGCGTTGCCAATGCACAGGGTATTAGCATGGATGCAGCAAAAACGCAGCGCTGTGCGAGCATTCCCGCAGGGCGGTATGGCACGGCGGCTGAGTTTGGCGCGACCTGTGCGTTTCTGTGCAGCCAGCATGCCGGATTTATCGTGGGACAAAACATCTTGCTTGACGGAGGTGGCGTTAACGCCACGCTTTAAAGGTGGCGGAACGGTTCTCTCTCAAAGATCATTTGTTTAATTCGCAAAGCCTGTCTGATCTAGCGGTTGAATATTCAGCTGCCTTGCCCGGATTTGATGCCGATGAATTCCTGACGCAAGCGATACCCGGGCTCGAAAGCAGGGAACTTATGGCCCGGCTTGACTGGATTGCCGATTGCATTCAGGCGCAGTTGGATGTGGATTTCCCAGCAATGGCTGACCAGCTTGAGGCGGCCCTGCCTCCACACTTAGACCCGACGTTGAGCGATGATGACTTTGGACGCTTTATCCATGCTGTACCGGGCATATTGGCTGTGCGGCATGGTCTGGAGGAGCATCGCGAACGTGCACTGAATTTGTTATATGCTGCCACTAAGCGGTTCTCGATGGAGTTTTACATTCGTCCCTTTCTGAACCGATGGCCAGACGAGACCTTTGATCGGTTAAAGACATGGGCAAGCGATGAAAATTACCACGTCCGGCGGCTGGTGAGCGAAGGAACTCGGCCCAAATTGCCATGGGCAAGGCGTATTGATATTGACACAACGCGCCCTCTTGATTTGCTGGATCTTCTGCACGCAGATCAGACCCGGTATGTGACCAGATCAGTCGCAAACCATCTGAATGATATCTCCAAAACTGACCCTGAGGCCGTGCTGGAGAGGCTTGAACACTGGCGCGGGCAAGCGCGGCAAAACAAAGCAGAGCTGGCATGGATGGAGCGGCACGCGCTCCGCACACTGATCAAGCAAGGTCATACGGAAACGTTAGCGTTTTTGGGCTATCGCAATGACCTGCAGTTTGATGTGGCGCTTAAACTTCAAAGCCCAAGCGTCATGATCAGTGAGGTGTTAGACTTCACTTGCGAGATCAACTGCCCAGAAGCGGTGCCAGTTTTGGTCGATTATGTGATGTATTTTCACAGGCCGGATGGTGTGGATCGGCGCAAGGTTTTCAAATTAAAGCAGGCGCATTGCGACGGAAGACGCACTTTGACATTGCAAAAGAAACATCGGTTCAAGAAAGGTACGACAACATTCACCCTACATCCCGGGCCGCACAAGATAGAAGTGCAGGTAAATGGCGCATGTCTGGCCGCCGCCACATTCGACCTGCTGCCAGCGCCCGAGTGATTATTTGGCGATTAGGTTGGCAATACGCTTGCCGATTGCTTTGCTAGCCTTCGGGGAAGGATGGATCATATCGATCGCATGGATGACCGGTCTCCATGCGGCACCAGATCGGCGTTTGATAGGAAATGAAACCCGCCATCTGTGGCGGCCAGGCTAGTGATCCCGCATTCCAGTTCATCGCCTTCGTTTCGACATCCTTCAATCGGGGAATCGACGCCGGGGCTGCGCAGATAACCGACATAGACCACCTGCGCCCCAGTTGCGCGCAGCTTACGGACCAAGGTTGGGGTTTTGCCCTTTTGGCCATCGTTTGAAATCAGCTGGTCCATTTTCGCATCACATCCATAACAGCCGCAACCAAACCACAGGTCATTACCGCCTCCATTTAGAATGATCCAATCCCAGTCACTTTTGTCATTTTTTGCACGCTAAACAGTGGTTGGTTGAAATTTTGTAAAACGATCAATGCTTGGGAGCTTTCCATCACATTTCCGTTGGTTGCCACTGCAAAGCTGGATCGTGCCATGATGCCCTGTTAGGCGGAGTACCGAACAGCGAAGGAAATCCTGACATGCAAACGGCTGCCGTGATTATAGTTTTTGTTCTGGTGATTATTGCCAGCCTTGTGGCAGCCCCCAGAAAGGCAACGGTTGAAGGGTTTTTTTATGGTCTGGATACACACGGTCGCGCTCCGGGGCTTTTGACACTTGTGCTTAGTCAGGTGACAACCTGGATTTTTGCACGATCTTTGATGAATTCAGCTATTTTGGGTTATTATTATGGGGTCTGGGGCGTTCTGGCTTATGCCGCATATTATGGATCGTTTCTGACTGGGGGATTTATCGTTTCCCGTCTGCGCGACACAGGTGCTGGATCGGTTCAGGACTGGTTGAGCGCACACTTTGGGCGCAGTGGAGTGCAGTGCTATAATGTAGTGATTGCCCTGCGCTTGCTATCAGAGGTCTTCGCAAATCTTTTGGTGGTAGGGTTGATTTTTGCAGCGGTATTGCCCGAGGTTGGCATCGCGAAAAACGCCTCGATTGTTCTGGTGGCCCTTATGGGGCTGGCCTATAGCGCCTGGGGTGGGTTGAGCGCGGCGTTGCGCACAGATGTTGTTCAGATGTTGGTTTTTTTGCTAGTGTTTTTTGCTGCTTTTATCGCGCTGATCACCAGCCCCGGATTTGATATCATGGCCGTTGCGACAGCACAGGGGGTCTCAGGGTCGTGGAACGGTCAGGTGTTGCTGCTGGTCGCATTTTTGCAGGTGTTTTCTTATCCGGCACACGACCCGGTGATGATGGATCGCGGTTTTTTGGCCGATCGCGGCACCACGCGCGCGGCGTTTTTGCATGCATTTTGGCTCTCGAGCATTTGCATTATCGCCTTTGGTATCTTCGGTATTCAGGCCGCATTGAGCGGCGCGGAATACGAGGGACAACTCTTGGGCACATGGGCCAATATGTTCCCGACCTGGCTCTTTGTGGCTTTGCTGTTGTCTCTGTTGATTAGCGCACTCAGTACGTTAGATTCGGCCTTGTCCAGTGCCGCACGCTTGGTTGTGGATGAACTTAAACTAAGTCCGCGCACGTTGAATGGTGGGCGGGTTGCGATGGTTGTGTTCATGATCCTTGGCGCAGTGCTGACATTATGGGGCAATCAGACCTTGTTTGATGCGGTGGCCGTGAGCGGCACCGCTAGTATGTTCCTGACACCGGTGTTGTTCGTGGGGTTGGTACTGGGCCGACCTGTGACATGGTGGTCATATATGGTGGCCTTTGGGTCTGCGATGTTAGGGGCCTTCGTCTATTTTAAGCGCGATGCTGAGTGGATCGCACAGATCTTACCTGAGGGTCACAAATACGAGCAGCTGCTGGCCATTTGTGTTGTGGTGCTTGTGGCTGGCTTTGCCGCTGTGCTGCTCGGAATGCGCAAACGGGCCTGACAAATGCCCGATCCGCTGAATGCGGGTCGGGGTGTTTCGTTTAGACCGCAGGAGCATGCGGTGTTTGCGCAAGGTGATCGCGCTTGATCCAAACGCGCGCGCCGTTTTCGCCGACCTTTATGGTGGTATCACCGCCTTTCGGCAGTCGAAGCCAGCTATGGGTTTTGAACGCCTCGTCGGATTCTTCAAAGCCACCCTCCAACACCAATATCTCGGCGCCTTTTGGGGCATGCAGTGGAATTCCTGCGCCTGGTGCCCAACGTTCAAGAACGACATCTTCGTGTTCGTCTGAAAAAAGCGGCAGAACTTCTGTGTCTGGGCCTTGGCGGATGAATCTCATCTTATTGGTGTCAACACGGTTATGCGTCCGGTCCTTCATATCGAATTGCCAGAGTTTGACAAAGATCACACATCCCGGTGCAGAGCCCGGAGTATGAGAGGATTCCGGTGGATTGCGGATATAGCTGCCCGCAGGAAAGTCGCCATGTTCGTCTTGAAAGACACCTTCGAGAACAAAAAATTCTTCGCCACCGGTGTGAACATGCGGGGAAAAGGCGCTGTCTGGGGCAAATCGGACGATTGTGGTCGCCCGCGCCACTTCACCGCCAATGCGGTCCAGCATGCGCCGATCCACACCCGCAACCGGAGACGCTACCCACGGCTCACCCGCACTATGCACTGCAATCCGTTTTGAAAAATCGGTATTTAGTTCCATGATCAGTTCCGTTCTCAGGCGTTGAGTGAAGGGCGGGAGGCAACGCGTGTACGCCAGTTTTTGAGGTTAACATATTCGTCAGGAATAGCGATCTTTGCAAAATCAGCAAAGCCCAGGCCAGCATATGCAGTGATGTCTGCCATGCTGAAATCACCCCCGGCAAGAAAGGGCTGACTGGCCAGCACGCCATCAAGGTAATGCATGCCCTTCAGGGCGGTATGTTTTTGATGTTCCCCCCATTCCGCACATTGATATCCTTCAATGTGTTTCCCCAGACCGGGTGTTGCATGGTGGAAATACGCGGCGACTGCATCCAGCAGGTTGGATTCTGCGCGGCGTTGCATCATGTGGATCTTTGCCCGATCCTTTGGCGTGGTTCCGGTCAGGGTCGGCGTACCACCAATGTGATCAAGATATTCGGTGATTGCGGTGGATTCTGAGATGCATGTCCCGTCGTCCAACTCCAGCAAAGGTACTGTGGCAGAGGGGTTTTTAGCCCGGAATGTTTCGGATTGATGCTCACCTTCTGGCACGTTGACCGAAACGAATTCGACCTTATCGGTCAGATTCTTTTCTGCCAATGCAATGCGAATACGGGCGGGGTTTGGGAAACCTTCAAATTCGTAGATTTTCATTTTCGAATCCTATCTATCTAGTGATAGGTAGATTGATTGCATTGCGCTTGCATTCTGTCAAGCCTATCTAGTAGTAGGTCACAAGGTGGCGAGTGAGATGACAGATACCCGAACGCAAATTCTTGATTTGGCGGAACGTGCCATTCGGCTGCGTGGCTATCATGCTGTCAGCTTTCGTGATCTCGCGGATGAGATGGGGATTAAATCGGCCAGCATTCACTATCATTTTAGGCAAAAGCATGATCTGGGGCTGGCTGTAGTTGATCGTTACGCAACGCGCATTGCTGATCTGATAGGTCCGGCAGGGGCGCTTGACTGGCCTGAGGCATTGCGCGCGTTTTGCGATGTCTACAAAGACGCATTGTATCAAAGTGACCTGCAATGCCTGTGTAGTATACTAGCCTCAGAAAGCTCGGGACTTCCGGATGAGGTGGCCGACCGTGTCGCCGAATTTTTCCGCAATAATATTAACTGGCTAATGGCCTCTCTGCCGGACAACATCTCGGATAAAAGATCACAGGCGCTTGCCGCACAAACCGCTGTTCAGGGGGCAATGACTGTTGCTGTTAGCCTGAAAGACTATTCCGTAATGGACCTGACCATTGAGCGCCTGTGCGCGCCTCTTCAATAAATTCTTTGAATTTTCTGTTGCATGTCGCCGCATGTGCAATCGGCGATAAGCGGTGCCTCATGACGGGTTTGTGACATGGCGTGTGAAAATAATCTTGCCTTGAATTTGTTTAACCTCATGTCCGGTTGCGTAACCGGCTGACTTTGAGCAAATCAATGGAGTGAGGACATGAACAGATCGAAGATATTCGCGTTAGCGGTTACGGCCACAACCCTGCCGGCATCGGGGGCTTTTGCCGAAGAGCAATTTTATTTGCAGGGGTCGCTGGGGTTTAACCAGCTTTTCGACACAGACCAGACCGGATCATCGGGACCAGGTGGGGCACAGGCAAATGTCGCGTCAGATTTTGATGGTGGCTACAATCTGGGCATTGCGGTTGGCACCAAAATTCCGGCGTGGTCTGGCGTTCGGGCTGAGCTGGCGCTGTCTTATAGTGAAAACGATGCCGACTCGATCGATTTCTCCGGTAATGGTGCGGGAGAAGAAGGAAACGTTCAGGGTGACATCAGCTCGACTTCGATCTTCGCCAATCTTTTGTACGACATCAAGACACCGCATGAACGTTTCACGCCCTATATTGGCGCAGGCATTGGTGCGGCGTTTATTGATTCCAGCGTTTCTTACGGTGGCCTGCCAGTGCGTATTAACGATGACGATGAGGTCTTTGCCGCGCAGCTGATTGCTGGGGTAGCCTATAAGTTGAACGACCGCTTGGATCTGACATTCGATGCACGTTACAGCCGCGCATTTGATGTTGAACTGACACGTGTAGGGCCCGCTGGACCTGCGACCGTTTCAGATGACTTTGATAATCTCAGCCTCAATGTTGGCCTGCGCTTTGGCTTCTAAGCGTAGATAGCAGCCCCCAGCTAGCCAACGTTGATGTCCGCCGTCAGGTCAATGATCCTGACGGCGGACACATCAAAGTTTGCGGATCTTCAGGCTACTGACCCGGTTGTCTTGGCGAGCCACGATCTGAAAGCGGAAACCGTGAAAGTTGAACACCTGATCCACGGAGGGAATCATACGTGCCTCGTGAATTACCAGTCCAGCCACGGTATTGGCGGCGTCATCGGGCAGGTTCCAGTCCGTTGCACGATTTAGGTCGCGGATAGTCATAGCGCCATCGATCAGGAACTGATTATCGTCACTTTTGTGAATGGCGTGCTCGGCTGCGGGGTCAAATTCATCGGTGATCTCACCAACGATCTCTTCCAGAATATCCTCAAGCGTGATCAGCCCTTGCAGGGTGCCATATTCGTCAACCACCAAAGCAAAATGGCTGCGGCGGCGCAGGAACTGGCGCATCTGATCATCAAGTGTTGTGGTTTCCGGCACAAAATACGGGGCGCGGGCTACTTTAGCGATGTCGAAATCCTTGGCCAACTTGGGAGAGGCTTTTTTGCCTTTCGAAGAGCCAAACATGTAGCGCAGCAAGTCTTTGGCGTGGATCACACCAATGATGTTGTCAGGGTCATCCTGAAAGACTGGCAGGCGAGTGTGATTGCTGCGTAGACATTGATCCAGAATGTCCTGTGGGTCAGCACTGGCATCGATCATCTCGATATGCGAGCGGTGCAACATGATTTCTTCAACCGCGCGGTCCACCAGATCAAGTGCACCAAGGATACGGTCTCGGTCTTCTTTCTCAACGATGCCTTCGGAATGGCCCAGATGTAGCGCTCCGGCGATTTCCTCGCGCACCGCAAGAATGTGGCTGTCCGGATCGATTTTTACACCAAAAAGGCCCAAAACACCCCGTACCAGCCAGCGCACAGCAGTCACAATCGGGGAAAAGACTAAAATAACCACGCTGATGATCGGGGCGGTACGTTCGGCTGCGGCTTCGGCGTTGGTGATGGCGTAGGTCTTGGGCAGGACCTCGGCAAAGATCAAGACCAACATTGTCATGACCAATGTGGCGATTGCCACACCACTTTCACCTAGTGCGCGGGTGAAAAGCGCTGTTGCCAATGATGTCGCGAGAATATTGACAAGGTTATTGCCCAAAAGCACTGAACCAATCAGGCGTTCGCTGTCTTCGGTAATTTTCAATGCGCGGTTAGCGCGACGCTCGCCCTTGTCTGCACGAGCGCGTAGTTTACCACGCGAGGCTGCTGTAAGTGCGGTTTCGCTGCCCGAAAAGAAAGCGGACAGGACCAGAAGGCCCAGAATTGCACCTGCGGTAAGCCAGAATGCGCTATCAAGTATTGGTGATGTCGGTTCCATTGACCTTAATGCCTTTGTATTCCCTAGGGTTATGGGCATTGCAGGCCCGGCAATCAAGGGATCAATCATTGTGGTTATACGGGATTTAGGGCAACAAAATGATCCCTTGCTGCTTTTTGGCGGACCCTATTCGAACCTGCAAGCGCTGACTGCGCTTAGGAAACAGGCTGAAAAACAAGCGATTTCAAGCGATCGCATGATTTGTACCGGAGATGTGGTGGCCTATTGCTCTGCGCCACATGAGACGGTGAAAATGATTCGAGATCTGGGTTGTCCAATCGTCGCAGGTAACTGCGAAAAACAACTTGCAGCGCGGCAAGACAATTGCGGTTGCGGGTTTGACGCGGGCAGCACATGTGATCTGCTTTCAGCGGGGTGGTATGCCCATGCCAACCTTGCTGTAACGGATGACGATCGTGTGTGGATGCGTAATCTGCCGGATATTGTTGTCTTTACCCACTTTGGGCGGCGCTTTGCAGTAATCCATGGGGGCGTTTCGGAGATCAGCCGCTTTATCTGGCCGGTTTCTGTGGAAGAGGTGTTTGAGCAGGAGGTGGCGCAGGTGCAAGCCATCGTTGGCCTGGTGAATGGTATCATTGCAGGGCATAGCGGAATTGCATTTCTCCGGCATGTCGCTGGTGTGGAGTGGATCAATGCAGGGGTAATCGGTATGCCTGCTAATGCGGGTGTCGCGACGACGCAATATATAACGATGTGCGAAGGTCAGGCACAAATCCATGCGCTGAATTATGATCATCAGGCTGAACAGAAGGCCATGCGCGCGGCTGGCTTGACGCAGGGCTATCACGATGCGCTCGTTTCCGGTTATTGGCCGTCCGAAGATGTGCTTCCGTCGGATTTACGCCGTGCGGTAACCGCCAGTGGGTGATGACCCTCGACCAGATCACGCAGGCGCTCTTCTAACACATGGGTATAGATCTCGGTCGTGGCGACATCTGCATGGCCCAGAAAGGTTTGGATTACCCGGAGGTCAGCACCGTTGGCCAGCAAATGCGTGGCAAATGCATGGCGCAGGGTGTGCGGTGTGACCTGTGTTGGAGGCACACCGGCTGCGACTGACAATTCCTTGATCAGAAGATAAAATCGATGCCGGGTCAGATGGCCGGATTTTCCCGAAGAAGGGAACAAAAATGCTGAAACAGGTTTGCCTTTAAGACGCGCAACTTCTTGGTTTTCATCCCTTACACCGATCCATGCCGCCAACGCCTCACGGGCCGGAGGGGACAGTGGGACCATACGCTCTTTACCGCCTTTACCTTTGACCAATAGCATGTTGGGATCGCCACGTGTTGACGACACAGGCAGCGAGACCAGCTCTGTTACTCGCATGCCCGTGGCATATAGCAGCTCCATCAGGCAGGTATTGCGCAGTTTGTCGGCGGTTGACCGGCCACATTGGCGTGCTGCGACCAGAAGGTTATCAACCTGCTCCTCGCTCAGAGTTTTGGGTAGACGTTTTGCCTTGCCGGGGCCGCGAATGCGAATGGCAGGATTTTCTGATCGAAACCCTTCCTCAAAAGCAAAGCGATATAGTTGTTTGATGGCCGACAGGCGCCGCGCGCGAGTGGAAATAGCCAGCCCTTGCGCTTCGCAATGGATCAGATAGGCCTCAATATCGTTTTGCGTGGCCATGCCCATGCCAAGCTGGCGGCTGTTTAACCAGTCGCTGTAATTTCCCAGATCGCGGGCATAGGCGGCCAGCGTGTTTTGTGCGGCCCCCACTTCTGCGGCTTGTGATTCGAGGAAAACAGAGATCCAGTTGGGATTGTTGCTCATGTCGGGCTAGGGAGCAAAAGCAGCTGAAGTGCTGCGCGCCGTGCAGTATCTTCAAGCCCGATAGCACGAAGCGTGGACAAGGTGCTGGCCACATCACCTAGTTGGTTGCGACCTGCCTGATCCAGCTGCTTTGCCACTTCGAGGATTGTCTGCCCAAGCTTGCCGGAATTGAGTTTTTCTTGGTGCTCAGGGGCCGCATTTGTCGATTCAAAAGCTGTAGTGATAGCTTGCTGTAGCGGGGAAAGGGCGGCATCCCGTAGTGGTGCCCCCTTGGCTAGACCTGTTGCAAAGGTCGCGTCAGAGATCTTGTCCCCCATAGATTGGGCCGCGGCCTCATAATCTGGGGACAACAAGGCAATGGTGTAGGCCAGCTCTTGCGATGCGCCGGTCAAGTTGGCTGTGATCAGCCTCGGCGCAAATTGTTCGGCGAACGGTATGGCCAGTCCAACGTCTAGCATTGCATCCCATGCTGGATTGAGCGCTTCAGAAATGTCTACTTCGTTACCTGATTCTATGGCTTTATCAAGCGCCTGAATCGTTGCAATGCGATCCCAAACGCTGCCAGAGGCGGCGGGCTTGCGCGCCGTGTAAAGCCCCAGCAAACGATTTGCAGGCAGGGCACCGGTTTTGGCCAGACGTTCAGCGGCTTCCAGTTCAGCCTTCCAGCCAGAATTGCCGCGCAGATCAGCCGTGGCATAGGCGCGCGGCAAGCTGCGGGTGGGCCGCGGGCTACCAACGGCCTCATACAGACGAAACAACAATGGCGTCATTTTTCCGGGCGGTGCTTTGGGCGGGTTTTCTTCGATCATTTCCGGATCCAGAAACTGTTCCAGCAGATCGGCTTCGGTCGGGGTAAGGACACCCAGGCTGAGGGCGGTGTTATAAATCAGCGCTGCCGTGGGCCAGTCGCCTGAGCGTGCGCTACAGAATATACGGTTGGCATAACTTTGGCTCAGGATGGGGGCGCGGTACAATGCGGCGCAGGGGGCATCTTCAGCCCCGTCCAGCAGTGCCAGATCAAACCAGCTGTCAAACAGCACCGTGGATCCGGCGCCTGCACGTTCAAGCAGGGCAAGAGCGGCGTCAACGGCGCCGTATTTCGTTAACGCTTTGGTTCTGGCCTTAAGGAATAGCGCATCTGATGAGGTATCGTGCGGGGCTTCGGCCTCCGCCAAGAGCAGGGTGTAATATAACGCCTGCACCGCAGGTAGTGGCTCAGAGGATAAGCCTGCAAGGCTATTCACCAGATCAGCAGTTACACTGTTGTGCCATAGTGTGGCAGGCAAACCTGTGGTCGCTGGCGGCAAAAGTCCGACCGCATCACTGCGTTGATTATCCAAGGGCATGACTACGACATCGGGGGTTCTGACGCCGGTTGATGTGTCGCCCGGCAGAGGCTGCAATGTGTTGGGTGTCACGGCTGTGACGGGCAGGGGTTGCTCTAGCCATTCAATTGCCGACAACGGGTTTGGCGGGTCGATGGCCGAAAGAGGCTGCTGCGCCGCCAGCGGCGCGGCACTTAGTCCGAGGCACAGTAAAAACGTGTTATTGAGTTTCAAGCAGGATTTCCTGTCGGATCTCTTGTTGTGGCGCGGAAAAATCAGCCCCAAAGAAGGGGCCGATATACGCGTACCCCACAAGACCGATAAACGCCAACAAGGCCATGTAGACCAGTAGTTTGATAAGTCGATACATATATGTCCTGCCCTAATCTATGCCCGATTTTGCATTGGTTTTGTGTAACTTATAACTGGCCTTTTACATAAGATCACGTCATTCAGAGACAAGAGGGTGAATTTTGGCAGGGGAGCGCCGAAAAAAGTGGCTGCGGCGATGAATTGGAAGCTCAAAAAGACGGTTGTACTGGTCGGGATGATGGGTGCGGGTAAAACTGCAGTCGGCAAGGCATTAGCGGTCAGGCTGAATGCGCCATTTCTTGATTCGGACGCTGAAATTGTGAAAGCGGCAAATCGGACCATCGCAGAGATCTTTGAACGGGACGGCGAGCCGTTTTTCAGGGATCGGGAAACCGAAGTGATTGATCGATTGCTCGAAGAAGAATGCTGCGTTCTTTCAACCGGAGGGGGCGCGTTTCTGTCAGATAAAAACCGAGCTCTGATTTCCGATAAAGGTGTCTCGGTGTGGCTGAATGCAGATCTGGATCTGTTATGGTCACGCGTGAAACATAAAAACACCCGGCCTTTGCTTCGTGTGGCAAAACCATATGCAAAGCTTAAAGAGTTATATGATCAGCGTGTCCCTCTCTATGCGCAGGCAGATCTGAGTGTTCCGGCGCATCCGGATTATTCGATTGAGATGATGGCAGAGCAGGTTCTTGAGGCGCTGAGCGCGCGGAGCGATGTGATGGAGAAAAATACATGACCCAAACAGTGCATGTTGGCTTGGGCGATCGCGCCTATGACATCCACATTGGCCCCGGCCTGCTTGCACAGTCAGGTGGATTGATTGCACCGCTGTTGCATCGGCAACGTGTGGCAATCATTACCGATGAAAATGTCGCGGCACTGCATCTGAAAGCCTTGCAAGACGGGTTAGAGGCAGCAGGTATTGCGTCGACGGCGCTGGCACTTCCAGCAGGCGAAGCGACAAAATCGTGGCCACATTTTGAACGTGCGGTTGAATGGCTGTTGGCCGAGAAGGTTGAGCGTCGCGATGTCGTTATTGCTTTTGGTGGTGGTGTAATCGGCGATCTGGTTGGCTTTGCCGCATCGGTGTTGCGTCGTGGGGTGCGGTTTGTGCAGATCCCAACCAGCCTGTTGGCTCAGGTTGATAGCTCGGTCGGGGGCAAAACCGGCATTAACGCACCGCAGGGTAAAAATCTGATCGGTGCGTTTCACCAGCCTTCGTTGGTGCTGGCCGATACTGAAGTGCTGGGCACATTGACGCCACGCGATTATCTTGCCGGATACGGCGAGGTGGTGAAGTACGGGTTGTTGGGTGATGCCGCGTTTTTTGAGTGGTTAGAGAAAAATGGCCCAGCCGCAGCAGCGGGTGATATGGCGGCGCGGATTGCTGCGGTTAAACGCTCGGTCGAGATGAAGGCCGAGATTGTCGTGCGCGATGAGACCGAACAAGGTGACCGAGCGCTGCTCAATCTGGGGCATACCTTCTGTCATGCGTTAGAGGCGGCAACGGGTTATTCTGATCGCTTGCTGCACGGCGAGGGTGTGGCCATCGGTTGTGCTTTGGCGTTTGAATTGTCGTCGCGCATGGGCCTGTGTTCTCAAGAAGACCCAAGCCGTGTGCGAGCGCACTTGCGTGATATGGGCATGAAAGTAGATCTCAAGGATATCGATGGTGCTCTGCCTGATGCCGAAGGTCTTCTGGCATTGATGGGGCAGGACAAAAAGGTTGTCGACGGCCAGTTGCGCTTTATCCTGACGCGCGGCATTGGAGATGCGTTCGTCAGTGCAGACGTTGACCCAACGCTGGTGAAAACCGTTCTGAAAGAGACGCTTAAGGATCGGACGTGACACAAACATCGTGGCAGTCAGCCAATGGCAATTGGCCGTTTTTATAAGCTAAGTCTTGCAAAATGCGCCATTGCCAGCCATATGGGCGGTGCTAACGTTATTCTTTTTCGACCCACTGTCTCCCGATCTTCGGCGTTCAGTCTATCGATCCAGACCAACCACGCCGGGCTGTCGCACTAATGCGGACAGCAACAATTTTGGAGACTACGGATATGGCTACTGGCACCGTAAAATGGTTCAACACAACTAAAGGCTACGGCTTCGTCGCACCTGATGGCGGCGGCAAAGATGTATTTGTACACATCTCAGCTGTCGAGCGTTCCGGCCTGACAGGTCTTGCAGACAATCAAAAGATTACTTTTGACATCGAAGCTGGCCGTGACGGTCGCGAGTCTGCGATTAACATCTCAGCGGACTAAGCTTTCCGAGCTTAAGTGTAACGAAACGCGGCCCAAAAGGGGCCGCGTTTTGCGTTTCAGGTAGCGGTCTTCATGTTGACGCGCTTTGACAGCTCTTCCAAGCTTTCCACACGCTCGGAATATCGATCGACAAGATAGTCTTTCTGACCGCGGGTCAGCAGGGTGAATTTGACCAGCTCTTCCATCACGTCAACGATGCGGTTGTAAAACGGCGAGGACTTCATGCGACCATCTTCGCCAAATTCGAGAAACGCCTTGGGCACTGAGGATTGATTGGGAATGGTCAGCATCCGCATCCAACGGCCCAGAATGCGCATTTGATTGACGGCATTGAAGCTTTGTGAGCCGCCACAGACCTGTGCGATAGCTAAGGTTTTGCCCTGTGTGGGGCGGACGCCACCAATTGGTGCCAAGGGGATCCAGTCGATTTGGGTTTTCATAATGCCGGTCATCGCACCGTGACGTTCTGGAGAGACCCAGACCATACCTTCAGACCACATCACCAGATCGCGTAATTCTGCCACCTTGGGGTGGCTGGCCTCGGAATCGTCGGGTAGTGGCAAGCCCGAGGGGTCAAATAACTGTGTTGCGGCCCCAAACCGGTTCAGAATGCGAGCCGATTCTTCGGCCAGCAGGCGTGAGTATGAGCGATCACGCAAACTGCCATACAAAAGCAAAATGCGTGGCTTATGCGTTGGTCTCTCCTGTGGGATCAGTTTTGCCTCATCTACCGGGTGAAAGGCGCTGTCTGTGATGTTGGGCGCGTCACTCATAGGCGGTTGCCATTCTCATCAAGGATCATTTCGCCGTCTTTTTTATACACTGGCCCGGTTGGCCAGTTTTCCAAAAGATCGAGGATCTTTTCGCTGGGGCGGCAAAGCGCTACGCCTTTGGCAGTGCACACAATCGGCCGGTTCACCAGAACAGGATGTTCAACCATCGCATTCAAAAGAACCTCTTGGGAAACAGACGGGTCCGTCAGGCCCAGTTCCTCGGCATTGGTTTTATACGTGCGCAGGGCATCACGGGGCGTCAGACCGGCGGCTGCAAAAAGCCCCTGTAGCTGCGCTTTGGTCCAGCCTGTGTTCAGATATTCAACAACGACGGGATCATACCCCGCCTGACGTATGATATCGAGAACGTTTGATGACGTACCGCAACCGGGATTGTGATGGATAACGATGCTCATTTTTGACCTCGTTCAGATGGGAACCAATGTTTTGTTTTGTTTGCGAATGCTACCAGTGACAGCATAACTGGAACTTCGACCAGTACCCCAACAACGGTTGCCAAAGCGGCCCCGGAACCCAAGCCAAATAGGCTGATGGCCACGGCCACGGCCAGTTCAAAGAAGTTTGAAGTACCGATCAGGGCGCATGGGGCGGCCACGTTGAAAGGAATGCGCCAAGCCCGTGCCGCCCCATAGGCGATAAAGAAGATGCCGTAAGACTGAATCAACAGCGGGATCGCGATCAGCACGATGACCAGAGGACGGTCCAAGATGACCTCGCCTTGAAAACCAAAGAGCAGCACCACCGTAACCAGCAGACCAAAGATCGAAAACGGCTGGACCCGGCTTTTGAAGGCATCAACGGCCTCTTCACCGCCCTTTTGCACCAGTTTCTGGCGGGTCAGGTAGCCGGCCAGTAGTGGTAGCATGACGTAGAGGCCAACTGACAGCAGTAGCGTGTCCCAAGGGACGACAATATCGGTCACCCCAAGAAGGAAAGCTACGATCGGGGCAAAGGCGAAGACCATGACAACATCGTTCACACTGACCTGCACAAGAGTATAGGTGGCGTCGCCTCGGGTGAGGTTGGACCAGACAAAAACCATTGCCGTGCAGGGAGCTGCTCCCAACAAAATGACACCAGCAAGGTAGGCCTGTGCATCGTCTGGCGGGATCAAACCGGCAAAGACATAGTTGAAGAACAACACACCAAGTGCGGCCATGGTGAAGGGCTTGATCAGCCAGTTGACGATAAGCGTTACAATCAGTCCTTTGGGTTTGTCGCCGATCTGACGGATGGAGCTGAAATCTACTCCTACCATCATTGGGTAAACCATTGCCCAGATCAAAACCGCCACGGGCAAGTTGACGGAGGCAATCTCCAGCGAGGCCAGAAAAGCAAACAGGCTGGGAAATACGTTGCCCAATAATAGACCCGCGCCGATGGCAAGCGCTACCCAGACAGAAAGCCATCGCTCAAAGGCTCCAAGCCCCGAGTTTTCAATAACGGATGTGTCGGTCATAAGTTTTCCTTGTCAGAATGTAAGCTTCAGCAGTTACAGGCGATCTCATTGATCAGGGTTTTGCATTGTTCTGGTTGCCCGCCGCAGCAATCTTCCGTCAAAAAGGCGAGCAGGCCACGCATACCCTCCATATTGGCGAAATAGCGGATCATTCGGCCCTCGCGATTGTTGCGCAAAAGACCAGCTTGCGTCAGCACGGCTAGATTGGCGGACATGGTGTTTTGTTTAACGTTAAGCGCTTCTCCTATTTCACCGGAAAGCATACCGTCGGCGCCTGCACGAACCAGCAAGCGGAATACATCCAACCGGGTTGATTGTGAAAGGGCTGCGAGAGCGAGGAGGGCGTTTGTCTTATCCATATATCATGAATTATTGATATATTGGGTGAAGTCAATCTAAATTATGTGCTGTTATGAAAGTTTCATGGAACTGTAATGAAAAGCGGGATGACGTATCATCCCGCAATTTTGATAGCTTAGCTTAGCTTGACCAAGGCATGGCGTTTTTTGCCTGCGCTAAGTTTAATGGGCGCAGCAAAAGCAGTGGCATCCAGCATCAGACCGGCATCTGTCAGCGGCTCATCATTTAGCTTGGCACCATTTTCGCTGATCAGGCGCTTGGCTTCTTTACCGGATTTCACCAGACCGGATTTTACGATCAGTTGCACGATGGAAATACCATCACCCAACTCATCCGCGCTCAGCTCATAGGTTGGCAGGTCGTCTCCAACGCCACCCTTTTCGAACACCTCGCGCGCAGTTGTTTCGGCAGCGCGCGCCGCTTCTGCACCGTGCAGCAGGGTCGTGACTTCATTCGCCAGAATAATCTTGGCTGCGTTGATTTCAGATCCCTCCAACGCGCCCAGACGTTTGCATTCATCCAGTGGTAACTCTGTATAGAGTTTGAGGAAACGACCGGTATCTGCATCTGTCGTGTTCCGCCAGAACTGCCAGAACTGGTACGAGCTGCACATGTCGGCATTCAACCAAACTGCACCATCTTGCGATTTGCCCATCTTTTTACCGTCCGAGGTGGTCAGCAGGGGGGATGTCAGGCCATAAATCTCATGATCAAGTACACGGCGTGTCAGGTCGATACCGTTCACAATGTTGCCCCACTGGTCGCTGCCACCCATTTGCAGCAAACAGCCATAGCGGCGGTTCAGCTCTAAGAAGTCATAGGCCTGCAGGATCATGTAGTTGAACTCGAGGAACGACAGTGATTGTTCCCGGTCCAGCCGCGATTTCACCGATTCAAATGCCAACATCCGGTTGACAGAAAAGTGCCGTCCGATGTCACGCAGAAACTCCAGATAGTTCAACCCATCCAGCCACTCGGCGTTATTGAGCATGAGCGCTGCATTCTCGGCATCGCTGTCGTAGTCAATATAAGCCGCAAAAACCTTTTTGATTCCGGCAATATTGTCGTCGATCTGATTTTCGGTCAGCAGCGGGCGTTCATCTGCACGAAACGAAGGATCGCCCACCTTGGTGGTACCGCCGCCCATCAGGGTGATCGGCTTGTGGCCAGTTTTTTGAAACCAGCGCAGCATCATGATTTGGATCAAGCTGCCAACATGCAATGATTTTGCGGTGGCATCAAAGCCGATATAGGCAGGTGTCACCCCTTTGGTCAGCGCCTCATCGAGGCCCTGATAATCGGTGCAGTCAGCCAGAAAGCCGCGTTCCATCATGACGGTCATGAAATCCGATTTGGGGTGGTAGGTCATTATGCTTGTCCCAGTGTTGATTGCGGGGCATGTATAGGCAGGGTTTTGGCAAAGGAAAAGGCCATGATGAAAGCAGGTCCCATTTGGGCGCTGGGTGCAATGTCAGGCACATCGCTAGACGGTGTTGATGCCGCGCTGGTCCATACCGATGGCGAGGTGATTCACGCCTTTGGCGGTAGTGGATATCGGGCCTATTCCGAAGCTGAGCAACTGGCCCTGCGCGCAGCCCTTGGGAAATGGCAAGATGACGATTGTTCCGAGGCTTTACAGGTGATTCAGCAGGCTCATACAGGGCATCTCGGCACCTTTGAAGGTGCAGCTCTTATCGGATTTCACGGGCAAACTCTAGCACATGATCCACACGGGCGGGGAACACACCAAATTGGCGATGGCGCTGCTCTGGCCAATGCGCTCGACTGCCCGGTCGTATGGGATTTCCGGACTGCAGATGTACGGTTAGGGGGGGAAGGCGCGCCATTAGCACCGTTTTATCACTTTGCCTGCGCCAAATGGATCGGGGCAGAGAACCCTGTCGCCTTTTTGAACCTTGGAGGGGTTGGTAACCTGACGTGGGTCGACCCACAGAAGAAAGCCCCAGATACCCCAGGCGCGTTGTTGGCTTTTGATACGGGGCCGGCGAACGCGCCAATCAATGATTTGATGATGCAGCGTTTGGGTCGCGCTTACGATCAGGATGGCGCTTTGGCCACGCAGGGCAACGTGGTTGTGGACGCGGTTGAGCAGTTCTTGCTGCATCCGTACTTTGATCGCCTCGCCCCGAAGTCGTTGGACCGGGATGAATTCACTGGAATTCTGGAATTGGTTGCAGGACTGCCTGATTCCGATGCTGCGGCAACCTTGACCATGATGTGTGCAGCTGCCGTGGCACGTGGTTTGAAACGCTGTCCATCTATGCCAGAGCGAGTGCTGGTGACAGGGGGCGGACGTAAGAACCCGGTCTTGATGCATATGCTGAACGGCGTTTTGGAGGCTCAAGTTGATCCGGTAGAGGCGGTTGGGCTTGATGGAGACATGTTGGAGGCGCAGGCTTTTGCGCATCTGGCTGTTCGCGTGCAGCGCGGTCTGCCCACGTCTGGCCCGGGCACAACCGGTGTTCGTGCAGCGGTGTCCGGTGGGACAATCAGCAAACCATCAGGTAAGGGAGCAAATTGATGGACTACCAACTGGATGATGGGGCTGCAGGTGGGCACAAGTTGGGGGCCATTGTTCTGAGCACGGATGAAACGCTAGAATTTGAGGCGCGTCAGGTGTTGGAAGGGCAGGGTATTAACCTGTTGCATGCGCGCATCCCCGCGATGGCGGATGTGACACCAGAGAAGCTTGCAACCATGGCTGATGGGATGACCAGTACAGCGGCTTTGTTGCCAAGCGGGATGAAGGCCATTGCCTATGCCTGCACCTCAGGCGCCACCGTGATTGGCCCCAAGGAAGTCGAGCGTCTCGTTCAACAAGCGCATCCAGATGTGCCGGTGACCAACCCGATGACTGCTGTGATCGAAGCGATTAGGGCTCTTAATGTTAGGCGCATCGCTTTGGTTACCCCTTATGTGCCCAGCGTGACTGCTCCGATGCGGGCTTATCTGGCAGAAAATGGTATTGAGACCGTCAGCGAGCAAAGTTTTGGCGAAAGTGAAGATTCCACTGTCGCCCGAATTGCTGAACGCAGTACCCGTGATGCCATGCTGCAAGCGGCGCAAGCTGAGGGCGTGCAAGCGGTGTTTGCCAGCTGTACGAATTTGCGCACATTCGGCGTTGTCGATGAGGTTGAGTCGGAACTGAACCTGCCAGTTATAAGCTCAAACTCTGCTTTGATCTGGCATTTGCTGAAGCTGGCGGGAATAGACGCCAAAGGCTGGGGGCCCGGGCGGCTTTATGCATTATGAATAAGTCACCTTTTAAATCCGAAACTATTGCGGCACAGGCCGCGGGAGCGGTTGATGCCGCCGGAGCAGGGGTTGTGCCGGGTATCCAACCCGCGACGACATTTTTACGGGGACCAGACAACGCGCTTTTGCGGGGAGATAAAATTTACGGTCGCGACGACAACGATACCGTACGTCAGGCCGAAGAAATCTTGAACCAACTCGAAGGGGCGGCCGCGACGTTGTTGTTTCCTTCTGGTATGGCCGCAGCGGCAGCAGTGTTTCGTACTGTGTCGAATGGGGGGCGGGTTGTTCTGCAATCTGGCATCTATTGGGGTGTTACCAAATGGGCGCAGGATTTCTGTGCGCGGCGCGATATTATGTTGGATCAGGTCGATGCCTCTGATCTGGATGCTTTAAGTACTGCGTGCGCCCAGCCTGCAGATCTGGTCTGGATTGAAGTACCGTCAAATCCGTGGTTGAAAATCACCGACATCGCGGCAGCGTCTGATTTGGCGCATCGCGCTGGTGCGATATTGGCAGTGGATGGGACCGCAGCCCCGCCAACAATGACACAAGCCCTGCAATTCGGGGCTGATATAGTGATGCATTCGGCCACTAAGGCCATCAACGGGCACACTGATGTATTGGCGGGGGTGTTGTCTTGCGCAGATGCAGGCAGTGCTGCATGGCAAGCCATCGCGCTGGATCGCCATGATGCGGGCGCCATTATTGGGCCCTTTGAAGCGTGGCTGCTGATGCGTGGTATACGAACCTTGCCCTTGAGGCTTGAGCGTATGAGCGCGAATGCACAGGCCATTGCCGAATATCTGGCCACGCATGACAGGGTCGAGGCGGTCTGGTATCCCGGTTTGCGCGACCATCCAGGGTATGAGCTGGCCAAGCGCCAGATGCAGGGCGGATTTGGTTATATGTTATCTGTCGTAGTTAACGGTGGAGAAACTGCTGCACTGGCGGCAATTGGTCGATTGAGCCTGTTTCATCGGGCTACGTCATTGGGTGGGGTCGAAAGCCTTGTTGAGCACCGCCACTCGATTGAACCGCATTCGGGTATTCCACCGGGCTTATTGCGACTGTCGGTCGGGATTGAGCATATCGATGATCTGATCGCGGATCTTGATCAGGCCTTGAGGGGCTAATCAACCTTATCGCTTCGCGGAGAAGAAATCCTTGAGCAGAGCCTCGCTCTCAGATGCTGACAATCCATCATAGACTTCAGGCGCATGATGGCATTGGGCATGACTAAACACCCGTGCACCATGAGAAACGCCGCCAGACTTGGGGTCAGAGGCGCCAAAATATAGCCGATTGATGCGAGCGTTTGAGATGGCCGCGGCACACATAGGGCAGGGTTCTAACGTGACATAGAGATCATGGCCCATAAGCCGCTCTTGCCCCAATTTGGCGCAGGCTGCACGAATCGCCAGAATCTCGGCATGCGCGGTTGGATCATTCAATTCGCGTGTGCGGTTTCCGGCCTGCGCGATAATTTGCCCGTCAGGGGAACAAATTACGGCACCAACGGGCACCTCGCCACGGGCGGCTGCTGCTTGGGCCTCAAACAGGGCCGTTTGCATATGGCTATTGAAACGCATGACGCTTGATTGCCCTCTCATCGGGTCTTTCGCAAGTCCAGATGATAGGGTAAGCGGGGCCATGACACAAAAAACCCCCGAAGGCGAACGTATCGCAAAGGTAATTGCCCGTGCTGGTTTGGCCAGTCGGCGCGAAGCTGAACGCTTGATCGAAGCCGGCCTTGTTGTGGTAAACGGCAAGGTCATTGAACGTGCCGCTCTGAATGTAACCTCCAAAGATCAGATCACTGTGGATGGAAAGCCTCTTGCGGCTGCTGAACCAGCGCGAATGTGGCTGTACAACAAGCCGACGGGCTTGGTGACAACCAATCGCGATGAAAAAGGACGCTCTACTATCTATGATGAGCTACCCAAAGACATGCCACGTGTGATGAGCGTCGGACGGCTGGATCTTAACTCTGAAGGTCTGCTGCTCTTGACCAATGATGGAGAGCTGAAGCGCAAGCTTGAGTTGCCCTCGACCGGTTGGCTGCGCAAATACCGGGTTCGGGTGAATGGCCGCCCAACAGAAGAAACGTTTGCCCCTTTGCGCAAAGGATTGACTGTTGACGGTGAGAACTTTCAGCCAATGAACGTTTCGTTAGATCGTCAACAGGGTGCTAACGCTTGGGTTACTGTTGGCTTGCGCGAAGGTAAAAACCGAGAAATCCGTCGCGCGATGGAAGCAATCGGTCTGACCGTGAACAGGTTGATCCGTGTGTCTTACGGCCCGTTTCAGCTGGCACAGTTGAAATCTGGTGCGGTTGAGGAAATCCGCCCGCGCGTTCTGCGTGATCAGCTCGGGATGAAACCCGAAGTTGACGAAGCGGCTAAACCTGCGCCCAAACGCACCCGACGGCCACCTAAACGCAAGGGTTAGCTTTTGCGATAGGTGTTTGGTGGCTTGCCGTAGCGTTTTCTGAAACGCGTGGAAAATTGTGACGAGCTGCCGAAGCCGGTGGCAGCGGCAATTTCGGCGATGCTCATGCTGGTTTCATTCAACAATGCATGGGCTCGGTTGATTCGCATTTCCAGATAAAACTGCGCCGGCGTAGCGGAAACATAACGTTTGAAATGGCGCTCTAGCTGCCGACGCGAGATTCCGATCGCAGCGGCGATGTCAGTGATCTCTACTGGGTACTCAATGTGTTGTGACATGAATTCCATCGCCGATATTAGGTGCGCATTGCGGCTGCTGAGGGCGTGCGAATAGGCCGATTGCTGTGGCACGCTGCCGGTGGCATTTCGGGTATGAAGCCCCATGTCGGCCACAAGTGCTGCCAGATTAGCCCCATGATCGGTTTCAATAATATCAAGCATCATATCTGTAGCAGCACTGCCACCACCGCAGGTCAGCAACCCATTGTCTTTCTCATAAATTGTGCCGGTCGGGGTCAGATCAAGGAACATCTCCTCAAACGCTGGCTGATTTTCCCAATGCAGGGTGAAACGCCGTCGCTTCAGCAATCCGGCCTTGGCCAATGCAAAGGCGCCGGTGCAAATACCACCCACCTTAGCCCCGTTTGTAACCTGCCGGCTGATCCAAGTGGTCAACTGCGGTACAAGTGTTTCCGCTGGTTCAATGCCCGAACAAATAAAGGCGCTGGCATGACGCGAAATATCGATCAGCTCTGAATCTGGCATGATCGTCACACCACAAGAACAGCTGACCGGCTGCCCGTCGCGTGTCATGATATGCCAGCGGTAGAGTGTGCGATTGGTGATCTGATTGGCAATGCGCAAAGGCTCAACTGCCGAAGTGAACGCCAGCAGGGTTAGTTTGGGCAGCAGGACAAAGTAATAATCCTTGGGTGGACCATCGTAGTCGACCTGAAAGCTAGCGGCACCGCGCGGAATGAAAGACCTGTTTTCCATCTGGCTCCCTTAACACCTGTTCGATACATTTACCAAATGCTTCTGCACTGGCGTTTGCGTGCGGGCGCAGGTATCGAATGGTCAACTAAGGGAGGCTTCAATGCGGGCATTGATACAACGCGTAAGCTACGCAAGCGTGCGGGTTGATGATCGCGTGATTGGGCAATGTGCCAAGGGTGTCTTAATTTTGGTTTGCGCGATGCAGGGTGACACCGAGGCACAGTCAGAACAACTGGCCGCCAAAATCTCCAAATTGCGGATTTTTCAGGACGAGGCAGGTAAGATGAATCTGTCTGTACGTGACATCGATGGCGGTGCATTAGTGGTCAGTCAGTTCACACTTGCGGCTGATACGTCACGCGGCAATCGACCTGGTTTCTCAGGGGCGGCGCCACCAGAGGAGGCGAAACGCCTGTACGAATACTTTTCTGATCAGCTGGCTGGGCAGGGGGTCACTGTGGAACGTGGGCAATTCGGGGCTGACATGAAGGTTGAGCTGCTGAATGATGGGCCTGTTACGATCTGGATTGATACAAATACATAGCCAACGTTTCTAAGAGGCACTCAAAAATGCCATATCAATGGGTTGATACTGCGCAAAAAACAGACCGCCAATTGATTTTGCGGCCGCACCGATCTTTACCGCGCCAAGGGTTTTTCTGGTTCATTTTAGTAACCTTCGGGGTCATCACCATCCCGCTTTATCCATTGTTGGGTACATTTGTGTTATGGGGGTTGCTGCCGTTCTTGCTATTGACGGTCGCAGGGCTGTGGTGGGCGTTAGAGCATAGTTATTTCACCGGCAAGCTGCGCGAAGAATTGACGATAACACCGGCTGCTGCATATTTGCGCAGAGTGGAGCCGAACGGTACAGTTCTGGAATGGGATAGCAAAACTTACTGGACCAAAGTCCACTTGCATCCCCAAGGCGGGCCGGTAGACAGTTATCTGACCCTCAAAGGCAATGGTCGAGAGGTCGAGTTAGGGGCGTTTCTATCCGAAGACGAACGCAAGGCACTGTATGTTGAAGTCAGTGATGCGCTACGCCTAGTGGTGTCCATGAGGGGGCGGTAAGGGTCAGCCCGCTGCGTTGCAGAGGCGGTTCTTTACCATTGGTCCAACGGCACCAAAATCCATCTGACCAGTGTAGCTGTCTTTAAGTTGGCCAATCACTTTGCCCATATCCCGAATCGAGCTGGCACCAACATCAGTGATCGCTTTCTCAACGGCGGCTTCGATTTCAGTATCATTCAGCTGACGTGGCAAGAACTCTTCGATGATCTTGATTTCGTCGCGCTCACGTTCCGCCAGATCAATCCGGCCACCTTCCTCGTATGCGCGCACGCTTTCGTTGCGCTGCTTGGTCATTTTCCCAAGAATCGCAAGGATTTCGGTGTCATTCACGCCGGTATCATTATCTCCACCACGTCTGGAGATATCTTGATCTTTTATGGCGGCATTGATCAGCCTGAGCGTGGCCAAACGTCCGCTGTCTTTGTCTCTCATCGCCTGCTTGAGTGCCGCGTTTACTTGCTCTCGCAATTCCATGCTTTCCATCCCCATGGCCAGTCACAAGCTACGGCGTATATCGGAGCGCTCAACCCAAGGCAACCATCCGAAAGGTGAGGTGACAAATGGCGCAGAATATGGCCTAATATGACCGATCTTCAGGCTTGACCCTAGACTGGGGCAGGCATAGGTTCGCGCAAATTTGCGCTCCGGAGAATCCCAATATGGCTACTGCGTCCACATCCCGCCCGACTGCCTGCCTTGCCTTGGCTGATGGTACGGTTTTTTATGGGCATGGCTTCGGCGCTACGGGCGTTGTAACTGCCGAGCTGTGCTTCAACACTGCGATGACAGGATATCAGGAGATCATGACCGACCCGTCATATGCCGGTCAGGTGGTCACCTTTACTTTTCCTCATATCGGAAATGTTGGCGTGAACCCCGAAGATGATGAAACTGCGGAACCGGTTGCCGCTGGCATGATTGTGAAATGGGATCCAACCCAGCCCAGCAGCTGGCGCGCGACCGAGCATCTGGCAGATTGGTTGGCTAGTCGCGGCAGGATTGCGGTGGGTGGTGTTGATACGCGCCGTCTGACGCGTGCTATTCGTCAACAAGGCGCGCCACATGTTGCTATGGCACATGATCCCGAAGGTAACTTCGATGTGAATGCGCTTGTTGCACAGGCGCGTGGCTTTGTTGGGCTTGAAGGGCTTGATCTGGCCAAGGATGTGACTTGCGCACAGTCTTATCGCTGGGATGAAATGCGCTGGGCTTGGCCTGGCGGTTTCAAACGTCAGGAGAACCCCAAGCACAAAGTCGTTGCCGTAGATTATGGTGCGAAGCGCAACATCCTACGGTGCCTGGCAAGCGCGGGTTGTGATGTGACGGTTCTGCCTGCCACAGCTACCGCCGAAGAAGTTCTGGCGCACAACCCCGATGGGGTCTTCTTGTCGAACGGTCCCGGGGATCCTGCTGCAACTGGTAAATATGCTGTTCCGATGATTAAATCGATTCTGGAAAAAGATATTCCGGTCTTTGGGATCTGTCTGGGGCACCAAATGTTGGCGTTGGCGTTGGGCGCAAAGACGATCAAAATGAACCACGGACACCACGGGGCGAACCATCCGGTGAAAGATTTGGACACGGGCAAAGTTGAAATTACGTCTATGAACCACGGATTTGCGGTTGATAGCCAGACCTTGCCCGATGATGTAGTTGAAACACATGTGTCCTTGTTTGATGGTTCTAACTGTGGACTTCGGATGAAAGACCGTCAGGTCTTCTCCGTCCAGCATCACCCCGAAGCCAGCCCCGGCCCGCAAGATAGTTTCTATCTGTTCGAGCGGTTTGCAGCCTCGATGGCGGGTTAATCTGCGTTAACTAAGTCTTCATGTTTCGTTAACCCTAACGCTGCATTCTCCTCCTGTATGGAAGAGGATGAGGTGCAATATGGGCATTTCGGAACTTCGGCAGCTGAGCCCGGCTATCTGGGAGGACAGCGCCCAAAATGTTCAGTTTGAGAAAACTCTGTCAGAATGCGCAGGTCTTTCTGAAAAAGACTTGGCCTTGGCCAAAATTGTCGGACGGTATTGTGATGCATCGCTCGATCGTATTTTGATGGCCGAAGGATTTGCAACACAAGAGGACGTGCTACAGGCACATGCGCGACACCTCAGGTCACGCTGTGTCACATTTCCAGAGCTTGAGACACTTGCATTTCGGAATCTGGAGATCCCGCCACAAAACTTGCTTAAACATGGGATTTGGCCGGTAACCGATCAAGATCGGAAGCCTGCAATTGCCTGCGCTGACATAGACGGGTTACAAGCTGTACTTTCTACTAAGGAAGGGGCGGCAAGGCTGTTGCCTGCTACACGAGAGGATGTGCAGCAAAAGATTGCATCGCAATTTCGCGAGGTGCTGACACAGGCGGCACAAACGCGAGTGGCTTTACAGGAAAGCAGTCGCAGTTGGGCAGATCGACGGGGCTGGCGAATCCTTGCGGCGGTAGGTTTGATAGGGCTTTTGATCACTGTGGCGTTCGCCGCCCCGACGTTAACCTTTTGTGTTTTTATGTTGTGGGCAGCGTTTACGCTTTTGGTATCTGCAACACTAAAGGTGTCAGCCTTTGTTGCCAGTCTAGGGGCGCTGAAAACACGCGTAAACCACAATGCAGGCAAGAAATTACAGCCGCTTCCAAAGGTTTCGATTCTTGTACCGTTGTTTCGGGAAACTGAAATCGCTCATGCCTTGGTCGCGCGGCTTAGCCAACTGACTTACCCAAAATGCATTCTGGATGTCGTGTTGGTGCTGGAGGAAGAGGATGAAACCACGCAGGCCACTCTGGCGGCAATTGATTTACCCCCTTGGATGCGGGCCATTGTGGTGCCGGATGGCCACCCTCGCACCAAGCCGCGAGCGATGAATTATGCGTTGGATTTTTGCGAAGGGGACATCATTGGCGTGTACGATGCAGAAGATGCGCCTGATCCGGATCAGATCACTGTAATTGCGCGCAGGTTTCAACAAGCTCCAGAAAAAGTGGCCTGTCTGCAAGGCGTTCTAGATTATTACAACCCACAACAAAACTGGCTCGCGCGTTGCTTTACCATTGAATATGCAAGCTGGTTTCGCTTGATCCTACCTGGCATGGCCCGGTTGGGGTTTGCTATTCCCCTCGGAGGCACAACGCTTTTCTTTCGTCGAACTGCGCTGGAAAAGTTGGGCGCGTGGGATGCGCATAATGTCACCGAAGACGCAGACCTTGGGTTTCGTTTGGCGAGACATGGGTATGAGACGGAAATGATCAATACCGCCACCAGAGAAGAGGCTAACTGCCGCCCTTGGCCCTGGATCAAGCAACGCTCACGTTGGCTCAAGGGGTATATGACAACCTACCTGGTGCATATGCGTCGACCTATGTTGCTGTATCGGCAATTGGGTGGGTGGAAATTCTGGGGCTTTCAAGCGCATTTCATCTCGGCATTGTCACAATTTCTGCTGGCCCCGTTTTTGTGGTCTTTCTGGTTGGTTATTTTCGGCTTGCCGCATCCGTTGCAGGGCGTGGTCTCGCATTTTACCCTGACGTTATTTGCCAGCTTGTTTTTGAGCATTGAACTACTGAACATCACCATCCATGCCGCCAGCGTGTCGCGGCCACCACATCGTCATCTGATGCTTTGGGCGCCTACCATGCACTTTTACACGCCGCTTGGGGCAATTGCGGCCTATAAGGCGTTGTATGAACTGATTTTCAAACCGTTCTACTGGGATAAAACCACTCATGGATTATCTTTGGGACGAGAGGTTTCTGAGGGGTCAGACGACGCTGCTGACCTCTCCCGAATCAAGCTTAAGTCGGGTTACAAAAGCCTTTGAAATGTGGGCTTTCAGTGCTGTCGCTGCAGTATCAGCATCGTGGCTTTCGAGCGCGCTGACAATGGCGTCATGTTCATCCAACGCATCCTTGTCCCTACCTTCGGCAGCAAGCGATGTGATCGCCATCAAAGCCATCGAGCGATGCACCAGATCCAGCTGCTGCACCAGAAACCGGTTGTGCGAGGCCAGATGTATCTGCTTATGAAACCGCCGGTTGGCTTTGGCCATCGCATCAGGGTTTCCCAACAATGCATGATCACCTTCGACCATGTCCCGCAATACTTTGATCTCTTCATCGGTTGCATGGCGCGCTGCAAGGCGAGCGGCCAAACCTTCCAGCTCGGCTCTCACCACATAAAGCTCTGCCAACTGGTTATGATCCAATGATGCGACGATCAGGCTGCGACCATCACGCGTTAACAGTGATTGTGTTTCAAGCCGTTGAAGGGCTTCTCGGATTGGGGTTCGTGACACGCCAAAGCGGTCGGCGAGATCGCTTTCAACCAAACGATCACCGGGTTTGTAAATACCCAAGTCGATCGCTTCGAGGATCAGAGCATAGGCATCTTTTGACGGCGTTTTCATCTGATATCCATGTCCCTGTGTTGCTGGATTCTGTCTTGAAGGACACTAGACATGCAAACGGCTTATAATCAAGTCTCTGTGGATTGCGCCATGCGATGTGCTGGAGTAGACAGACGCCATGCCAAAACAGCATTTCACACATATTGAGACTTGGGTTTTTGATCTCGACAACACGCTGTATTCGCCGCAGGTGCGTCTGTTTGACCAGATTGAGACGCGGATGACGCAATATGTGATGGAGCAGCTTCAGGTTCCGCGCGCCGAGGCTGATCGTCTTAGACATCATTATTGGCGCACTCATGGCACGACGCTGGCGGGACTCATGCGAGAACATGAGATCGACCCAGCGCCTTATCTGGTGCACGTGCATGACATTTGCTTTGATGAGCTGGAACCTGACCGCGACCTGCGCGCGCGCATTGATGCCCTGCCGGGGCGTAAAATCGTGTATACAAACGGCTGCGCGCCCTATGCGGAAAAAGTCATCGATCACAGGGGGTTGAGTGGCGCATTCGATGCGGTTTATGGCGTCGAAAATGCAGGATTTCTGCCCAAACCCGAGCGGGCAGCGTTTGAAGCAATCTTTACCCAAGATGGCGTTGATCCAGCCCGCGCTGCAATGTTTGAGGATGATCCGCGTAATCTGGCACAGCCCCATGCCATGGGTATGCGGACGGTTTTGGTTGCAGAGGCCGAAGAAACAGCCGACTATATTCACTACCACACGGATGATCTGGCGGCGTTTTTGTCTGCTCTAACCGCCTGACACTCAGCTTAGGACAATTTGGCGCATACCTCTTTGTGGCCTGATTGTTATCTGAAAGAAACGCATTCGAAAGGGTCAACATGGAAACGAACTCAACCCAAAATCGCCCGCCGTTGTGGTTGCGGCTGTTTTTCATGGTGCCCATTATCGGCTGGATGGCCAAAGATTTGCTATATGGCGACACCGATCACATCTGGTATGCACTGGTTACGGTGATTTCACTGTGGGGGATCGCCATTTTGAAGTTTGGGGTCATTGGGCTTTATCTTCCGGCAGTGTGTTTTGTACCGGTGATGTTTGTCATTCTCATTTTGATCTCTCGCGGCTGAGCAGGGGGCGTGATGACGGATACTCAGTGTGATATTCTGATCGCCGGTGGCGGTGTTGCCGGTCTGACGGCAGCCATCTTGTTTGGTAACGCCGGGTTTTCTGTGATCTGTGTTGACCCTACGGCCCCAGTGACCACGCGCAATGCGCAAGGCTCTGATCTGCGTACAACGGCGTTTTTGCAACCGGCACAACAGACATTAGCGGCTGCAGGTCTGTGGAATCGGTTGGCCCCCTTTGCTGCAGATTTGCAAATCATGCGGATTGTGGATGCAGGCGGTGCTGATCCTGAACCGCGTGTGATCAAAGAGTTCAACGCCAGCGATATTTCGGATCAACCCTTTGGATGGAACTTGCCCAACTGGTTACTAAGGCGCGAAATGCTGAATCATATCGATGGGCTGAATAACGTTGATTTCAGGCCCGGTGTGGGCGTGTCTACACTGTTCACCCGCACGTCAGAGGCACGCGTCACTCTAACGGATAACACCCGAGTTCGCTGTCGGCTGGCCATCGCCGCAGATGGGCGCAACTCGACCCTGCGACAGGCCGCCAGAATTGACGTGAAAACAACCCGCTATGGGCAAAAGGCGCTGGCCTTTACCGTGACGCACCCCATGCCACACGAACAGGTTTCAACCGAAATACATCGCTCTGGCGGGCCGTTTACGCTGGTTCCCCTGCCGGATTACGAGCGGCAACCTTGTTCGGCGATTGTCTGGATGGAGGATGGTGGAGAGGTGCAACGTTTGGCCGCGCTGCCAGAGGCAGATTTTGAGGCCGCAATGAATGAACGTTCTTGCCTGCTTTACGGCCCTCTGAAATTGGTCTCTCGTCGTACAGTCTGGCCAATCATCAGCCAGCAGGCCGAAAGCCTGTATGGCGAGCGCTTGGCGCTTTTAGCTGAGGCGGCGCATGTGGTGCCACCCATCGGAGCACAGGGGCTAAATATGTCTTTGGCGGATATGCGGGCGCTGCTGGATCTGGCGCAGGCGGCTACGGATCGATTGGGCGATGCGCAGATGTTGGAAGAGTACCACCGCCAGCGTCACACAGACATCGCAACCCGAGTGGCGGGAATTGACTTGCTCAATCGCGCGTCGCAAATACGGGCACAGCCGTTGCGCGATTTGCGGGCAGCGGGATTGAATGCAATTTATGGAATGGCCCCGGTGCGCAAGGCCCTCATGCAGATGGGCCTTGGCATGCGTGGGTAGGGTGGTGCCCTTGTTTAAAAGGGCACCAGATGATCAGAGCACCTGATCCAATGCATCTTGCAAACGCTTCAATGTGGCGGGCACATCATATAGTTTATCAAGTCCAAACAGGCCCAGACGGAAAGTCATAAAGCCTTCTGGCTCTTCACAGGCCAGTGGTACACCAGCCGCGATTTGCATGCCAAGGGCTGCAAATTTCTTACCGTTCTGTACATCCGCGTCGGTGGTATAGCTAACAACCACACCGGGGGCGCCAAACCCTTCGGCAGCAACGGATTTCACACCCTTTTCAGCTAGCATGGCACGCACGCCATTGCCCAGTTCCCACTGTGCATCGCGGAGTTTGTCAAAGCCGTAGTCACGGGTTTCAATCATTGTGTCACGGAAGGCGCGCAAGGCGTCCGTTGGCATGGTCGCGTGATAGGCGTGACCACCGTTTTCATAGGCCTGCATGATTGAATGCCATTTCTTCAGGTCCATGGCAAAGCTGTCAGAATTAGTGTTTTCTAGACGTTCCAGCGCACGCTCAGACATCATCACCAGACCGGCAGATGGGGATGCAGACCAACCTTTTTGCGGAGCAGAGATCAGCACATCAACGCCAGTGGCTTTCATGTCGATCCAGGCACAGCCGGAAGCGATACAATCGAGCACCATCAGCGCGCCAACCTCGTGGGCGGCGGCGGCCATGGCGGTGATGTAGTCATCCGGCAGGATCAAACCGGCAGAGGTTTCCACATGCGGTGCAAACACAACGTCAGGTTTGACTTCGCGGATTTTCGCGGTGACCTCGTCAATTGGGGCCGGGGCAAATGGAGTTTGTGCGCCGTTGCCAGTTTGGCGGGCCATGCAAACAGTTGTGTCTGAGGTAAATTTCCCTGCGTCAAAGATTTGTGTCCAGCGGTATGAGAACCAGCCGTTGCGCACGATCAGCGCATGTGCATCATGGCCAAACTGGCGGGCAACCGCCTCCATTCCGTAGCTGCCGCCACCGGGAACCAATGCTACGGCATCAGCGTTGTAGACGTCTTTCAGCATTGATGAGGTATCTCGCATCACCTGTTGGAATGCGGCTGACATATGGTTCAGTGAACGGTCAGTGAAAACGACGGAAAATTCCAGCAACCCGTCAGGGTCAATATGGTCGAGAAGGGCAGACATGGGATATCTCCTGTTGGGTCATGCGGATACAGTTGCAAATGCCATAGCAGCCGCAGGGCGTATAGCAATAGCGAAAACACGCCACACAGAAGGTGGGATTCGTCAGGGCAAGTAATCGGCGGTGTCAGCCAATCGGACCGGGGCGGCGTTCTTCACTTAACAATACATTGGCCTCGACATCGCCAACCCCGGGCATCATCATGATCCGGCGGCGTAAAACACGCTCAAAATCAGAGATGTCACGGGCCACAATCCGCAAGCGATAGTCGTAGACGCCTAATATGTGTTCAACAGTTTGCACTTCGGGGATGGCGGCCACAGCGCGCTCAAAGTCATCCAAGCTAATCCTGCCCTTTGTTGCCAGTTTGACCCCCAAAAAAACGGTGACGCCAAAACCTAGCTTTTCGTGGTCCAGATCCAACCGCTGCCCCTTGATCACGCCACTGTCCTGCAAACGCCGGATACGCCGCCAAGTGGCAGGTTGCGACAGGCCCAGCTTGCGGCCGATGGTGCTGGCGCTTTGGGTGGCGTCATCGATCAGCTCGCGCAGAATCAATCGGTCAGTGTTGTCCAGATCGATCATAGCGGCAGCACCTCATCGGATTTCAAACGCGCGACATGCATCAAGGCCTCGATATCGGCGATGTGGGGCAGGGTCAAAATGGCACTTCGATAGATCTGCTGGTAATGTGCCATATCACGCGCAATGACCGAAAGGCGTACATCAACCCGACCCAGAAAGGTCTGGATTTCGACGATATGGGTGATGCAACGGGCCTCGATGATAAATTCATCAAACGCGCGTGGATTGGTTTTCTCCAACGTGATGCGTAGCGACACCTCAACCTCGTATCCCAGAACACGCCAGTCAATCACCGCGCGGTTGGCTCGGATAATGCCAGCGCTTTTCATCTTGTCCAGCCGCCGGGTGCAGGTGGCGGGTGTGACATTGGCGCGCTCGGCCAGATCAGCGGGGCTAAGGGTGGCGTTGTGCTGATAGTGGCGCAGGATTCGTCGGTCAGTATCGTCAAGCATGATATTTCATCGATATGAAAGTTTCACGAATGATTACTTCAAAAAATTTTATATAACAATGAAATTTAAAATACCCATCACGGTAAAACAGCTAATTTGCCTTCATCAAGACCCAATATCCTAAAGGAGACGGAAATGCGCGTCTATTATGATCGCGATTGCGATGTGAATCTGATCAAAGAGAAAAAAGTTGCCATCCTCGGCTATGGTTCCCAAGGCCACGCCCATGCGCTGAACTTGCGCGATTCCGGTGCGAAAAACCTTGTTGTTGCCCTGCGCGAAGGCTCACCTAGTGCGAAAAAAGCCGAAGGCGAAGGCCTGACCGTCATGGGTATCGCCGAAGCGGCGGCCTGGTGTGACGTGATCATGTTCACCATGCCTGACGAACTGCAGGCAGAAACGTACAAAAAATACGTTCACGACAACATCAAGCCGGGTGCAGCGATCGCATTCGCTCACGGCCTGAACGTACACTTTGGCCTGATTGAGCCAAAAGAAGGCGTTGACGTGATTATGATGGCGCCAAAAGGCCCAGGTCACACCGTGCGCGGCGAATACGTCAAAGGTGGCGGCGTGCCTTGCCTTGTCGCAGTTGAAAACGACGCAAGCGGCAAAGCGCTTGAAGTTGGCCTTTCTTACTGTTCCGCCATCGGTGGCGGCCGCTCAGGCATCATCGAAACTAACTTCCGTGAAGAATGCGAAACTGATCTCTTTGGTGAGCAGGCGGTTCTCTGTGGAGGCCTAGTTGAGCTGATCCGTTGTGGTTTTGAAACACTGGTCGAAGCTGGTTATGCACCTGAAATGGCCTACTTTGAGTGCCTGCACGAAGTGAAGCTGATCGTTGATCTGATCTATGAAGGTGGCATCGCCAACATGGATTACTCGATCTCTAACACTGCAGAATATGGCCAGTACGTCACCGGCCCACGCATCCTGAAATACGACGAAACCAAAGCGCGTATGAAAGAAGTTCTGAACGACATCCAGCAGGGTAAATTCGTTCGCGACTTCATGCTGGAAAATGCGGTTGGTCAGCCAACCATCAAAGCATCACGTCGTGCCAATGATGAGCACCAGATCGAAGCAACTGGCGCAAAATTGCGTGGCATGATGCCTTGGATTTCAGCTGGCAAGCTTGTGGATCAGGAAAAGAACTGATCTAGATGACATAAGCGTTTTAGGGGCATCCGGTAACGGATGCCCCTTTTTTGTTAAAGGATTGAACTGATGCAGGACTTCGCCCCGATAAACTGGCTCAAGCTTGCTATTCTTGGCATCATCTGGGGCGCGTCCTTCATGTTTGTTACCGTGGCGTTGCAGGGCACCGGGCCGTTATTTCTAGTGGCAACGCGGCTTTGTCTCGGGGCGGTTCTTTTGTTGGGGTTGGCCTATGCCAAGGGGCCAGGGCTGCCCGCGCGCCGCGGCAAGAATGCCGGTAAAATCTGGATTTTTATCACTGGCATGGCGTTGTTTTCTAACGCGGTGCCATTTGTATTGCTGTCTTGGGGGCAACTGTCTGTGGCATCCGGCTTTGCCGGGGTCTGTATGGCAGTGGTGCCGCTGTTCATTTTACCACTCGCGCATTTTCTGGTGCCGGGCGAAGAGATGAAGCTTAGACGTTTCATCGGCTTTGTCATCGGCACATGTGGTGTCATCGTTCTGATCGGACCAGCGGCGTTCAATTCCACCGGGAATGAATTGGAATCACTGGCGCGGCTGGCCTGTGTCGCAGCGGCATGCTGTTATGCCATCGGGGCAATCTGCACGCGCTTGTGCCCCGATGTTGACCGCCTGTCATTGGCTGCCGGGGTGTTGTTGGTGGCGGCGGTGATTTTTACGCCCTATGCGTTGATCGCAGAGGGGTTGCCGCAAGGTTTGAACACAACCAGTATTCTGGCGCTGCTGTATCTCGGGGTGTTCCCCACTGCTGTGGCGCAGATTCTGCTGGTACAAGTCATCCGGGATGCGGGGCCAGTATTTATGAGCCTGGTGAACTATCAGGTGCCGATTTGGTCTGTCGTCTTTGGGGCAGTGGTCCTTTCGGAACCACTGCCACCCAGCTTGTTGTTGGGTATGGGCCTTATTCTGGGCGGTGTTGCGCTCAGCCAGCTGGGGGCGTTGCGGCGGCTTTTTAGCCGCAGTTAAAACATGACGTGTTTATCGCAAGATCCCAAGTGTTGACGCTTGCCAAAGTTTTAACGCCTCATTGGTTTCAGACACGTCGTGTACGCGTAGGATCTGTACGCCTTGTGCCACGCCTGCCAATGCCACGGCGATAGAGCCGGGGGCGCGATTGCGCGCCTCTTCTGTGCCACCAATGGTACCGATAAAGCGCTTGCGTGATGCACCTAACAAGATGGGGCATCCCAGACTGTGAAACAAAGCCAAATTGCGTAGCAGCGTTAGGTTGTGTTCCAGCGTCTTACCAAAGCCGATGCCAGGATCGGTAATGATCTGTTTGCGGGAAATACCTGTCGCTACCAAGGCGTCGATCCGGTCAGACAAATAGTCGTAAATATCCAGTGCCACGTTATCGTAGCGCGGATCGTTTTGCATGATTTCAGGTGTACCCTGGGCGTGCATCACACAGACAGGCAGGTCGTGCTGGGCGCAATATAGGGCAAGGGCAGGATCAAAGGTGAAGCCAGCCACGTCGTTCACCAGATTCGCACCAGACTGATGCGCAGCGTTGGCAACCGGGGTTTTGCGTGTATCAATGGAGACAGGAATATCTGAGGCCGCGCGGATGGCACTTATGACGGGGGCTGTGCGACTGATCTCTTCTTCAATAACCACTTCGGCGGCGCCGGGGCGGGTGGATTCGCCGCCCACATCAATGATGCTGGCGCCATCTGCGATCATTGCTTGCGTGCGCGTCAGTGCCGCCTCAAGCGCATAATGCTGTCCGCCATCGGAAAAGCTGTCTGGTGTGACGTTCAGGATCCCCATCAGATGTGGAGTGTCAAAGTTAAGGCTTGCAATAGCCGGACGCGGGGCCGTCAGGCGCTCTAATATTTCAGGTGGTAGTTCTGCCGCATGGACCAGGCGCGAGGGGCCATTACGGTGCAGCTCTTCTACCGTGTCAAACCACAGCCATCCTCCAGCAAGCGCATAGGCACCGATGGGGCGGATGTGGTCAGATCGGGGGACAGGGCGATAGTAGATCATAGCCCGGATTGCGCGATGTCCTGAATGTAGACAGCAACGGGAGAAGACGTTGGTGGTTGCTCCCCGATCAGCAACAAGTCAGAGCCCTCAATATGGCCCGCGAACCATGCTGCAAGCGCGACAGGATCATCAGGACCAATTGCCGGGCCATCAACCGCATCCAGCACGATTTTGGAAGGGGCCCAGACGCTGATCTGGCCATTCTTCATTGCCCAGTCCAATTCAGTTTTGGTGTTGACGACAACGCACCGATCATCGCGCCCACCCAAAACCCAGGCATTTTGTTCCAATGCCAGCAGGTCGACCCGGCGTTGGGTCATTTTGTGGCCGGTTTGCGGGGCAGGGGTGTCAGAATGACCGACACACAGAATGACCGGTTCAGCCCGCTCTTCAAGTTGATCCAGCCAACGCGGTAGGTTAGGCGAGGCAATCGCGGCATTGGTCAAAAACACTACATGCGGATGCGGTGTCGTATCAGAGTGAGCCGCAATAGGAGTGGCATCCAGATCTTCGATTGAGCGGACAATTTCGACACCCAAAGCACCCGGCCCACGATCCAGTTTTTCAATACGCACAAAGGTCCGTATCGCCTGTGGCTCCAGCAAAATCCGCTCAGCGATCCGCTCAGCTAGTGTTTCCAGTAGGTTAAGGCGTTCCTCGGCCAGTTCCGCAGCGATGGCTTCGGTCACGCGGTCATAAGACAGAATACGATCGACATCATCATCAATGATTTCGGTGATTGGACTGACTTCCACCACGACGTTGAAACAGATCCGCTGTGTCATGCCACGTTCGACCTGAAACGCGCCGATCTCAACCTCGACAATATGATCGCGGAGGGAAATGCGATCCAATGGCCCATCAGGGGCAGTAGCATCTGCCCGTGCGGCTGGATGTTCAAAAGCGAGGCGAATTTCGTTGCTCATTGCCACGATCCTAAAGTTGCAGTGCGCGCGGCTTACCACGCTGTGGGGGGCGGGGGGAAGGATAAATGCGACCGCTAACAGCGAGTAAAGACCATAAAACGCACAGCCTCTGCTCTTAAAAAATGGCCCAACGCAAGCGTTGGGCCATTTCAAATGATTTGTAATCTATCGGTTTAGCCTTCGAACCACCAACGATGGCCAGCACGAGCGCCATCCATCATCCAGCTGGCTGCCAGTTGACCTGTGTGACGTACGTTTTTGCGACGGCCATAGACGAAGTTAGGGAAGTACGGCAGGACTGTGCCACCATCATCACGAGAGATCATACCCATCTCATGGTACATCTCGGCGCGCTTAACGTCATCCAGCTCGGCCTTGGCTTGTAGCAGGATTTCGTTGAAACGCTCGTTTTGCCAATGTGATTCATTCCAAGCAGCATCGTCTTTATACGCCAACGTGTACATCACGTCAGGCGTCGGACGTGCGCCCCATGACACTAGACACCAAGGCTTTGTCAGCCAAACATCTGACCAGTATCCATCGTTCGGCTCGCGTACGACGTTGATATTGATACCTGCTTTCTTAGCCTGTTCAGCATAAAGAATGCACATATCGACAGCACCGGTTGTGATCGATTCAGCGGCGCTTAGATTGACTGTTAGCCCTTCCATGCCAGCTTTTTTCAGTAGAGACTTGGCTTGCTCCGGATCATATTCCCGCTGAGGGATTTCCGATGGGAAGTAAGGCATTGCCGAAGAATGATGGAAGTCGTTGCCAACGGTGGCCGCACCAAATGCGATCTTCTCAACCAATTCATTCCGGTCGATGGCCAGTTTCAGGGCCATACGAACATCTGCATTGTCGAATGGTGCCTGATCTGTGAACATTGGTAGGGTGATTGCCGAGGCAGATGCCACGTTATCAACCTCGACATTGGGATTTCGCGACAGCAGTCCCAAAGTTTTGTTTTCAAGCAGTGAACACGAATCCACGTCACCGGTCACCAAGGCAGTTTGACGCGCATTTGGATCGTTGATTGCAAGCATTTCGATTTCATCAAAATACGCACCTTCACCGTGCCAGTCGTCAAAACGGATCAGACGTGCAGCGACGCCCGGTTCGTACTCAACCAACTTGTATGGCCCACAGCCGTCACCGGATTGCCAGTTCAGTGAACCATCCGCGTTGGCCGGGCAGATAGGCAGGTGATAATCTGGCATGATCCAAGGCAGGTCAGCATTCGGGCTATCCAGTTTGAACGTGACCGAATGGTCGCCGTTATCAACAATTTCAACCACGCTTGCCAGCAGGGCTTTCGCCGCTGAGCCAGAGTCTTCGCCACGGTGGTGATTCATCGACGCGATAACATCTGTTGCCGTCACTTTGGCACCAGAATGGAACGTTGCATTCGGGTTCAGAACAAAGGTCCATTCCTGTGCATCCGGTGTCGCCGACCATTCGTTGGCAACGTCCGCACCAAGTGTCTGATCTGTGTTGATCATGGTCAGATACGAGCGGAAAGTATGTGCCATCACAATGGTGAAATAGGACAGGTATGTGCCTGGATCGTGTGTATCACTTGTGTTGCCGTCATGTTGTGCTAGACGGAACTTACCACCGCGTTGTGGCGCGGCCTTGGCGGACGTACCCCACAACCCGGTTGCAGCACTTGCTGTCATCCCAGCAGCCATTGAGTAGTTCATGAAGGACCGGCGTGAAATGCTGCCTTCGCTGGCGGCTTTTGCAAGGCGGTCCATCATCATCTTATCTTTAATTGTAGACATAAAGTTTCCCTGAAGTTTTTGTGTGATTATTGATGCCGACGCACAGCAAAGACGCAGGTCGCGTTTTTGTCGTTGGAAGTGTTGTCATTCGGCATGTCGGCAATAAACCAGAAAAATTCGCTTTTGACCACGACTATATTTGTGACCGGAATAACTATTTCCCCAAAAGAAAGAGGCCCCGGAATTCCGGGGCCTCTTTCTTTGTCTAAAACACTGGATATTAATGCGCGTGGCCTTTGTCCCAGTCTTCCTGTTTCGGCAGGATTTCGAACGTATGCTCTGGTGGAGGTGACGGTAGGGTCCACTCTAATGTGTCAGCATACTCGTTCCATGGGTTATTTTCAGTGACCCGTGCACCGCGTGTCAGGGTGTAAAGGATGACACCAAAGAAGAACACGAAACTGGCAAAGGAAATGAACGCACCGATGGACGACCAGTAGTTCCACTGCGCAAAGGCTTCTGGATAGTCGATGTAACGGCGTGGCATGCCCTGACGACCCAAGAAGTGCTGCGGGAAGAAGGTCAGGTTTGCACCGATGAACATCACCCAAAAGTGCAGCTTACCTGCCCATTCAGGATACATACGACCGGACATCTTTGGTAGGTAGAAGTAAATCCCTGCAAAGATGGCGAAGATGGCCCCAAGTGACATCACATAGTGGAAGTGTGCTACCACATAGTAGGTGTCGTGATAGGCGCGGTCGATTGCAGCTTGTGACAATACGATGCCCGTGACCCCGCCCACAGTAAAGAGGAAGAGGAAGCCAAAGGCCCACAGCATGGGGGTTTTGAACTCGATCGAGCCGCCCCACATGGTCGCGATCCAGCTGAATACCTTCACGCCTGTGGGCACCGCAATGACCATCGTGGCCAGCATGAAGTAACTTTGTTGAGAAAGCGACATGCCAACCGTGTACATATGGTGCGCCCAGACAACAAAGCCAAGAACGCCAATGGCGATCAAGGCCCATACCATTGGCAGATAACCAAAGACAGGTTTACGAGAAAACGTTGCGATCACGTGGCTGATGATACCAAAACCCGGAAGGATGATGATATACACTTCGGGGTGACCAAAGAACCACAGGATGTGCTGATACAGGATTGGATCACCACCGCCAGAAGGTTGGAAGAAGGTCGTGCCAAAATTCCGGTCTGTCAGCAACATGGTGATCGCGCCGGCGAGAACTGGCAGGCTAAGCAGGATCAGCCATGCGGTCACAAAGATGGACCAGGCAAACAGCGGCACCTTGAACAGGGTCATGCCGGGGGCACGCATGTTCAGGAAAGTGGTGATCATATTGATCGCACCCAGGATCGAGCTGGCACCAGAGACGTGCACGGCAAAGATCGCCAGATCCATCGAGATGCCTGCCTCAGAGGTGGACAACGGAGGATAGAGAACCCAGCCAACGCCTGAACCCAACTGTCCATTGCCGCCCGGAGCCAGCAATGACGCAACACCTAGCGATGTACCTGCTACATACAGCCAGAAGCTCAGGTTGTTCATCCGTGGGAAGGCCATATCCGGCGCGCCGATTTGCAACGGCATGAAATAGTTGCCAAACCCGCCAAACAGCGCAGGAATAACAACAAAGAACATCATCAAAACACCGTGGTAGGTGATCATGACGTTCCAAAGATGCCCGTTGGGGGAACATTCTGCGGCGGAATCGGCGATGAAACGCGCGCCTTCAAGACACATGTACTGGACGCCGGGCTCCATCAGTTCAAGCCGCATATAAACGGTGAACATGACCGATACCAACCCTACAAGGGCTGAAACGAACAGGTAAAGGATGCCAATGTCTTTGTGGTTGGTGGACATGAACCAGCGGGTGAAAAACCCGCGCTCATCATGGTGTTCGTGGCCGTGAACGGCTGCGTCTGCCATCTGATGCCTCCTGCTGGTATGTTGTTAGGCACACGATTCCATAGGATTGCGCGCGCGTGATCAAGTTTGGTTTTAGAATGTGCAGGCGCTCGGGGCAATGCGAGAGTTTGACCCAGATCAAATATTTTGTCGCATGTGGGTTGAAAAATGGCCTGAACACCACAATACAAACCGATCAGATGAAAAAATATTAATCATCTATTGAGACTGCATATAAAAAAACCGGGCAAGCGCTGCCCGGTTTTTTAGAATACTTAGTGTCGGTGGCGCAGTTAAAGCTGCTCCATCACCTCGTCTGAGGCTTCAAAGTTAGCAGTGACACGTTGCACATCATCGTCATCTTCCAGCGCATCGATTAGCTTCATCAGCTTTTGCATGCCTTCAAGATCCATCTCGGTCGTAGTGGTGGGTTTCCACACCAACTTGGTCGACTCAGATTCGCCTAGTGCTTCTTCGAGTGCATTGGATACTTCATTTAGGTCTGTATCTGTGCACCAGATGATGTGACCATCCTCGGAACTTTCGACATCATCGGCACCAGCCTCAATTGCGGCTTCAAACACGGTATCAGAATCGCCGACCTCAGCAGGGTAGGTGACCTCACCAGTGCGGTCGAACATGAAGCCAACGCTGCCAGTCTCGCCAAGGTTGCCACCGCATTTGCTAAAGGTCGAGCGCACGACGCTGGCAGTGCGGTTGCGGTTGTCGGTCATTGCCTCAACAATCACAGCCACACCATTAGGGCCGTAGCCCTCATAACGGATTTCTTCGTAATCGTCGCCATCGCCCGCTTGCGATTTCTTGATCGCACGGTCGATCACGTCCTTAGGAACGGATTGCGACTTGGCTTCTTTGACTGCCATCCGCAGACGCGGGTTTTTTTCCGGATCAGGGTCGCCCATTTTGGCGGCGACAGTGATTTCTTTTGACAGCTTTGAAAAAAGCTTAGAACGCGCCGCGTCCTGACGCCCTTTACGGTGCTGAATATTTGCCCATTTTGAATGGCCGGCCATCATCCGCCTCCGACTGAATTTTGAATTTCTGTCTCTATAGGACAGGCGTGGCAAGACGTGCAACCCGGTTGCATTTGGTTGGCTGATGGGTTTGGCTCAATTCAACCAAGGAGGGACCCGCGTGACGACTGACCAGATTATCTTGTTTTGCCTGTTTGGCGCTGTATTCGCGATGCTGCTGTGGGGGCGTTACCGTTATGATCTGGTGGCCTTTTCAGCCCTGCTTATTGGGGTGGTTCTGGGGGTCGTTCCTGAAAAAGATGCATTTTCAGGCTTTGGTCATCCGGCTACGCTTGTTGTCGCATTGGTCTTGGTGGTCTCTGCCGGTCTGGTTCGATCTGGCGCTGTTTTCTTAATTACCCGTACCTTGGTGGACAGCAGTCGGGCTTTGGGTGGTCATATTGCATTGATGGGTGGTATTGGCGCGGTTCTATCGGCGTTTATGAACAATGTTGCAGCGTTGGCACTGCTGATGCCGGTGGACGTGCAAACCGCCCGCAAGGCGGGGCGCGCGCCGGGCATCAGCCTTATGCCGCTGTCTTTCGCCACCATTCTGGGAGGCATGGCCACACTGATCGGAACGCCGCCCAATATCATCATTGCAGCAATCCGGGGCGAGGCCACAGGCACACCTTTTGCGATGTTCGACTTTGCCCCCGTTGGCGGAATTGCTGCACTGGCCGGTCTGGCGTTTGTTGCGTTGATTGGCTGGCGTTTGATCCCGGAGCGCAATAACGGTGGATTGCAAGCCTCTGAACTGGCAGGGTATATTGCGGAACTTGTGGTGCCAGACGGATCCTCGCATATTGGGAAACGTCTGGCTGAACTGGACGAGGTGGCGCAAAAAGCAGATGTGGCTGTGCTGGGCATCATCCGCGACGGCAAGCGCCGCTATGGTACCGCGCGCAACGTGACGATCACGGCTGGTGATGTTCTCGTGCTAGAGGCCTCTCCCGAAGCCTTGGATGAATTTCGCGCGGCTCTATCGCTGTCGTTGTCAGATAAAGAACGCGAAGAGCGCCTGACGGCCAGCGGTGACGGCGTCGACATTATCGAGGTGGTTGTGGCTGCGCATGCGCGCATCGTGGGTAAGACGACTCAATCGATTGGCCTGCATTGGCGGCGGCGTTCGGTCCTGTTGGGGATTTCCCGCGAAGGGCGCAAGATCACCAGCCGGGTGCGCCACACCCCGATTCAAGCCGGTGACATCCTGTTGCTGCTTGTTCCTAAAGACACCGGCCCGGATGTTACTGATTGGCTGGGATGTTTGCCGCTAGCTGATCGCGGCTTGGCTGTGACTGACGATAGCAAGACCTGGCTGGCCATCGGCATGTTTGCTGTGGCTGTTCTGGCCGCCAGTGTGGGCATCGTTTATTTGCCAATTGCCTTGGGTTTGGTTGTGGTCGGCTATGTCCTGACAAAGATCATTCCGTTGAGCGAACTTTATAATCATATTGAATGGCCGGTTGTGGTGCTTTTGGGGTCGATGATTCCCCTTGGCGCGGCACTGCAAACTGCTGGTGGCACCGAACTTATTGCGGGAAGCCTGATCTCTTTGACCGATGGTCTACCAGCCTGGGCCATTTTGACAGTGCTGATGGTGGTGACGATGACACTGTCTGATGTGCTCAACAATACGGCCACTACAATTGTCGCGGCCCCGGTGGGAATTCAGATGGCGCAAACACTCGGCGTGTCACCCGATCCGTTCCTAATGGCGGTGGCGATTGCGGCGTCGTCGGCGTTTCTGACACCCATCGGGCATAAGAATAACACGCTGATTCTGGGGCCGGGGGGGTATAGCTTTGGCGACTACTGGCGTATGGGCCTGCCGCTGGAAATTATTGTGGTGGCGGTATCGATCCCGGCGATCCTTGTTTTCTGGCCTTTATAATATGGCGGCAGCGCTATGATGTGATTGCGGCACTGCGACAATTCATCCTGTGCGTAGCACTTGTCCTGAACGAATAAAACGCGACTATCATCTGTTGTAAGATATGTCAGAAACCCATCGTTTTGGAGAAAAGAGGTCCAACATGAAACTTATTGTGCCAGCAATTCTTGCCAGCCTTGCTTTTGCCTTGCCAGCTACTGCGCAAGAGGGCGATCCTGACAAAGGCAAAAAGGAATTCAAACGCTGCCGTGCCTGCCATGCAATTGCGTCGGATACTGAGGACTTTGTCAAAGGCGGGAAAACCGGACCCAATCTTTATGGCGTGATCGGGCGTGCCGCGGGGTCCGTAGAAGGGTTTAAATACTCTACTGGCCTTGTTGAAATGGGCGCGAACGGTTTGGTCTGGGATGAGGCGAACCTGCTTGAATACATCGCAAACCCAGGAAAATTTATTGGAAGTAAATCCAAGATGACGCCGCAGAAGGTAAAGAAAGGCCCTGATCTGGCAGCCTATCTGGCAAGTTTTTCGGAAGGATCATCGAGTGATTCAGATGCTGCTGCTGAAGAAACTTCTGACTAAGGCATAGCCGGCCCCAAATAGGGGCCGGTTTCTTTATGTGGGCAGAGGTGGATTATTCACCTTTTGGTGGTGCGCCACCGGCAAAGAAATTGGCGTTGACATAATCGCAGGGAGCTTCCTGCATCTGCAGGTGCAGCCCGTCATCAGTGTAGGGATTTGCGTGGGCAAGTTCTTCATCCACTTCAATGCCCAGCCCGGGTGTCTCGGGTGGCGTGATGTGGCCATTTTCCACCCGAATGGAGCCTTTGATCAACTGGTCATGGAATGGGGTTTCGATGGTTTCACACATCAAGATGTTCGGTATTGAAGCTGCAAGATGCACATTGGCGGCCCATTCAACCGGGCCCGCATAAAGGTGAGGGGCCATCTGTGCATTGTAGACCTCTGCGATGGCGGCCACCTTTTTCATTTCCCAAATACCGCCAGCCCGGCCAAGGGCGGGTTGCAGAATACTTGCCGCTCCTGAACGCAAAACAGGTGCAAACTCTGCCTTGGTGGTTAGCCGCTCACCTGTGGCCACAGGGATACGCACCGCGCGGGCGACTTTGGCCATTTCTTCAATGGCATCCGGTGGGATGGGCTCTTCAAACCATAGTGGTGAATAGGGCTCTAACGCCTGTCCCAAGCGAATTGCACCAGCAGTCGTAAACTGCCCATGGGTGCCGAATAGAAGATCTGCCTTGTTTCCCACAGCCTCGCGGATGGCTTTGCAGAAGGCGACAGATTGGGCGATATCATTCATCGCAGGCATATGGCCACCGCGCAGGGTATAAGGCCCGGCCGGGTCAAATTTCACAGCCGTAAATCCACGCGCGACACAATCGGCAGCAGCCTCCGCGGCCATATCCGGAGAATTCCAGAAAGCTGTGATGTCGTGTTTGGGCAGGGGGTAGAGATATGTGTAGGCTCGGATGCGTTCGTTCATCTTGCCGCCAAGCAAGGCCCAGACCGGGCGCTCTCGTGCTTTGCCCAGAATATCCCAACAGGCAATCTCAAGCCCGGAAAACGCGCCCATGACGGTCAGATCAGGCCGCTGTGTGAAACCTGATGAAAAGGTCCTGCGAAACATTAGCTCAATGTTTTCGGGGTTTTCGCCCAGCATATGGCGCTCAAACACATCGCGAATGACGGGTTTCATCGCCTCAGGTCCGATGCTACTGGCATAGCATTCTCCCCAGCCGGTGATGCCTGTATCAGTGGTTAGCTTGACTAAGATCCAATAACGCCCACCCCAGCCAGGGGCTGGAGGTGCGGTGATGATGATGTCCAGGTCTTTAAGTTTCATGCGAGGAGGCTCCGTTATGCATAACAACGGCGTGGCATGCGGTGCTGCGAGAGATAAGATAAAAGGCGGCAAGAGATGATGCGTTGATTTTCATGTGGATTGCTCAGAACATGATTACATTGCGTTTGGCAGCGCCGGATTTTGTATCCTCGATCGCCTCGTTGATCTGATCCAAAGACCAACGGTTTGAAATCAACTCATCCAGTTTCAGGCGGCCTTGACTATATAGATCGATCATCCATGGAATATCGCGGCGGATCACCACATCGCCCATTTTTGACCCGATCATGCCTTGCCCAGCAGCAGCGAAATTGACCGGTTCATAGGTCGAAGTGCCTCCAACATGCGGCATTCCTACCATGATCACACGTCCGCCACCGGCCAGATATTGAGGAGCCTGATCATAGGCGGGAACCGCGCCCACGGTGACGATCACCGCATCGGCACCGCGCCCGATTGCTTCTTTGGCGTCACGCCATGGTTTGTCTGAGGTGGCCAGCACACCATCTGTTGCGCCAAATTCGCGGGCGATCTCAAGCTTGTCTTCAGTCATGTCCACTGCAACGATCCGGCGGGCACCGGCGATGCGGGCACCCTGAATGGCATTCAGACCAACACCACCAGCCCCGATAACCACAACATCCTGACCCGGGCGCAGCCCTGCGGAATTTACCACCGCGCCAACACCGGTGATCACACCGCAAGACAACAGACTGGCCAAATCCATTGCTAACGTTTCCGGTATGCTAACGAGTTGGCTTTGATCAACCACAACCTTTTCGGCAAAGGCTCCGCAAGCCATGGCTTGATGTAGTTTGCCACCATCCGCTGCTGAGAGCGGACCATAATCGCCGTCATGTGACGTTTCACAACCTGTTGGTCGCCCTCCGCCACAGCTGGGGCACTGACCGCAGGCGCGGATCAGCGTGACAACCACCGGATCACCAACCTTAAAGCCGTTCACACCCGCGCCGATGGCGCTGACGCGCCCGGCGGCCTCGTGGCCATAAACGGCAGGCAGGGAGCCGCCCCAGGATCCGCCTGCATAAGAAATGTCAGAGTGGCAGATGGCGACAGCTTCGAGGTCTACTTGGACCTCTCCCGTTTCTGGCGCGCGCAGGCGCACATCTTCAACAACAAGAGGTTGACCAAATTCGTGGCAGACGGCGGCTTTGATGGTTTGCATGGGCTTTTCCACTCTTTGCAAGGCTGATCACTGCAGGTGATAATGATTCTCTGCGCGCTGCAAGACTGAATGCGGCGTTGGTGTCGCAACTGGGCAAGCTGGGGCTTAAATGTGGCCGACGGAGTCTAGAAAACCAGTCACGATATTGGCGCACTCTGCTGGTTGTTCAACATAGGGTAAATGTCCGCTGCCTCGGATCAGGTGAAATTGCGATCCGGGGACCAGATCAACAGTTTCACGCATCAGATCTGGGGGCGTAATGCGATCATCTGATCCTACCATGCCCAGCGTAGGCAGGCGTAAACCAGATGTGGGTGTATAAAAGTCGGTGCCCGAGATTGCCTGTGCACAACCAATATAGCCCTGCGGGTTTTGCCCAAGCAGGGTTTGATGCCAATGCTGTAAATCGCATGACGCCATGAATTTGCGAGAGAAGCTTCGTGTAAGAACTGCTGTTGCAATAGCATCGATGCCATCTTCCTCAACTTGGTCAATGCGTACCTGCCAATGCGCTGGCAGGCCTATCTTGGCCGCAGTGCCACATAAAACCAAGGCACGGATCAACTCTAACCGTTTGACAGCCAATCCCTGTGCTACCAATCCGCCTACACCAGACCCTAGAAATACGCAGTCACGGATTTCTAGATGGTCAAGCAACCCCTCGGCATCACGTACCAGCGCTCCCATTGAATAGGGCGGGGCGGGGCAATCAGACGCCCCATGCCCGCGGCAATCATATGCAATAACGCGAAGCCCTTCAGGAAGAAGAGGGCGGATGCCATCCCAGACCTGCTGATCAAAGCCCAAAGGATGCGCCAGGATCAGGGCCGGGGCGTCTTTGGGGCCTGTTTCGGAATAGGACAGCGATCCATCGGGTGTTTCAAATAAATCTGGCATTGGCGTCTTATGCTCCAACTAAATCAGAGTCATATGGGCCATAATCTGACCGTGATCCGATGCCAGCTTATTATACGGCGCATCGGCGTGAGAGCCATCAGTCAAGTGGTCGTTGAATGCGTTGAAGTAGGTCATTTCGCCAATGCGCCCATCAAAGTCGGGATGAAAATGGCGGGACATGAAAATCTGATCGATCGATTCAAACACCCCACCAAAGACCGAAGTATAAACCATGTCTCGCAGTGATTTGCGTACAAACAGCTTTTCAGCGGAATGCAGATACATGGCGTTCACCGCCTCGGAAATTTGGGTGTTCTCAGCCGCGCTGTAGCGGTCTGATTTCTGTTTGGCATTGTGGCGCTGCATCCATGCATAGTTCTTAAATGGTGTTTCCCCCGTGATGATTTCCGAGCTCACCGCATGTTCGCCGTCATTGAAATCCCCCATGATCATCACCGGATTTCCAGCAGTCAATTCGCGTACGATCTCACGGCGAAGCACCCAGGCTTCGGCCATACGGCGCATTGCAGCTCTCAAACTTCCAAGGGCGCGAGCCACAGGGTCATATCGCGTCAGATCCTCTTCGGGGGCAAAATCAGCGCCTTGAGGCTGGATGAATTCTCCCAGTTTTGATTTCAGGTGGCAGTTGAACACGGTGATCACTTGGCCGCCCACAGGAATGCGCGCCTTAAGGATCGGGCGTGACAGACGCTTGAGGGTGTAATGCCCCGCATCTTGTGCGCTTTCTGTGCCACGTAATGGCGGGAACGGAATATTCAGGGGTTCATCCAGATCCTGAATGACTTCGGGCGTGCCTTTAAATCCAAACCGCGACAGGATTGCCACGCCGGGGCGACGCTGGCCGGGGATGCCTTCATCTGCGGTATTGGGGGCAAAGGCCAACGCAGCAGTGTCATAGGGGTCAATGCGCAGTTTTCGGAAGATCACCTTTTTATGATAGCGTTTTGATTTATCGGGAATAGTTGCATCGTTGTGCGCATGGGCACGGATATTGAATTCATCAATGACAGCCTGCAAGGCTTCTTCTTCAAAGATTTCTTGAAATCCGACGATGTCGGCATCCATGCTGAGTAATTGATCGGCCAGCCAATCTTGTTTCCAGGCAAACTCTTCCGGGGTGTAGGTCTGAAATTCGTAATATTCCTTATCCGCGCCGATTAGGTTTTTGACGTTGAAGGAGGCAATCGTGAAATCAGTCATGGGTTAACTTCCGTGTTGGGAGAGGGCGCGTTCAAACATACTTGTGTCCACATTACCCCCCGAAATGGTACACAATACAGCATCACCTTCAATCTGATCTTTGCGGAAAAGAGCTGCGGCCAAAGCCACCGCGCCGCCGGGTTCGATCACCAGTTTCAGGCGTTGAAAGGCCAGCGCCATGGTGTGCAAGCATTCGTCCTCGGTGACCACCAATCCGGGACCGCAGAGACGTTTCATGATCGGAAAGGTAATCTCGCCGGGGGTGGGGGTGACAATGGCATCGCAGATGCTGCCTGAAGGTTGTGCATTGCTGCGATGTTCACCGGCGGCGAGTGAACGTGTGGCATCATCAAAATCCTCCGGCTCGCAAGGGCGGGCGCGCAGGCCGGGGGCTTCGGCTTCAAGCGCAAGTGCGATGCCTGAAGTCAGGCCACCACCTCCGCAGCAGACCAATACATCGGCTTGCTCCACGCCTTCGGCTTTTGCCTGCTCTGCAATCTCTAACCCGGTGGTGCCTTGGCCCGCGATGACTTGCGGCTCGTCATAGGGGCGGATCAGGGTCAGGCCGCGCTCGGCCTGGAATTGCTCGCCCAGTGCTTCACGGCTTTCGCCATTGGCACGATCATAAAGCACCACCTCAGCCCCGAGGGCGCGGGTATTGTCAATCTTTTGCTTTGGGGCGTCTTCTGGCATGATAATCACGGCAGGCACGCCATATTGCCGCGCTGCCAGCGCCACACCCTGCGCATGGTTTCCACTTGAGAATGCGATGACCCCCTTGGCACGGATCGCATCATCAAGAGCTGAGACAGCTGAACGCGCGCCGCGATATTTAAAGCTTCCTGTATGTTGCAAGCATTCTGGCTTGATCAGAACCCGTCGTCCGGCGATTTCATCTAGAAAGGGCGAAGACAGCATTGGCGTGTGCCGGGCATGGCCTTTCAGGCGTTTGGCCGCAGCGCGGATCATGGAAATATCTGTCATTGTGTCTGCTCCAGCAGTCGGGTGATCGCATCGAGGGATTCAGGTTCATCTAGAAATGGCACATGGCCCCGGTCAGGGACAGTGACGGCCTTCATGTCGGGGTTGCGGGTTTGCATCTTTGCCAATGTATCCGGGCTTAGCAGGTCAGAATTTGCCCCACGAATGATCGTCAAAGGGATGTTGCGTAGCCCGTCAAACAGTTGCCACAGGTCCGGCGTGGTATCACCGGTGCCAGCTTGCCCAACCAGTGCATCGCGCAGATGTGGATCATAACGCAGACCTACGCCACCACCGGGTTTGTCTCGCCACATGAATTCCGCCTGTTCACGCCAACGTGTCAAAGATACGCCAGGAAATCCCTGCGCATGTCCGACCATCAAGGCGTGAGCGGCGGCATTGAGGTTGGCAAAGGGTGGTTCCTTGCCGACATAATCCATGATCCGCTCAATCCCTTCGGGTGAGACAACCGGACCAATGTCGTTAAGGATCACGCCGGTCAATCGCTGTGGATGGCTGTGCGACAGGGCCATGGCGATTAATCCGCCACGCGAAGTGCCAAGCACGGTAAAGCGATCAAGCCCCAGATGATCCATTAATTCAATCGCATCAAACGCCTCGCGCCCGATGTTATAATTCATGAAGTTTGGGTCATAGTCGGATTTCCCTCGACCGCGGTAATCCATACAGATCAGCCTGCTATCTGGCATGTATGATGCGAAATAGGTGAAATCCGTAGTGTTCCGTGTCAGCCCGGCCAGACAAAGGATCGGCGCGCCTTCGCCTTGATCGGTGTAATAGAGTGACAAGCCGTCTGAAGTGGTGAAATACGGCATCAGACCCCCGCCAATTCTGGAATGCTGGTGAGATCCGGCAGAATATGATTGGGCTTTGCAGGAAGACGGTCTACGGGATCGCCCGCGCGGTTGACCCAAGCAGTGGTAAAGCCATAGCCGGCGGCAGCGCTCGCATCCCATCCGTTGGAGGAGACAAAGAGTACCTCACGTTTGGCGCAATCAAACCGCTGCCCGACCAAATCGTAGACCACGCTGGCGGGCTTGAATATCCTGACGCTTTCAACTGACAAGACATCATCAAGAACATCGCCAATCTGCGCCGACTGTACAGCGCCATTTAGCATATCGGGTGATCCATTGGACAAGATTGCAGTGTTCAACCCGCGGTCCTTCAATGTATTAAGCATGGCCGGAACCTCAGCAAAAGCATCAAGTTCCCAGTATAATTGCAACAACCTCTCTCGCAACGCGTGGTCGTCTTGCAAGCCTTCAGCCTCAAGTGCCCAATCCAGTCCATTTTGGGTGACGTCCCAAAAATCTGTATGTTGCCCCGTGACCGCTCGCAACCAAGTGTATTGCAACTGTTTCTGGCGCCAATGCTCTGCAATTTTGGGCCAGTGTGCAGCAAAACTGACATAGCCCGGTTCTGCCGCAACATTGCGTGCAGCTGCGGCCACGTCAAACAGGGTTCCGTAAGCATCAAAGATGCAGGTCGTGATTGGCATCGTGTCATCCTTTGACTGTGGCCAAACTGTCATGGATACTCAAAAGGGAAAAGCCCTGCTTTGCAATCAAGGATTACGCACTGTTGTATGGTCGCAGAAGTGCGCGCAAGAAGAAGCGTTTGCAATCTTTTGATCTGCGCGATAGCGTCTTTGCCATCATTCAAGCGCCCTGGCATCTGTCCGGCCTTGCACATTCATCTCATGACAGAATTGGAAAATTCATGACCCAAGTTAAAGCGGGCGATAACGTTCGTATTCACTACACCGGCACTTTGAAGGATGGCTCTGTTTTCGACAGTAGTGAAAGCGCCGAACCGTTGGAATTCGTCGTCGGATCTGGCCAGATCATTCCCGGACTTGACATTGCGCTACCGGGGATGAGCGTTGGGGACAAAAAGACCGTCGAAGTGCCCGTGGATCAGGCATATGGCCCGGTAGAGCCAGCTGCGCGTCAAGCCGTGCCACGTAAGGATATTCCAGCCGATATTCCGCTTGATATGGGTATGCAACTTCAGGTTCAGACACCAGATGGTCAAGCTATGGCTGTGACCGTAGTCGAACTGAGCGATGACGAGGTTGTTTTGGATGCCAATCACCCGCTGGCGGGTCAGGATCTTACATTCGCAATCGAGCTGGTCTCGATCGGATAATACGGTTTCAGACGGCACATGTCCCGTTTGGGACGTGCCGTCTGAATTTTAGATTTCAGCCTGAAGTTTCAGTACAAGTGCCATTGCCGAATCCGTTTTTGCTGCCGGATGCGGAATATTTAACAGTGCCTGCTTCAATATTGACGTCATAGCTATAAGTGTAGCCGCTGCCGATATGGAGGAAATTGAAGCCACCTAGAGAACCATAAACTGCAGCCTCGATGTCAGCGCCGTCTACAGTGATCTGACCTTTGTCTTGCCCATCAAATTTAACAAGGCGCGCAGTCAGCTCTGGCAGCTTAGATCCATTGGGAACGCATTCAAATGTACGGTCAGCGGCAAAGGTCGCTGTTGGGGCGAGGACCGCCAGTAGGCAGACAAGATGTTTCATGGGGGCTCCGAATAAGAATCAAGTCGTTTTAGTCAGCCCCCGCTATTGATGGTTTGCGGCGTGATTGTGTTGGAAATGCGGGAACAGGATGACCGCCTTGAGAAGAGTTATCTTTTCTTTCTAAACGCTTTGCAAATCCAACAGCACCGCCCCGGCACGCCCCGGTGTCATTACCGCGTCCTGCGCCGCAGCGCAGCTTTCAAGCGGATAGGTTGTAGCGATTTCGGGGTTCAATGCGCCGTTGCTTAGCGCCTGATTCAGCCGTGCAATGGCGGTGGACCGCTCAGACGCAGGCAGTATGTAAATCAGGGTAATATCGATTTTTAGCGCTTTGAACAGATAGGGGCCAAAGGGCAATTCAGGGGTCATTGATTTGCCTGAACCATAGGTCGCAATCGTGCCTAGCGGTTTCATCACTTCGGCCAGCAGTACAGCATTGGTACCAAACTCAACTTCAATCGCGCGGTCAATGCCGCCGTTGCTCAAGTCCAGAACCTTTTCAGCTAATTTTGAATCGGCGTAGTCCAACACATGATCCGCCCCGGCGGCGAGCACCCGGTTGGCGGCACCTGCCGATGCTGTGGCGATCACGGTAGCACCGCCCCATTTGGCCAGTTGGACAGCGTTATGGCCAACCGATCCGGCACCGCCGGAAATCAATAGGGTTTTGCCTGTCACGTCGCCACCGCCAAAAACGGTCTGCGCTGCCGTTAGCCCAGGAATGCCCAAGGTTGCGCCGACTTCAAGTGAGATGTCATCGGCTAGGGGTACTGCTTGATCGGCTGGCAGCGCGATGTAGTCTGCGGCAGTGCCAAAGGCACGTTGCCACTGACCATTATAGATCCAGACACGCTGGCCGATCCGTGAGGAGGCAATGCCAGCTCCGACAGCGTCAATCACGCCAGCGCCATCAGAATGCGGGATGATCTGGTCGAAAACAGGTTTGATCACACCGGGGCGTGTACCTGCGCGGGCTTTGGCATCAGACGGGTTCACGCCAGAATAAGCCAGCCGGACCAGAACCTCACCTGCTGCGGGGGTGGGGGTGTCAACGGTGGCGGTTTCCAGAACGTCGCTGGCTGATCCGAATCGGGAGTAGAGCATGGCACGCATTGTGGGGTCCTTTTGGGTCAGGCGGTGGAGGGATCAACGCCAAAACTTGCGGAGCAGAAGGAGATGAATTGCACGTTTATACGATTAGCTGTGACATCAATCACCCCAAGATCTGGTGCCTCGGTCGCTGGACGGAAACTATCCCAATCCCATGCAGGGGCGGGGGGTGGCGCCTGATACAGGACTGATCGAATACTAGTGTAGGGCAGGCCATTAATTTGGCCGGTCACGGGGCGATGAACATGGCCAAAAAAGAACTGTTTCACTGCAGGGAAGTCGCTGAGCAGATCCAACAAATCAGGACCGTTTTCCAATCCATCCGGGTCCAACACCGGTAGCCCAAGTGGTATGGGAGGGTGATGAAGAAACACGGCGCTGGGTCTGTCGGGTTGCGCTTCAAGCGTTGCTTGTAACCAGTTCAGGCGGTCGGGGCACAAGACGCCACTGGCAGATCCGGGTTTCAGGCTGTCGAGGCAGATTAAACGCAGGTTTGGGACATCAATCGTGTACTGTGCAAAGCCGGGCATTGCCGTGTCCGGCAAGGGCAGATGATTAAAAAACATAGCACGGTTATCATGATTTCCGGTCATCGGATACCACGGCACTTTGAGTGTATCCAACAGGGACTTCACCGCAGTATAGTTGGCCGCAGTTGCGGTTTCGACCATATCGCCAGTGATCAGGCACAGGGCAGCGTCTGTATAATGCTGGTTGATGAAGTCAATGACGGCACTTAGTCGCGCAATAGGGTCATGCCCCAGAACTTTGTCCTGATGTTCGAAGTGTAGATCGCTGAGCCAGAGGATACGTGTGCTTGCGTTCATTTCCGGCGCAGGCGGATCACAACGTCAACTTTGGCAATTTCAGTGCCGTCTGGCGCGTCGGGCAATTGCACGATTTCAAGTTGATCTGCGGGCGCATCCGACAGGCGGTTGTCGTCTTCCCAGTAGAAGTGCGGATGGTCATGGGTGTTGGTATCGAAATAGCTTTTTGATCCGTCGACCGTGACTTCTTGCAGCAGGCCCGCATCACAAAACGCACGTAGTGTGTTGTAGACGGTGGCCAGCGATACTCGCTCGCCAGAATTGTTCACCGAGGCAAACAGGCTTTCCGCGGTGACATGCCTATGCTGCCCATCGCCGATCAGCAACGAGGCCAGTGCAACGCGCTGTCGCGTCGGGCGCAGGCCGGAACCAGCCAGCCAATTTATTTCAAGAGGTGTTGCTTGTGAGGGTGTCACGGGCTTCATCCATATTAGTCACATGGGATATTGGACTTGCTTTGCAGGAATTTCAAATGAAAATCGCATAACATATATAAGGGGATAATGACTCGTCGGGCTTGCAACGAGGTTTTGACGGGTGCTACACGAAGCAGTAAGATGATGACCCGACTACAGAAAGGCGCGCTCTGAATGGCCGACTACCCAAGCAGTTTCGACAAAGATGAATTGCTGAAATGCGCACGCGGGGAGCTGTTTGGCCCCGGCAACGCCCAATTACCCGAACCACCGATGTTAATGATGGACCGGATTACCGAGGTCAGCGCCGATGGCGGTGAAAACGGCAAAGGGCATATTGTCGCAGAGCTGGATATCCATCCTGAGCTTTGGTTCTTTCCATGCCATTTCCCCGGCAACAACGTGATGCCCGGATGTTTGATGGTGGATGGTCTGTGGCAGTTAACTGGCTTCAATTTGGGCTGGCGTGGTTGGCAGGGGCAGGGGTTTGCCCTTGGTGCCGGCGAGGTCAAGCTGTCAGGAATGGTACGCCCGGATCGCAAATTGGTTACGTATCACATTGATTTCACCCGAGTGATTGATCGCCGGTTAAAAATGGGTGTTGCCAATGGCGTCGTGAAAGCCGACGGTGAAGTGGTCTGTGAAGTGCGCGACATGAAAGTCGGGCTGGCACAGGCAGCGAGCTAAATTAAAGCACTCGAATACTAAGGAGTGGACGCATGCGTCGTGTTGTCGTTACTGGATTGGGAATTGTATCAAGCATTGGCAATAATGCTGAAGAGGTCACCGCATCCTTGAAAGCTGGTCGCTCTGGCATCACTGCTAATGCAGAGATGGCCGAGCATGGCTTTCGCAGTCAAATTGCGGGTGCCTTGGACATTGATGTCTCTGAACATGTTGATAAACGCGCCTTGCGTTTCATGGGGGCAGGTGCGGCCTATGCGCATATCGCCATGGGGCAGGCGATTGCGGACAGCGGGTTGGAGGAAAGTGACATTTCCAATCCACGCACGGGTCTGGTGGCAGGTTCTGGCGGACCATCTACCTCCGCAATGCTTACCGCACATCAAACCGTGTTGAAAACAGGTGCAACTAAACGGATTGGACCGTTTGCTGTGCCGAAATGCATGTGTTCGACCATCTCGGCGAACTTGGCGACGGCTTATAAGATCAAGGGCATCAACTATTCTATTACCTCGGCCTGTTCGACCAGCTTGCATTGCATTGGCAACGCGTCTGAGCAGATCATGATGGGCAAGCAAGACATTATGTTTGCCGGTGGCGGCGAAGAATTGGACTGGACCCTGTCGTGTTTGTTCGATGCGATGGGCGCGATGTCCTCAAAATATAATGATGCACCTGAAAAAGCCTCGCGTGCGTTTGACGCAGATCGCGATGGATTTGTGATTTCTGGCGGTGGCGGCATGCTAGTTCTGGAAGAGCTGGAGCATGCTAAGGCGCGCGGTGCTAAGATTTATGCCGAAGTGACCGGTTATGCCGCGACCAGCGATGGTCACGACATGGTTGCGCCATCAGGTGAGGGTGGTGAACGCGCGATGCGTTTGGCATTGGGCCAGTTACCCGAGGGCCGCAAAGTTGGTTATATCAACGCCCACGGCACGAGCACACCGGTTGGAGACGCTGGCGAAGTGGCCGCTGTGCGTAGGATCTTTGGCGAAGGCAATGTACCGCCGATCAGTTCGACCAAGTCGATGACTGGCCATGCGCAAGGTGCGGCAGGTGCGCTAGAGGCAGTGTTCTGTCTGTTGGCGCTTAAAGACGATTTTATTATTCCGTCAATCAATGTGGAGAATTTGGACCCACAGTTGCAGCCGGAAGAAATTGCCACCGTTCGGGTGGATCAGGCCGGCCTGGATACGGTTATGACAAATAGTTTTGGATTTGGTGGCACCAACGGGTCGATGCTGCTGAGCAGATATCACGGGTAGAATACAGATGACAAAACCAATGCAGGGCATGCGCGGGCTGGTGATGGGCGTCGCGAACGATCGTTCGATCGCTTGGGGTATTGCTAAAGCTATGCACGAAGCAGGGGCCGAGCTGGCCTTTACCTATCAAGGCGAAGCCTTTGGTAAACGGTTGGAGCCACTAGCGCAAAGTGTTGGCAGCGACTTTATGGTTGATGCCGATGTAACGGATGATGCCTCGCTGGATCGTGCTTTTGAGGAATTGTCTGCACGTTGGCCGACAATTGATTTTGTGGTGCATGCTGTTGCCTATTCCGACAAATCTGAGCTGACCGGCAGGTTCCTGAACACGACCCGTGCCAATTTCAAAAACTCGATGGATATCAGTGCATATTCCTTCATCGAAGTGGCACGCCGTGCCTATCCGATGATGAAGGAAAATGGCGGATCGTTGACCACTTTGACCTATCAGGGCTCTAACCGCGTTGTGCCCAACTACAACGTGATGGGCGTGGCAAAGGCGGCACTTGAGGCCGCAACACGTTATCTGGCAAATGATATGGGTCCAGACGGTATCCGGGTGAATGCCATTTCACCGGGGCCGATGAAAACTCTGGCCGGGGCGGCAATTGGAGGGGCGCGCAAGACCTTCCGTCATACCGAAGATAACGCGCCGATGCGGGCGAACGCGACGCTTTCGGCAATTGGTGGCACTGCTGTTTATCTGGCGTCAGAGGCAGGGGCTTGTACATCTGGTGAGATTATCCGGGTTGATGGCGGCTTCCATGTGTTGGGTATGCCGCAGCAAGACAATCTGTAATCACTAATTGGTCCGTATTTTGCCCTATTGTTGCCACCTGAGAATCGCAGCGTTGCAATATGGATTTTCGTCGCAACAGCCCTGATCAACACTATGACCGCTTTGTCGCGCGCGCAAAACGTGCGCGCAAATGGGCCAGCCTGACCATGTTCTTGATGGTTGGCGTTTCCCTGACCGCAATCTGGCAGGAAAAACGTCTGGCCCCACCGGTACATGATGGCATGCAGGTGGCTGCCGTGAAAGTACTGCAGCTTATCGACAGTTCTGAGGGTGCCAAAAGCTTTGTTACTGCGGCTGTGTCGAAGATTTCACCTTCTGGCGATCGGAGCGGCTCACCCGTGACTGCCGCGCTGCTGAAGCTCCAACATTAATCCTGTTTCCAAAATCCACAAATTTAGCCGCATATCTCTGCGGTGCTAAGTTTTTGGTAATGCGAATGCCGTGAAAGCAAATGGAAATAGATTGAATTTATCCTGTTGCATTGATCACAAATAGCTTGCGCATATGTTCGTGAATGGTCCATTCACCAGTCCAGCCTTGCGCAAGTACAAGTAAATCACCCGGCCCTATGTCACGTGCATTTGATCCATCGCTGTTACAAACAGTAGCGCGGCCGGAAATGATATGACAGTATTCACCGGCTGTAGTGCGATCTGCAGTGAACCTACCAGGCGTGCATTCCCAAACACCAATGGAGGTCGCCTCGTCTTCGGATTTCCATAAAACGATCAGTGCTTCAGTTTGGCCGTCTGTCAGTGTTGTCGGCTTAGGTTTGAATTCGCCAACATCTGTCGCTGACAAATCGCCGAAGGATTCTAATGAGATCATGTCTTATGTTTCTTTCTTTGTGGCAAACTAGTTGGTTAGAACTTTGGCGTCATTTCGCGATTGTGGCAACGCGCATGCTTCGTAAAAAAGCAGATCTACCATCAATGCAGCAGATGATGATTTGACGATTTAAGCTGGTGGTCAAAACCACTGACCTGGCTCAATCAGGCCCAAATCCATTAATTGACGTGAATCCCATTTGAACGAGACCGAGTTGTGCCATTTTAGGGTTCCGATTTCAAAGGACGAACCAGGGTTGCGTTTCAGAGCTTTTGCAACACGGAACGATACGATGGCGGCTGTTAGATTGTGATGCCAAGGGCTGGCGTAAGTGTTGTATTCTTCATCGCTGAAGGTGTGATCTTCGCGTAGTGTCAGCCCGGGTTTCGATTTGAACAAGGCGACCCTGTCGATCTTACGACGGGCCGGGGGGATGTGTTCTTCGAACCGCCAGCGCAAGCCGCCGTGAATGTCTAATTGGCGCTCGCGTGGGTGATTGTGATTGGCAGGGTCAGGGCGCGCGAGTGCATAATAACCGGATTTGTCCAGATAAGCATTTTCCAAAGAGACCGCATTGGGGAAACGATCCAGATCTCCGGCATAAAGATCGACAACATAGCATAGCATAGCGTCGCGCCGCTCTTCAGTGTGGAACGACAACATTTCACCGATACCGCGGGTTTCGCAAAACGGAAAGAGCAAATATTCGGCGTTAAAGCAGTAATACATCCATACGTCAGGCGCGGCTTCGATGACTTGATTGATGATTTCGGGAACGTTGTGGACCTGTGACAGATCATGGTCAATGCGGTGGATTTTTTCGACTAGGTCTTCTGGTAAGTCAAAGGCTACAGGCATGAATACCAAAACCTGTTTAAATCCGCTTTCAAGGTGATGGTGAATGGTTGTCTCGATCTCGATTTGATCCTCGACAAAAATCATCGCAACAGGCCCCTTGTTCAAAGCCTGCCTCTGAGCGGATAAAAAAGCATTCAAACTGCTGTGACGCATCCGGTGATCCTGTGCTGCGGGTTTGTAAATTCGGGTATATTGTCTTGCATTGCAAGTCACCCCTTATCTGATGTAGTCAGGCGCCTTGAAATGGCGAACACGAAACCGGGGCGCAGACGCATGTCCGAAGCAAAGAAGCTATACATCAAAACCTACGGCTGTCAGATGAATGTTTATGACAGCGAACGCATGGCAGAGGCGCTAGGCGAATCCGGGTATGTCGAGACGAAAAGCGCTGATGATGCGGATATGATTTTGCTCAACACCTGCCATATTCGGGAGAAAGCCGCGGAAAAGGTTTATTCCGAACTGGGTCGTTTCCGAGGGTTGAAAGAGGCAAAACCAGATCTCAAAATCGGTGTTGCTGGCTGTGTCGCGCAGGCCGAGGGCGCGGAAATTATGCGCCGCCAGCCTTTGGTTGACTTGGTGGTCGGGCCGCAAAGCTATCACCGCCTACCCGAGATGGAAGCAAAAACCCAGGAAGGCGTTAAGGCGCTGGATACGGACTTTCCGGAAGAAGATAAATTTGAGCGCCTGAAATCACGCCCCAAAGCCAAACGTGGCCCTTCGGCATTTCTGACCGTTCAGGAAGGTTGTGATAAGTTTTGCGCCTTTTGTGTGGTGCCTTATACTCGCGGTGCCGAGGTTAGCCGCCCGGTGGACCGGATCCTGACGGAAGCACGAGAGCTGGTTGAACGCGGGGTTCGCGATATTACCCTGCTGGGGCAGAATGTGAATGCCTATCATGGGGTAGGGGTTGATGGTCGAGACCGGACGCTGGCGCAGTTGATTTGGGAGCTGGACAAGGTTGATGGGCTTGAGCGCATCCGCTTTACCACCAGCCACCCCAACGACATGACCGACGAGTTGATCGAGGCGCATGGCACCTGCGGTAAGCTGATGCCTTATCTGCATCTGCCAGTGCAGTCGGGTAGCAATAAAATTCTCAAACGGATGAACCGCAGCCATACAGCAGAAAGCTATCTGCGCCTGCTTGAGAGAATTCGCGCAGCCCGCCCTGATATCGTGATGTCGGGTGATTTTATCGTGGGTTTCCCCGAGGAAACCGAAGAAGATTTCCGGGCGACGCTCGATTTGGTCAAAGAAGTGAAATACGGCTATGCCTATTCCTTCAAATACTCCACCCGTCCGGGCACTCCTGCGGCTGAGCGTCCTCAAGTGGACGAGGATGAGGCCTCGGAACGCCTTCAGCGCCTTCAGGCTCAAATTACCCATGACCAGCGCGCCATTCAAGATGGGATGGTTGGCCGCGATGTCAGTGTTTTGTTCGAAAAGCCGGGCCGTTTCGATGGTCAGATGGTCGGAAAGTCCGAATATCTGCACGCAGTGCATGTTGCCGAGGCGCAGGCCAATGTCGGCGAATTACGGGCGGTGCGTATTGTTGAATCGGGGACAAATTCGCTTAAAGGTGTGCTAATTTAGCGTCAATTCCTCCATAATGGCTAAGCGTTCAGGGAATTTGTTGGACTCGATGCCGTTTTTGCAGAATGCCCATGCCAGATGAATTACCCGGCGCTGCTGCACAAATCTTGGGATAATTCATTGGTTAGTGTTGTAATGAGGCGACTGTAGATTTTTGGCGCGTGCTATGCAGTCGATCTGGGGAGTTGAAATATGCACTGCATGAAAAACCGATTTAAGAATTTTTGTAATGTTACGGCAACGGCAGCCGTGCTTGGTACGGTGTTGGTGATTAGCACCGAACAAAGTGCAGCCGGAAACCTAGAAGAGCCAGTGGTTATCGCTCCGGTAGCAGTTGCAACGCCGACTGTCCTTGACCTTAGCGGTTTTTACGTCGGGGGTAGCCTCGCATATGGTGTGGGGATCTCAGATGACGTTGGCCATAAGCGGCCGAATGGGGTGTTGGTGACGACACCAGGAACGGTTAATCCCGCGGGCATTAACTACGGTGTGCGTTTGGGCTGGCGCAACAATCTTCCGCTTGGCAGGCTAGCATATGTGCATGGATTCGAATTGGGATATGATCTTGCTGATATCGAAGATTCCTTTTCGACAGCAACTTATAATGCATCCAGTGAAATCGAGAGTGTGCTGTCGCTGAAATACAAAGGCGGGCTTACCAACCTCAGTAAAAATACGCTGTTCTATTCGACCATCGGCTATACCCGTTCCGAAATTGATTATAGCGTGGTTGGCGCCACTGGCAGTGATGCGATCAATCTTAACAGCAGTACTGATAAAGATGGGCTGGTCTTCGGATTGGGTGTTGAACGTGCGATCAATCAGGACCTGTCTGTTCTGTTTGAATGGGAATATAACTATATTGATGGTTTCTCCCTCAGCGATGGGGCGGGTGCCAGTACAGTTGTAACGCCCAGTTTTAACAACTTTCGTCTTGGTCTGAACTACAATTTCTAAACAAGACTACGACGTCACCGGCGCCCGTATCTGTATCCGGGTGCAAGTATGTGGTGTCGTTTTTGAAAACAACACGCTTTGCCTCTTGCGCTGGCGGACACAAGTTGGCACGATTTCAGTCAGGATCTCTAATTAAGGAGAAGGGATTGGTCACCAACGTGCTGCCACCGCAATCCGGACCGGATGCTTTGCATGAATCGGTCGTTGAATTTCCAGATAATCGTTTATTGATAGACCTTTGCGGTGAATATGACCGCAATCTTACTGAAATCGAGCAAAACCTCGGGGTGCAGATTTTGCGTCGGGGGAATCAGTTAGCTGTCATGGGGCAAGAAGAGGCCGTGGAAGAGGGCGTGCAGGTTTTGCAGGCGCTCTATGAGCGTTTGGAAGATGGGCGCTCGGTGGAACATGGTGATGTCGACCGCGAACTGCGTATGGCCCCGGATGATGAAACCCATGATGGCGATCAACTTGAGATGTTTCAGGGCGGGCGGGTCGAGATTAAAACCCGCAAGAAACTGGTTGAGCCGCGGACAGACGCACAAAAGGCCTATGTTAAATCGCTGTTTGCCAAAGAACTGGCCTTTGGCATCGGACCCGCGGGTACGGGCAAAACGTATCTGGCTGTTGCCGTGGGAGTTTCGATGTTTATCGAAGGCCACGTTGACCGAATCATTCTAAGCCGCCCTGCGGTCGAAGCTGGTGAAAAGCTGGGCTATCTGCCAGGTGATATGAAAGATAAGGTCGATCCTTACATGCAGCCGCTTTATGATGCGCTGAATGATTTCCTGCCGGGCAAGCAAGTCGCCAAGCTGATCGAAGAAAAGAGAATCGAGATCGCGCCATTGGCCTTTATGCGCGGACGTACATTGGCGAATGCTTATGTTGTTCTGGACGAGGCACAAAACGCAACCTCGATGCAAATGAAGATGTTCCTGACCCGTCTGGGCGAGGGCTCGCGTATGGTCATCACCGGAGATCGCAGTCAGGTTGATCTGCCACGTGGTGTGGCCTCGGGTTTGCATGATGCTGAACGCTTGCTGAAAACTATTCCGAAAATCGACTTCAACTACTTCACTTCTAAAGATGTTGTGCGACATCCACTTGTTGCCGCTATCATCGAGGCTTATGACGCGGGTCAATGACAGCCCGGTGATTAGGCGATTGAGATGCTGACTGACACGATGATCGAAGATGCGCGATGGAAAGCGTTGGATTTGCCCAAACTGGCCGAAAAGGCGGCTCAGGCTACGCTTATTCATATGGAGCTTGTGCCGTCAGAGTTTGAGATTGTGGTGATGGGCTGTGATGATGCCCGTATTGCAGAGCTGAATGGTGATTTCCGCGACAAGCCACAGCCAACCAACGTACTCAGCTGGCCTAGTGAAGAGCGCGGCCCCGAGATCGATGGGGAAGCGCCGGATTTGCCGCAGCCCGGCCCAGATCTGGAGTTGGGCGATATTGCGATTGCTTTTGAAACCTGTCAGCGGGAGGCTGCTGATGCGGGCAAACCCTTTATGGACCATGTGACGCATCTGATCGTGCATGCGGTGCTGCATTTGCTGGGCTATGATCACATACGTGACAAGGATGCCACTTTGATGGAAGGAATTGAGGTGGCAGTACTTGGCAAACTGGGGTTGGAAGACCCATATTAAATGCCATGGGCAATTATTGCCCCGGCCAATGGAAAGAGAGAATGGGCGACAGTATCGAAGACTCCTCTAACGCGGCGCATCGCGCGCAGGCGTCGAGCCAGGATAATGATGACGAACAGGGCGGATTTTTCCGTCGGATCTGGGGGGCGATTACTCCTGGTGATGAAAGCGCATCAATCACATCGGAAAATGGAAATGGCCAGCGATCAGAAGCCCCTGGTCTGGGAACGCTCGGAGAGCTTTTGGTCGAAGATGTTGCAATCCCCAAAGCCGATATTGTTTCGGTGCCTCTCACCACATCCAAGGATGAATTGGTCGCTATCTTTCGCGAAAGTGGCCTCACCCGATTGCCAGTGTTTGAAGGCACGTTGGACACGCCCATTGGGTTGGTGCACCTCAAGGACTTTGCGCTCAAACACGGGTTCAACGGAGGCGGGGCCAAGTTTGCGCTGAAAGACATGTTGCGGCCATTATTGTTTGTACCGCCCTCCATGCCCATTGGTGTGTTGTTGCAAAAGATGCAAAGCGAACGCCGTCACATGGCATTGGTGATCGATGAATATGGCGGAGTTGATGGTCTTGCGACGATTGAAAACCTGATCGAACAGGTGGTTGGTGAGATCGAAGATGAACATGATGTCGACGAGGACATCTGCTGGAGTAATGAAAGCCCGGGCACGTACCTGGTGTTGGCCAAGTGTCCACTGGATGAGTTTGAGGCCGAAACCGGCCTGTCTCTGACAGATGCTGATGAGGTGGATGAAGAAGAAATCGACACGATGGGGGGCTTGATCTTCATGTTGCTGGGGCGAGTGCCTGTGCGTGGTGAGGTGGTTGAACATCCCAGCGGGGTTGTTATCGAAGTGCTAGACGCTGATCCGCGCCGGATCAAACGCCTGCGTGTGCGCTTGCCACAATCGCACATAGAGGACTGACGCCAATATGGTGCTGGCGGAACGGATCAGCAGGTGGAGCTCTGAGCTTAGTGTAGCAAAACAAATGTTGCTGGCTGCAGGGTTCGGGGCTGTTGCAGCATTGGGGCAGGCTCCGGTTGGCCTTTGGCCTGCGACCGTCGTCGCTCTGGCGTTGGTCTTTGGGCTATTTCGACATTCACGCAATTGGAAACACGCCGCAAGGTTGGGTTGGGCCGTTGGAACCGGCTACTTCATGCTTGCGCTGAGCTGGATTGTTGAGCCGTTTTTGGTGGATGTTGCGCGTCACGGCTGGATGGCGCCCTTTGCTTTGATTGGTCTAAGTGCTGGATTGGCGTTGCTTTGGGCAGCGGGTTTTGCAATTGCACGTGCTACCGGGACGGCTGTAGGGGGGTGGATTGTGGCCCTTACTTTGGCAGAAACTGCACGGACCTATATCTTGACCGGCTTTCCCTGGGCGCAGCCGGGGCATGTTTGGATTGATACGCCGATGCTTCACTGGGCGTCTTATGGTGGATCGTTGTTACTGACTGCATTGCTTTTTGTGGCTGCATCGGCGCTATGGTTTTTGATCGAAGGCAAACGCGGGCTTGGTGTTGCCGGATTAGCGGGCATTATACTGGCATATGGTGCGGGCAATGCTCTAACGCCTGACAACATAGCCGGTCCAGATGCTCCAATTGTGCGCGTGATTCAGCCCAATGCGGCCCAGCATGAAAAATGGGATCCTGACAAAGTTCAGATCTTTTTTGACCGCCAGATCGCCTTTACCCGCGAAAGCGATGGCACCACGCGGCCCGATCTGGTGGTTTGGCCTGAAACCGCCATTCCAGTGTTGCTCAATAACGCGGGCTCAACGTTGGATGCCATTGCAGATGCAGCGCAGGGAGTTCCCGTGGTGCTGGGGGCGCAGCGTTATGAAGGTGTGCGTTTCTATAACGCTATGGCCGTGCTGGACGGGCAGGGAGAACTGGCTGCAGTTTATGACAAATCTCATCTGGTACCTTTTGGTGAATACGTCCCGTTTGGGGATTTTCTGACGCAGTTCGGCATCTCTGGAATGGCGGCGCGCGAAGGCAATGGATATTCATCCGGTCCCGGTATGCAGGTCCTTCAGATCGAGGGACTGGGCGGCGCGTTGGCCTTGATATGCTACGAAGGGGTGTTCCCGCAGGATGTGAATGCAGCACCCGTGCGCCCAGATTTTCTGATGTTAATCACCAATGATGCTTGGTTCGGGCAGATTTCTGGCCCTTATCAGCACCTTGCACAAGCGCGCCTGCGCAGTGTGGAGCAGGGCCTTCCAATGATCCGTGCGGCCAACACCGGTGTATCTGCGATGATTGATGCCGCGGGCAGGGTCACAGCGTCACTGCCTCTGGGGGTGGCGGGTTGGCAGGATGCGGCCTTGCCTCCACCTTTGCCTATAACTGTTTACGCACGATTGGGTGATGGCCCTCTCATAATTACGCTTTTGGCAATTTGGGCCTTGTCAAAGCGGTTAGAACGGCGCAGAGGAGAGTAGACTACTTATTTGATGCACCTCATTCTATGGTGTATCAGAATTTCACCCTGTCACAACGGCTTCCTGACGTGACGGATATCATTCAATGGAGCGACCTTAATGTCTCGTAATAACTATGTTTTCACCTCTGAATCTGTTTCAGAAGGGCACCCCGATAAAGTTTGTGACCGTATCTCAGATGCCGTTCTGGATGCGTTTCTCTCTGAAGAACCCGAAGCACGCGTTGCCTGCGAAACCTTTGCAACAACAAATCGTGTGGTGATCGGTGGTGAGGTTGGTCTTTCAGATCAGGCACGTCTCAAAGAATACATGGGCCGCATTGATGAGATTGCTCGCGCCTGTATCAAAGATATCGGTTATGAGCAGGATAAGTTTCACCACAAAACAGTCGAAATTACCAATCTGCTGCACGAACAATCCGCACATATTGCGCAGGGTGTCGATGCCAGTGCTGACAAAGAAGAAGGTGCCGGTGATCAGGGGATCATGTTTGGCTATGCGACAACCGAAACTCCAGAACTGATGCCTGCACCGATCCAATATAGCCACGCCATTTTGCGTCGCCTGGCTGAGGTTCGCAAATCTGGGGCCGAGCCTGCGCTTGGGCCTGATGCCAAGTCACAGCTGTCAGTTGTGTACGAAGGCGGTAAACCCGTCGGTGTTACCTCCGTTGTTCTGAGCACACAGCATTTGGATGCGAGCCTGAGCAGTGACGCGATCCGGGCGATTGTTGAGCCATACATCTATGAAACACTGCCCGATGGGTGGCTTACGGATGCTACTGAATGGCACGTCAACCCAACAGGCAAGTTCGTCATTGGGGGTCCTGATGGGGATGCAGGTCTGACCGGACGCAAGATTATCGTGGATACCTACGGTGGCGCGGCGCCTCATGGAGGCGGTGCATTCTCAGGTAAAGATCCGACAAAAGTTGATCGCTCCGCGGCTTATGCTGCACGTTATCTGGCAAAGAACGTGGTTGCTGCAGGCATGGCCGAGCGCTGCACTATTCAGTTATCTTATGCCATTGGGGTTAGCAAACCACTGTCGATTTATGCGGATACACATGGTACGGGAAATGTCGATCCAGCAGATATCGAAAAAGCTGTTGCCGCGTCCATGGATCTGACGCCACGTGGCATTCGTGAGCATCTGCAGATGAACAAACCGATTTATCAACGCACTGCCGCCTATGGGCATTTTGGGCGTGCGCCTGAAGCAGATGGCGGATTTAGTTGGGAAAAAACAGATCTGGTGGAAACACTGAAAAAGGCCATTTGATCAAATGTGACCTAAGGTTACACTCTATTGACTTTGAAATTGCCCAAATACGCGATATATTCGGCGTATTGAGTGATGACGTAACCTTAATAGGTGCTGAAAATGCGCTTGTCTGTCCTGCCTATTATCCTGAGCGGTTCGCTTGCCGGTTGCGCGCCTGGCGTCATTAGTGATGACGCGGAGGCGCTGGCCGTTTCTAGAGGCGCTTGTGGTGAAAATGGCGGTGCAGCTTGCGCTTTCAACAATAGCCCAGTTCAGTTGGATCGCTCTAAACCTTTGCAAATCCAGTCGAGGGTAAACACCTTTTACCGGGTTGCAGAACCGCTTCAGTTTGTCGATGGAGAAGGCGTAAGCTGGGTGGCTGACTCAGGGACAGTCACAGATGGGGCTTCGATCCCTGATATATTTGTTCCGATTGTCGGTTCCCCAACTACAAAGGAATTTGTCAACGCAGCGGCCATTCATGATGCGTATTGCGGGATTGGCAATGAAAACGGGCAGAGGTTCCATAGCAATTCGTGGCAGCGTGTCCATGTGATGTTTTACAATGCGCTGCGTGCGGGTGGTACTTCGTCGATCAAGGCCAAAATTATGTTTGCTGCAGTTTACCTTGGGGGGCCACGCTGGGGCGAGCCTTATCGGCGCCCAAGCGAGAATGCCAGCACGTCTGAAATGCAAGAAGTGATGGTTCTGGCCAAGGAATATATCGAAGTTAAGAACCCGAACCTTGATGATTTGATTTGGTGGCTGGATCGTGCTGAAGGCGGCTTTGCGACAGCAGCTGGATCTGGTGACCAAGGCGGTTCTGGCGGTCGCGGCGGCGATGGCGGTGGAGAGGGCGGCGACCGAGGTGGCCGTGGTTCATCATCATCTGGTGCGTCTTCTGCCAGTGGAGGTGGGGCATCTGGCGCTGGTTCGTCTGGTGGCGGCGATGGCTCGTCCGGTGGCGGTGATGGCTCGTCCGGTGGCGGCGATGGCTCGTCTGGTGGCGGCGATGGCTCGTCTGGTGGCGGCGATGGCTCGTCTGGTGGCGGCGATGGCTCGTCTGGTGGCGGCGATGGCTCGTCTGGTGGCGGCGATGGCTCGTCYGGTGGCGGCGATGGCTCGTCTGGTGGCGGCGATGGCTCGTCTGGTGGCGGYGATGGCTCRTCTGGTGGCGGCGATGGCTCGTCTGGTGGCGGCGATGGCTCGTCCGGTGGTGGCGATGGCTCGTCCGGTGGTGGCGGTGGCTCGTCCGGTGGTGGCGATCCAAATGGCGGTTGATCTTGGTTAAGTATTTGTAATAATATTAAATTATCCGCTTATTGATGATTTGATACTATCTGCAACTGGCGCGGGCTTGGTCAGTTTCATCACTTCAAGCATAATTCTTCTGAATACTCACATGTGGTTTTGCAGAGCTGAACGGATAGATTTGCTTGCTGATATCGTTTTTGTGACGCAGGGTTCCGCTTGGGATTTGCTGACCTGCCGTGGCACGGTCCGTGCAACGACAAGGGAGACCCAATAATGATCGTCGATGTGGCCTTGCCGCTTTCTCTGGCCTTTATCATGTTTTCACTGGGCTTTGGTCTGACACCTGCTGATTTCGGTCGCGTTCTGACCATGCCCAAGGCGGTTGTCGTGGGAATGATCCTGCAAATTGTGGCTCTGCCTGTGATTGCCTTCGCATTGTTGCAGGTTTTTTCGCTGCCGCCTGTCTTGGCCTTTGGTGTCATGTTGCTGTCGTTTTGCCCCGGCGGTGTCACGTCGAATGTCCTGACCAAAATGGGTGGAGGCAATGTGGCACTTTCGATCACTCTGACGGCTGTGGTCAGTCTGCTGTCGATGCTGACTGTACCGTTTCTGGTAGCTTGGGCCGCAGATCAATTTCTAGGCACGCAAGCCCCTGATATTAACGTGGCTTCAATTGCGATCGCCATGTTTGCCATTACGGTATTGCCGGTTTTACTTGGGCTGGGTTTGCGCAAGCTGGCAGGCGCCAGCGCGATGCGGGCTGAGCAAATTATTACGATCATTGCCATGGTTCTGTTTGCGGTAATCGTTGTCGCAGCATTGGCGGTGAACTGGACGTTGATCACCGAGAAATTCTGGCAATTGGGGCCACTTTTGATGGTGATGAACGTGGTGCTTTTGATCGTGGGAGTCTCAATTAGTCGCCTATTGGGGCTGTCAGGCCCCGATGGCATCTGCATTTCCATCGAAATGGGGGTGCAGAACGCAGCGCTTGGCATCGCGGTGGCTGGTCTCGTGGCACAGACGGCAGGTATCTCAGAATTTGCCATTCCTTCAGCGTTATATGGCATCACCATGTATCTAGTGAGCATTCCCGGTATTTTCATTTTGCGCAGGTTCTTCAACCAGGCCTGATCATCGGTCATAAGTTTGATCTGAGCTCCGGCTTGACACGCCGGCCTATCTTGCGGCACAGGGGCGTAACCCTGTGCGATCAAACTCGTGCGAGCAGCCTTGAGTAAAGAGAGCTCCGATGTCCGACGACACTGCTAAATCCGACAAACACCCCACTGGCGCGCCATGGCGGAATTTTTATGGCCGTCTTAAGGGCAAAACTCTGAAGTCGAGCCAACAGGCCTACCTTGCTGAAGATCTGCAAGCGTTGTCCCCTGGGGCTGTCGATTGGGACGTCAACCCGGATCGTAATGCGATCGATCTGCAGGCGCTCTTTGGTGGTAAACCTGTCTGGCTTGAGGTTGGTTTTGGCGGTGGGGAACACATGGTGCATCAGGCTGCGCAGAACCCTGACACCGGTATCATCGGATGCGAACCCTACATTAATGGTGTGGCCATGCTGCTGGGTAAAATCCGCAAGGCAGGTGTTGAAAACCTAGCGGTGCACCCAGGCGACGCGCGCGATATGTTTGATGTGTTGCCTACGGCATCAATTTCTCGGGCCTTTCTGCTCTATCCAGATCCATGGCCCAAAAAGCGCCATCATCGCCGCCGGTTTGTCACGGCTGAGCATCTGGAGCCTTTGGCGCGGGTTTTGAAGCCGGGTGCAATCTTCCGTGTCGCGACTGATATTCCCGACTATGTTCGCCAGACAATGCAAGAAGTGCCCAAGCACGGCTTTGAGTGGCTAGCAGAGGGGCCAGATGACTGGCGCAATTGTTGGGACGATTGGATTTCGACCCGGTACGAGAAAAAGGCCCTGCGCGAAGGTCGCACACCACACTACATGACATTCCGCCGCAAGGCTGAGTGAGTTTAACTATCGAGCTTATCGCCCAGGCGAGCTAACATCTCGACGCATTGCTGCATCTGATCGATCGATACATATTCGTCGGCCTTATGCGCCTGATCAATAGATCCGGGTCCGCAAATGACCGCAGACATGCCATAGCCTTGGAAAATGCCCGCCTCAGTGCCAAAGGCCACCAGATCAGTGCCGTTAGCACCGGTCAGTTCCATGATGATATCACGTGCCTCATTTTCCTCGACCGGCTCCAACCCGTCGATCTCACCTATACTGTCCACACGAATGCTGGCCCCGGGCGAAACCGCCTGCATGGCAGGCAGCAGCACGTCGTTGCAATAGCGGTGCAGATTGTCATTGACGAATGTTGCATCAGACGTTTGCACTGGACGCATGTCCCAATCCACCTGTGCTTGTTCAGGGATCACGTTGTGCGCCACGCCACCGTGTAGCGCCCCGGTACTGATGGTGGTCCAAGGCGGGACAAACTGGCTGCCTTCGGGTGCCATGCCGCGAAGTTCTTCTTTGAGTTCAAGCAGGCGTCCAATGTAGCGGGCGGCATATTCTACTGCGTTCACACCTAGGTCGGGGGCTGATCCGTGGCCAGCGAGGCCACAAAAGTGGGTGCTGTATTCATAGCACCCCTTGTGGCCTTCAATCACGCGCATCGAGGTCGGCTCACCAATGATCGCGACACCGGGGCGGATATCATGCGCTTTCAAGCTTTCAATCAGATCCACCGCCCCGAAACATCCGATTTCTTCGTCATAGGTAAAGGCAAAATGCAGCGGCCGGGCGTTCACCCGTTTGGCAAGGATAGGGGCCATAGAAACAGTTGCTGCGATGAAGCCCTTCATATCACAAGCGCCGCGCCCATAGAGCAACCCATCACGTTCCACCATCTGAAACGGATCGCTTGTCCAGTCTTGGCCGACAACAGGAACCACATCACTATGACCGGACAGTACAATGCCACCATCAACATCGGGGCCGATAGTGCCAAAAAGATTGGCCTTTTTACCCGTGCTGTCCTGAAACACCTGTACTCGCGCACCGACATCTTCCAGCCGGTGAGCCAGGTGATTGATCATATCCAGATTACTGTCTTTTGAGACGGTCGGAAAAGCAATCAGCTCGCCCAGAAGGTCGATGGTGTTTTCTAATTCTGACGTCATAGGGGGCGTCCACTGTTGAGGGTGTTTCGTGGACTGTGTGAACATTACTGCTGGGCGTCAACTTAATTGTGGTGAAGAAGCTCAATCTGCATTCAGTTCAGTGCGCAACGTATAAGCCGCTTTCGATCATGCCGGTCGCAAAACTCCGGCGTTCCTTGAAACATTCAACTGTTCTGTTGTCTTCCGGGCCGTCGATGATGCAACGCACGTTGCCGCGGCCGCTTTTCATGAAGGCATTCAGCAAAGTCTTTGCATCCCGGCCTTCTGGCGTGCTGATAGGCGGACAGAGCACCGCTTTGAGCGTAGCAAACTCCCCGCGGATCAGCATCTGATGCCCTGATATCGCTTTCCATGCGACGGCGCGGCCATCGATCACGCGTGTCGATTCGGCTTGGATCAGCGTTGGCCATAAAACGGCTGTGATCAGAAGAGAGAGACGCATGGGCTCTCAAAGATATGTTCTTTCGCAACAAGTCAACTGGCAAGAGCGGAAGATAAGCGCGGAGGGCCTGTAAGCCGGATTCTGTCCGGGGGCGGACCCCCTGGATGACCATTCATCTAGACCTGCTGTTACCAACAGACCTCTAGCTGCCAACCCGGACGGCCGGGCCAAGGCTGGCCCATATGCTGTCCCTATTTGGCATTGCTCCCGGTGGGGCTTGCCGTGCCGGTCCGGTTGCCCGTCCCGCGGTGGGCTCTTACCCCACCGTTTCACCCTTACCCCAGCAAGTGGGGCGGTCTGTTTTCTGTGGCGCTTTCCCTCGGGTTTCCCCGGCCGGGCGTTACCCGGCACCGTTGCCTTGTGGAGTCCGGACTTTCCTCGTGGTGTTACCACCTCGCGGTCATCCAGCCCTCCGCGCAAGGGGCGGTTTAAGCCTTTGGGGCAGGGTGGTCAACGCCGAGTTTTACTCAGGGACGTAACGGGGATAGGTGGTTTTGCTGTGGTGTGCAAAATCAAGATCGATCTCAGCAGTGGCGAAGGGCTGCTCAACTGAAGTGGTTGTCAGAATGTCACCTTCGGGGTCGATAATCCAACCCAATCCACCTGCGTTCAGTTTTTCCCCTTCAGGTGCCCAAAGGTTCGACGACAGGCAATAAGCCCCAGAACATACTGCTGCCGACTGTCCGCCGGCCAGCCACTTGTCGGTAGAGCCATGCGGAGTGGCGCGTGGCACGCACAGGAGATCAGCGCGGGAGGCCCCATAGTGGCGTGCCCAGTCGAAAAACCACATCTCAGTGCAGATTTGCACGCCGATCCGCATATTTAACGCACGCCCCAAGTCAAAGGACTTAGGTCCACGGTCATACCAGCTGTGCTCCCAATACCCGTCTTCGTCAGGAAGATAGTATTTTTCATGCACTGCTGCCGCTTGGTTTGTATCCGCTGACCAAAGATATGCCTGATTACGGCGACTGCCATTGGGTTTAACGATGGGGCGGGTACCCATGATAGCGCGTGTGCCAAAATCAGATAGGCTCGCAATTTGATGGTCGTGATCCAATACGGCCTGCTGCCAGCGAGCAGCCTCAGGTTTGGGATCTGCTGCGAGCCAATCAGAAAATCCCATTTCCGGCAGCAGTAGAAAATCGGTACCCTGCTCTGTGATGTGTTGCTTCAGGTCGTTCAAAAACCCGTCCAGATGGGGGGCACGTGGGTCGATTTGGCAAACGGTGACTTTCATGAGCAGCCTCTATAGGTGGGTGAGTTAGGAAGAGTTTTAGAAGAAACATCTCGACAAAATAGTAGTAATTAGTTTCAAAAAGAAAGTTATTATGTCTAATTGTTATATTGATTACATAAACCGAAAGGTGGGAATGGATATGGATGAAACTGACCGCCAATTGATATTCCTATTGGGGGAAGACGCCCGGCGCTCGGCCACTGATCTGGCGGCAGAACTCGGGGTTTCGCGGGTAACGGTGCAAAATCGCATCGATCGCCTGATAGCCAACAGCACAATTACGCGATTTACGATCACGTTGGGGCAAGGCGAAGATAGTGCAGGGATTGAGGCTTTGGTTTTGTTGCGCCTATCGAATGGCGATAGCCGTAAGACCATAGCCAGATTAAGAGAAATGACTGAAGTTCATTCCTTGGCATCAGCCAACGGCATGTATGATTTTATCCTTGAGTTGCGCGTTGCCACATTGCCGAGGCTGGATCAGGTGTTGTCTGAGATCCGGCGTCTGCCGCTTGTTCTCGAAAGCAATAGCTGCATTCGGATGAAGCAGTTCAAATAACATCAGGCTTTGCGCAAAGGTCGGAAGTCGTCCGTGCACAAGGGCCCTTGTGCATGAGGGCGATAGCGCAGACGCACGGCCTCCAGCAATGTTCTGTCATCGGCCTCGCTTGTATATCCTGCGGCCAGTGCCAGCGTGCGAAACTGATCCATTGACGGTTGCTGGGGGCCATCTCCCGTATAGCGCGGAGCGGCCAACCCGATGTGCTCCAGTCTGAGCCAGTCAAATCTTGGGCCGGGGTCGCATTTGCGACCTGGAGCCATATCTGAGTGTCCGATTACGCCCTCAGGACGGATATCCCAACGCGACATGATACCCTGCATCAACACTTCAAGTGCTGCCATCTGAGGTTCCGGAAAGGGATGTGTGCCAGTATTGGCCAACTCAATCCCGATGGAGCGCGAATTGATATCTTTCTGACTATGCCATTCACCTGCGCCCGCATGCCAGGCACGCATTTCTTCTTTGACCATCTGCCAGACAGTTCCGGTCTCTGAGATCAGGTAATGTGCGGACACTTCAAATTGTGGATCACAAAGCCGTGCCAGTGCAGCCTTGGCGCTTTGCATGGCCGTGTAATGCAGCACAATAAGATCGGGCCGCAAGTCATTGCGACGCGGCCCAAAATTAGGAGAGTGGTGGTAGATCATATGGTCTCACACCGACATGGTCATGACAGATTAGCCGTTAACCTTGCGGAATGGGCGTGGATCCCATGAGCAGGCGAAACCATCGCCATCTGGATCAAGACCCAAACGGTCGTTCTGCGGTCCACCTCTGGATAGGAATTCTTCTTGCGCCTTGTCTGATGACGGGTATTTCGAGCAGTTTTTCTGGAAACGTGCTTGTTTGTTCAAGCCTGGGCGGCTGTAAACCTGTGTGCCCGGCGCATTGCTTGTATTCAGCGCATAGGCCACAATATTTGGCCCGCCACTGCCTGAACGTTGAGGCAGAGCAGTTGGCTCTACTACCTTGTATTGCTGCTTGTTTGCGGCGATCAAGGCTGCATCGCTTTCAATCGAACGCTGGGCGCCGACAGCGTTAAAGTCATTCTCGCTGGATATCCCGGCGGCACCGCTTACGGTTTGCGGAACTGGCGCATTGGCATTGGTCTGTACCTGGGCGGCACCAGAGTTGGCCTGTGTTCGCAGTAATGCAGCCTCAGCTTCGGCGGCCAGCGCCTCGGCAGAGGATGCGCTGCTTTCGCCAGAAATAGCCGTGGCTGGGGGAATGGCTTGACCGGCTAAGGCGGCATCACGCGCGGCTTTCTCAGTCTGGTACTGGTTGTAATTTTTGAACCCCACACCGGCCCCGCTGTCGGGGACGGTTGTCTGGCATGCTGCCAGCCCAACAAGGGCCATTGAACCGATCAAAATACGCATGTGCTGTTGTCCTGCCATCTGCTTTTCGGCGTCTTACCACCATTTTGCGGGTTTGGCTACAAACCCGGCGGCCTCTTCCAATGCGTAAGCGGTATTGAGCAAGTCACCTTCTTCCCACGGACGGCCAATCAATTGCAGACCTAGAGGCAGGCCCTGTTTGTCGATACCAGCAGGAACCGAAATTCCTGGTAGTCCGGCAAGGTTGACGGTGACGGTAAAGACATCGTTGAGATACATTTGCACCGGATCGGCGTCTTTCATTTCACCCAAACCAAAAGCTGCTGATGGCGTCGCGGGGGTCAAGATCGCCTCCACGCCAGCGGCAAACACATCATCAAAGTCTTTCTTGATCAGTGCACGCACCCGACGGGCGCGGTTGTAATAGGCATCATAAAAGCCCGCCGACAGAACATAAGTCCCGATCATCACCCGGCGTTGAACCTCTGAGCCAAAACCTTCGGCGCGGGTTTTTTCGTACATCTCGGTGATGCCATCACCTTGTGCCAGTTGCGCCCGATGGCCGTAGCGTACACCGTCATAACGCGCGAGGTTCGATGATGCTTCCGCCGGGGCAATTACATAATATGCAGGCAGGGCGTATTTGGTGTGTGGCAGGGAGATATCGACAATCTCGGCTCCTGCGGCCTTGAGCATCTCAGCGCCATCAGCCCAAAGTTTTTCGATCTCTGCAGGCATGCCGTCCATGCGGTATTCTTTTGGTATACCGATTTTTTTGCCTTTGATGTCGCCGGTTAGCATGGCTTCAAAATTCGGCACGGCGAGTTCAACGCTGGTCGAATCCTTGGCATCATAGCCGCACATGGCTTCCAGCATGATTGCGGAATCGCGCACGGATTTGGTCATTGGACCAGCCTGATCCAGCGACGAGGCAAATGCCACGATGCCCCAACGTGAGCAACGGCCATAGGTCGGTTTTATTCCGGTAATGCCAGTAAACGCAGCGGGTTGACGGATTGAACCGCCAGTATCCGTACCGGTAGCGCCCAAACAAAGGTCGGCAGCAACCGCGCTGGCGGATCCACCGGAGGAACCACCTGGCGTCAATGCAGCGTCATCATTGCCGCGACGCCATGGATTAACCGCGTTGCCATAAACTGAGGTTTCGTTTGAAGACCCCATGGCAAATTCGTCCATGTTCAGCTTACCTAGCATCACTGCGCCTGCATCAAACAGGTTTTGCGAAACGGTAGATTCGTATTCAGGGATGAAACCTTCGAGGATGCCACTGCCGGCCTGACTGGCGACCCCTTTGGTGCAGAAAAGGTCTTTTATTCCCAGCGGGATGCCGCACATTGCGGGCGCGTCATCGGCTTGAATGCGCGTATCCGCCGCCGCCGCCTGTTCGCGGGCCAATTCTGGCGTGTTGTGAACAAAAGCCCCCAATGCATCTGAAGCTTCGATTGCGGACAAGCAAGATTCAGTCAATTCAATTGCAGTGATCTCTTTAGCACGCAGCTTGTCGCGGGCGTCGGATATGGTCAATGTATTGAGGTCTGACATTATTCAACCACCTTTGGAACTGCGAAAAACCCTTCGCGCGCATCTGGCGCATTTGACAGAACCTTGCCCTGATAACCACCATCGGTAACTTCATCCTTGCGCCGTTTCAGGCGCATTGGGGTGACACTGGTCATTGGTTCAACGCCCTCGACGTCAACTTCGTTAAGTTGCTCGATGAAACCCAGAATATTGTTGAACTCCTGTGCCAGGGCAGGAAGGTCGTCTTCCTCCACCCGGATGCGGGCCAGTTTGGCCACACGAGCGGCTGTATCTCGGTCGATGGACATGGGTCTCTCCGTCTGTCTTGTTAGCATCAGCGTTTAGCGCTCAAGAGGGCAGGGTGCAAGCTGCTTGGCACTGTCCCATGTTGGGTTTTATGGCAACGAAAGTACAAGAGGATGGATCACCTGACGAGGCGGGAGCCGGTAACGTTAATCTGACCTGGCTATATTCGTGTGTTTGCCAAATTTTCCGGCACTTATTGCATTAATGACTGACATTTTAGCGAAGTTACTGTGTCGCCATTGCGCGGCGCTCGCGCATCATCACCGCTCCGATTGCGAAGACGCCCAGAACTGATGAGACCAGCATAATCCACAAAAGCGGAAAGGCGCCACTATTTGAAGTCAGCATCACTCCTGCCAATGCAGACAGGGCAGCGCCCCCACCAATCATCAATGCGCCCGACAGGCCACTGGCGGTTCCAACCAAATCTGAGTGCACAGACAGGGCACCGGCTGTGGCATTGGGGATGGTCATGCCGTTCCCAAGTCCTAGAAAGGTCATCAGGCCAAAAAAGCTGAGGGCTGATCCAATGTTGAGTTCAAACATCAACAGGTTAAGGGCGATACCCGCTGAGGCAATCAATGTGCCCCACAATACCATACGGTTTACCCCAACCCGCACAGACAGACGTCCGGACAAGAAGTTTCCGAGAAGATATCCAATTGCCGGGGCACCAAAATAGAGGCCGAGTTTAGCCGGGGGCAGGTCGAACACATGGGCCCCAACAAACGGTCCACCGCCAAGGTAGGCAAAAAACGCACCGGATGAAAGGGCCGAGGCCATTGAATATCCCCAAAAGCGATATGATTTCAGCAATGTCGGGTATTCGCGAAATTGATTTCGCATGCGCCCGTTCCCCAGTGGTGCTGTTTCCCCGAGATCGGCCCAAGTGATTAGCGTCACAAGAGCGCCTAGAATAAAAAGCAGCCAGAAATTTGCATGCCAGTCAAACAGTTGATCCAGTACGCCACCAATGGCGGGGCCAACCATAGGCACAATGGCCATTCCCATTGTGACGTAACCAATCATCGACGCGGCCTGATCTTGAGGAACCATATCACGCACGATGGCCCGGCTTAGTACCATGGCGGCGACAATTGCTGCTTGCAGCATACGGAAGGCCAAAAAGACATAGACGTTGGTCGAGATGATGCAACCCAATGTGGCAAGCAGGAAAATGGCCATCCCAGCCAAGACAACCGGGCGGCGGCCAAACCGGTCTGAGACCGGCCCCAAAACGACTTGCATCACCGCAGTGACCGCGAGGTATAGTGCAACCGAAAGCTGCAAGAGACGGTAATCTGTTTTAAAATAGATCGCCATGCCGGGCAGGCTGGGAAGAAACATGTTCATTGCAAGCGCTGAAATGCCGGCCAGCAAAATCAACGTAAGAATATGGGGTGGTGTAGAGCGATTTAAAAAAATGGAATTCGTGGGTTCAACCATACTAAAATGGTTATGTAGCTCTTTCCCGGATGTCCAATCAAATAAATGAAATTTGCACATTTGCAAATATTACAAATATAGTCTTCAAAGATTTGCAAATTTGCGGAATATTCCTTTTTATGCACGCCCCTTTTTTCTATTGTGCGGGAAATCTCAAAGGGGTCCGTGATGAAAGATATCTTGCAGCAACTCGAAGATCGCCGTGCGGTTGCACGCCTTGGTGGTGGTGAGCGCCGTATTCAGGCGCAGCATGGCAAGGGTAAACTGACGGCACGCGAACGGGTCGAACTGCTGCTGGATGAGGGCAGTTTTGAAGAGTTTGATATGTTCAAGGCGCACCGCTGCACGGACTTTGGTATGGAGAAAGAGCGGCCTTACGGTGACGGTGTGATCACCGGCTGGGGCACAATCAACGGCCGTATGGTCTATGTGTTCAGTCAGGACTTTACGGTTTTTGGTGGATCTTTGTCAGAGACACATGCCGAAAAAATATGCAAAATCATGGATATGGCGATGCAAAATGGCGCGCCTGTCATCGGTATCAATGATTCGGGCGGTGCCCGCATTCAAGAAGGTGTTGCGTCTTTGGCAGGTTATGCCGAGGTTTTTCAGCGCAACATCATGGCCTCGGGCGTCATTCCGCAAATCTCTGTGATCATGGGGCCCTGTGCTGGTGGCGCGGTCTACAGCCCAGCGATGACAGATTTCATCTTTATGGTGAAAGACAGTTCTTACATGTTTGTTACTGGACCGGATGTGGTGAAAACGGTGACCAACGAAGTGGTGACCGCCGAAGAACTGGGAGGCGCCTCGACGCATACCAAAAAATCCAGCGTTGCCGATGGGGCATTTGAAAATGATGTTGAAGCGTTGGCCGAAGTGCGTCGTTTGGTTGACTTCCTGCCTCTGTCAAATCGGGAAAAGCCACCAGTACGCCCATTTTTTGATCAGCCGGGGCGGGTCGAGGATAGCCTTGATACGCTGATCCCTGATAACCCGAATACGCCGTATGATATGAAAGAGCTGATCGAAAAGGTTGCCGACGAGGGTGACTTTTACGAAATTCAAGAAGATTTCGCCAAAAACATCATCACTGGATTTGTCCGTCTTGAAGGGCAGACTGTGGGCGTTGTTGCCAACCAACCTATGGTTCTGGCAGGTTGTTTGGACATTGATAGTAGCCGTAAAGCTGCACGGTTCGTGCGGTTCTGTGATTGCTTTGAAATCCCGATCCTCACACTGGTTGATGTGCCGGGTTTCTTGCCTGGCACCTCCCAAGAATACGGCGGAGTGATCAAGCACGGCGCTAAACTGCTGTTTGCTTATGGCGAGGCCACGGTTCCAAAGGTCACGGTCATCACTCGCAAGGCTTATGGTGGGGCCTACGATGTTATGGCGTCCAAGCACTTGCGTGGCGATTTTAACTATGCTTGGCCCACTGCCGAAATTGCGGTGATGGGCGCCAAAGGCGCGACCGAGATTATTCACCGTGCGGATTTGGGTGACGCGGACAAAATTGCCAAGCACACGCAAGATTATGAAAACCGATTTGCCAACCCGTTTGTGGCGGCAGAAAAAGGCTTTATCGATGAGGTTATCCAGCCGCGTAGCACCAGAATGCGGGTTAGTCGGGCGTTTGCGTCATTGCGCAACAAGAGCCTGACCAATCCGTGGAAAAAGCACGACAATATCCCGCTTTGATCAATGAGCAAGAACTGGCATATCCTGCGTGATGCGAATGGGCTCACACTGGCCCGTCATCTGCCTGTACGTTTTGATGTGCAGGCAGAGACAGAGTTGCCTTTGGCTGTTCCGCTCAGACTGGCGCATCAGGTGCGGCAGGATATGTGGCGGGCGTTGCAGAATGTTCGGGGATTGTCACCGATTGTACAGGTGTCTGAAGTGGCTGGTGGGGTGCGCGTTATCGCAGGGGCACGTATCGAAGGTCGCTATCCGCACACTATCATCTCCCGGATCGAAGCAGTTTTGAATGACCCGTCAAACCGGCAACGTTGGATCAGATGTGCACGACCAAGGTCGACATCACGGAATATCTCCGATGGGGGGCATTCATGACCCAAGTTCGGAAACTTCGCGGCACCATATCTTGGTATTTTGCGCTGATGCAGTGTGTGCGAGGCGTGCGGCAGGTTGTATTGGCTTTGTTTTGCGTCGCAACATCAGCCAGTGCCCTAGAGCTAAGCGAGCAAGAGGCTGTTATCTTGCCGTCTGGCATTGAGGTCTACCTGCAGGAAATGCTTTGGGATCGGCCCGCGGGCGGGCTGGCATATCGGTTCCGCTTTGTCAGTCCTGACTTTACGGAGGGAAAGACCGAGTTGGGTTCCGTTCAGGCGGATCTGGATTATTTGTGCGATAGCTATGCTCTGCCGCGTGTGGCGGTTGTGGTTGGGCCAAAGCCGTCACAGATCATTGTGTCGTTGGCGGACCAACCATCGGAGTTTGGCGTTTTTGATGCCGAAGTGGTGCAGGTCTTTGAGGCGTATCGCATTGAAGGTGATGCCTGCGTCTGGGAGGCCTTTTGATGTTTTGGCGTTTTGCAGGCAGACTTGACGGCTTTCAGATGGTAACCGATTTCAGGAATGAAAGTCTGGCGGAAACATGGTCTCTTTCGGTCAGGCAAAACAGAGACGGAAAATGGATATGTCACACCCTATCAAAATGGTCTTCGCAATCGGTTTGCTTACTGGCATTGCTGCTTGTGCGCCACCTGACGAAGAATTCGTCGTTTATAACTCAGAACCAATTGTGGCTGAGTAAGCCCACATCTGAAAATACAAATAAGTTCATTGCGAACGTGATTGGGCAGGGGGATGTGCCTGCCAAAGCGTCCCTTTGTCTTTCTTGGATCACTAAGGAGGCAATATGCTAAAGCATAGAGGGTTTCCGGGACGTCTTCCCGGATCGGATTTTCAATTTGTCATCAGGCGGGCCAATCCCAAAGGTGTTACGCCTTTGTTGGTACGAGAGCGTTATCGGGACCGCCGGCCGGCGGATCGCCGGGCTGATGCGGCTTTCTTGCGCGCATTGTGGGAACATTTCGGTGATCAACCGTTTGAACGCGGCAATCTGGATGCCGGGCGTCTGAGTTGGTTATTTGGACGTGAGGTGATCGCCGCTGATAGTGACTTTGACCCCGAGAGTTATGATGCGCTTTTGATGGTGGATGTTGCCGCCGCCCGTGCCACGTTTCCGGATGTATTCGACGGAGACCCGGACTGATGGGCGCGTGGCTGGATCTTATCGTGCATCGCAACGGCATGATTTTGCCTGTAGGTTGCGAAAATGCGCAAGATACAGCCGATGCGGGCGAAGCCTGCGGAAGGCGCTTTGCTTTGCGGCACTTCAATCGCAATGTGAGTGTAGTAGTGGCGACTCTTCCCCAAAGGGTCGGGACATTTTGTCTATTCCGTTACCCTTCCCCTATTGGGCGGCACTGTGCTGACAAGCGCAGGCCGCCCATTTTTGTGACGCGGCCGAAAGGCGTGGACCTTCAGCAAAAGATTGCCAGAATTGCTTTTGTATTATGGAAAGGTTTTGACTGGCTGGCCTCAATCGGATTCAATGCGCCCATAAAAGAAAGCGCAAAAAGAGGCGGTACCAAATGCAGATCAAACGATTCACACTCCTATTGTTGGTGGCTGCTACGGGGCTTGCCGCTTGCGGCGACACACTCCCACAACAAGGGCTTATCGGCGCAGGCGCCGGTGCGGGAACCGCGCTTGTCCTCGGTGGCAGTGTCGGAACAGGCTTGGTTGTTGGCGCAGCGGGCAACGTCGCCTACTGTCAGGCAACCAAAAAATGCTAATCTGAACGGCCGCCCCTTTGGGGGGGCTCGTTTCATGCCACAACAGGTCATCGGTGCATTGCGCGCCGGTGGCCTTTTTTATGATGCGTCGATGCCACCAAATTTGTGGCTGCGAACCGGAGGAAGGGACACCTATGTTCGATAAGATTTTGATTGCCAACCGGGGTGAAATTGCCTGCCGTGTGATTAAGACAGCCCGCAAGATGGGTATCAAAACGGTCGCGATCTATTCAGATGCTGACCGCAATGCATTGCACGTCAAAATGGCGGATGAGGCGGTTCATATTGGCCCACCACCAGCGAACCAATCCTATATCGTGATCGATAAGGTCATGGAGGCGATCCGCCAGACCGGGGCGCAGGCTGTGCATCCGGGATACGGTTTCTTGTCCGAAAACAGCAAGTTCGCAGAGGCACTTGAAGCAGAAGGCGTTGCATTCATCGGCCCCCCAGTTGGCGCGATCGAGGCCATGGGTGACAAAATCACCTCAAAGAAAATTGCGCAAGAAGCGGATGTCTCAACGGTTCCGGGTTACATGGGGCTGATTGTAGATGCTGACGATGCTGTCAAAATTTCCAACGAGGTTGGCTATCCGGTGATGATCAAAGCCAGCGCTGGCGGCGGTGGTAAAGGCATGCGGATCGCATGGAATGATGAAGAAGCACGCGAAGGATTTCAGTCGTCCAAGAACGAGGCGGCGAACTCTTTTGGCGATGACCGGATCTTTATCGAAAAATTTGTAACGCAACCCCGCCACATTGAGATTCAGGTGCTGTGTGACGCTCATGGCAACGGGATTTATCTGGGCGAACGCGAGTGTTCGATCCAGCGCCGAAATCAAAAGGTTGTGGAAGAGGCCCCAAGCCCGTTTCTGGACGAGGCCACTCGTAAGGCCATGGGCGATCAGTCGGTCGCTTTGGCGCAGGCGGTGGGATACACCAGCGCGGGTACGGTGGAATTCATCGTCGATGGTAACAAAAATTTCTACTTCCTCGAGATGAACACCCGTCTGCAGGTGGAACACCCAGTGACCGAGTTGATCACTGGCGTTGATTTGGTCGAGCAGATGATCCGCGTCGCTGCGGGTGAAAAGCTGACAATTGGCCAAGACGATGTTCAACTGAACGGTTGGGCGATTGAGAATCGTCTTTATGCCGAAGATCCTTATCGCAACTTCCTGCCCTCAATCGGTCGCTTGAGCCGTTATCGACCGCCATCCGAAGTGTCAGCTGGTCCGATGGCCGCGGCAGGGACATGGCAAGGTGATGCGCCCGTGGGTGACACTGCTGTCCGTAATGACACCGGTGTTTATGAAGGCGGCGAGATCAGCATGTACTACGATCCGATGATCGCCAAACTTTGCACATGGGGGCCAGATCGTGCTTCAGCTATTGAGGCGATGCGCGTGGCTTTGGACAGTTTTGAGGTTGAAGGAATCGGTCACAACCTGCCATTTGTGGCAGCCGTAATGGACCATCCGACCTTTATCGCCGGTGAAATGACCACGGCCTTTATCGCCGAAGAATATCCGGACGGGTTTGAGGGTGTCACATTGCCCGAGGACGCCCTGCGTCGGATTGCAGCTTCAAGCGCCGCAATGCACCGGGTTGCAGAAATTCGCCGCACGCGAGTGTCTGGCCGGATGGATAACCATGAGCGCAAAGTTGGTTCCGACTGGGCTGTGTGTCTACAAGGGCAGCGGTTTGATGTTATTATTGATGCAGATCCGGAAGGGTCCACAGTAACCTTTGCGGATGGCACACAGCACCGTGTCGCATCAGATTGGACGCCAGGCGATCAACTGGCTGTACTGGATGTTGATGGTGCGCCGCTGATCCTGAAGGTCTGCAAAATTCCGGGCGGGTTCCGTATCCGCAATCGGGGCGCTGACATGAAGGTGCATGTGCGCACCCCGCGTCAGACAGAGTTGGCCGAGCTGATGCCGGAAAAGATGCCGCCGGATACCTCCAAGATGCTGCTGTGCCCAATGCCGGGCCTGATTGTTGGTGTGAATGTTCAGATCGGCGATGAAGTGCAGGAAGGGCAGGCGCTTTGTACCGTTGAAGCGATGAAGATGGAAAACATCCTGCGCGCGGAAAAGAAAGCCATTGTCACCAAAATCAACGCAGCGGCTGGCGACAGTCTCGCAGTTGATGAAGTGATCATGGAATTCGAATAGAGGATAGTACGCTTTCAAATGTTCCATCTTTGTTCTAGTTTCATCTGGCGAATCCTGCCAAGTGGAGATGCGGATGCAGTCAATTCAAGTCGAGGTGCTTTACCTCGACATGAACAGCTATTTCGCCAGTGTGGAACAACAGATCGATCCCAGCCTGCAGGGACGGCCGGTTGGGGTGCTGACCGTGGATCAGGCAAACGCCTGTTGTATCGCGGCCAGTTACGAGGCCAAAGCCTGCGGCGTGAAAGTTGGAACCCGGCGCAGCGAAGCGGTGCAGCTTTGCCCAGACATCCAGTTTCGGATGGCCAAGCACGACCTTTATGTCGACTATCATCATCGCATTCTGGACGCGGCCAGTCAGATTTTGCCGGTCGAGAAGGCGCAATCTGTCGACGAGTTTTATTGCAGGCTTTCGGGCGCAGACCGATCTTTAGGGCGGGCGCTCGAATTGGCGCAGGAGATGCGACAAAGCATCTACAATCAGGCGGGGCAGTATTTGCGATGTTCCATCGGTCTTGGCACAAGTGTTCTGTTGGCCAAGCTGGCGGGCGAGCTGCGCAAGCCCGATGGGTTGGAATGGCTTACGCCGCAGGTCATGCCGAACAAGATCGCGCATCTATCTTTGCGCGATGTGCCGGGCATTGGTCGACGCATGGCACAACGATTGGCGGGGGCGGGTATTCTGACAATACCGCAGCTTTATGCGTTGAACCCGAAACACGCGCGTCAGATTTGGCACAGCGTCGAGGGCGAGCGCTTTATCCGGGCCCTGCAGGGCGAGGATATCTCAATCTCGACGGCTCCGGAAAAACGCTCGATGGGGCATGGGCAGGTCTTATCACCCGAAAACCGGACGCCCTCGGGGGCCAGGTTGGTGGCGCGTCGACTACTGATCAAGGCGGCAACTCGATTGCGGCGAGATCAGTATTTTGCAACCTACCTTCATGTATCGGTGAAATGTCGGCGACGTGGACGGTTAAGTTTGGGCGGCAGCTTTCCGGCGACGCAGGACAGTTTTCAACTGTTGCGGCATTTCCGGCTGTTCTGGACGTCTTTGAAGCCGATTCAACCTGGGTCAGTGAACGTCATGTTGGGGGGGCTTGTGGCGCAGTCCGGGCATATCGCCGATCTGTTCGAGGATCGCAATGCTGCTGGGGAGCTGACCGAGCGCGAAAAACTATGTCTTCTGGTCGATGGCCTCAATCAGCGTTATGGGGCAGATACTGTGTTTTACGGGGAAAAGCCAATCAGCATGGCGCGTTACACAGGGGCGAAGATCGCCTTTGGGCGTGTGCCACTGCGTTGCGAATTTCGCGATTGAAACAAACCGGTTATCGGGCCTCGCGCCGGTCGTGGACTTCTTGCTGGCGCAGAGGCATCTTGTCGATGGCGCGGGTAATTTCGCGAATATCCCATGGCAGCGGTTTGCGCAGGTATATGTTGCCGTCTTTGCCGATCAGCACCAGCATAAAGCCACGAGGGCGCAGTCCTGTGCGTAGGGAACTCAGCGGTTTGGGCGTCGTGTCGGTCAGTACGATGACATCGCGCTCGGCCAGTTCACCCAGCCCCTCAGTGATGTATCCCATCTGCTGTTCGAACCGGGGGTCTTTGTCGCTGTCGGCGAAGATCACCAGTGGCCTGTTCACCCAAGAATACGCAGAAAGATCGGCTGTCTCACCCTCGACAATGATTGATGCTTCAGGGGAGGTCGAGCTTTCGGATAGCTCTTGCGCGCCAGCAACTGACGTGGTGATCCCGAAAACGAACAATGCAAAATATTTTACCATCACGGCTCCTGTCGCCACAGATATAGTCTTATGGATACGAAATGCTATGGCAGATGACCATGCAATTCTCAGAAATTTCATAGAGATAACTAAAAACCCGCAGATGCGCACCACAGCACAAGAAGTGGAAGCATGATGGCTGCCCAGACACCAAAGAATTCCGAAATTGGGGCCGAGCGCGCGCCCCTGATGAGATGAAAGAGGACAATCTGATGACTTCCAATAAAGACGAATGGCGCAAGATTGCCGAAGGAGAGCTACGCGGCAGGCCAGTTGACGACCTGACGTGGAATACGCTTGAGGGCATTGATGTCCAGCCGCTTTATACTGCAGAAGACACGGCTGATCTGGAGCATATGAACACCATTCCGGGGCAGGCACCTTTTACCCGTGGGGTGAAGGCTACGATGTATGCGGGGCGCCCTTGGACGATCCGCCAGTATGCGGGTTTCTCCACTGCTGAGGAATCCAACGCTTTCTATCGTCGCAATCTGGCAGCGGGCCAGCAGGGAGTTTCTGTTGCTTTCGACCTTGCAACGCACCGCGGTTACGACAGCGACCACCCGCGTGTGGTGGGGGACGTTGGTAAGGCTGGTGTGGCCATCGACAGTGTTGAAGATATGAAAATCTTGTTCGACGGTATCCCGCTGGATAAAGTTTCTGTCTCGATGACCATGAACGGCGCGGTAATTCCGGTTCTGGCTAGCTTTATTGTCGCGGGCGAGGAGCAAGGACATGACCGCAGCTTGCTGAGCGGCACCATTCAGAATGATATTCTGAAAGAGTTCATGGTGCGTAATACGTATATCTACCCGCCTGAGCCTTCTATGAAGATTGTTAGTGATATTATCGAATTTACCGCAAATGAGATGCCTAAGTTCAACTCGATCTCGATCTCGGGCTATCACATGCAAGAGGCCGGTGCGAACCTGGTGCAAGAGCTGGCCTATACGCTGGCGGATGGGCGTGAGTATGTCCGCGCCGCGATCGAAGCGGGCATGGATGTGGATAAATTCGCGGGACGGCTGAGCTTCTTCTTTGCTATTGGCATGAACTTCTTCATGGAAATTTCAAAACTGCGGGCGGCGCGCACGTTGTGGCACCGCGTAATGACAGAGTTTGGCGCCAAAAACGAGCGTTCAAAAATGCTGCGCACGCACTGCCAGACCTCTGGTGTGTCGTTGCAGGAACAAGATCCTTACAACAACGTGATCCGCACGGCTTACGAGGCGATGAGCGCGGTTCTGGGGGGCACACAATCCCTGCACACCAATGCTCTGGATGAGGCGATTGCCTTGCCGACAGACTTCTCGGCCCGCATTGCCCGCAACACCCAGCTGGTCTTGCAAGAAGAAACCGGTGTGACCAATGTGGTTGATCCTTTGGCGGGCTCTTATTACGTCGAAAGCTTGACTGGAGAACTGATCGATAAGGCCTGGGCCTTGATGCAGGAAGTCGAAGAAATGGGGGGCATGACCAAAGCTGTAGCCAGTGGCATGCCCAAGCTACGGATCGAAGAATCCGCGGCCCGCCGTCAGGCGATGATTGATCGTGGTGACGAAGTGATTGTCGGTGTGAATAAGTATCGCAAGGACAAAGAAGATCTGATCGATATTCTGGACGTTGACAACGTTGCAGTCCGTGAAGCGCAAGTCGCCCGGTTGGAGAAAATCCGCGAAACCCGTGATGCCGCCGTTTGTGAGGCTGCATTGCAAGAACTGACCCGCCGTACCCGTGAGGGTGGCAACCTGCTTGAGGCCGCGATTGAAGCGGCCCGGGCGCGTGCATCTGTAGGAGAGATCAGCATGGCGATGGAAGATGAGTTCGGCCGCCACCGCGCCGAAGTGAAAACACTGGCTGGCGTCTATGGCGCTGCCTATGAGGGTGACGAAGGTTTTGCCGCCATTCAAAAGTCAATCGAAGGTTTTGCCGAGGAAGAGGGCCGCCGTCCGCGCATGCTGGTCGTTAAGATGGGGCAGGACGGCCATGACCGCGGCGCTAAGGTTATCGCAACGGCATTTGCCGATATCGGTTTTGACGTCGATGTAGGTCCGCTGTTCCAGACGCCCGAGGAGGCGGCGCAGGATGCGATTGACAACGATGTGCATGTTATTGGGATCTCCAGCCAGGCGGCGGGCCACAAGACACTGGCACCAAAACTGATCGAGGCGCTTGAGGCACAGGATGCAGGCGATATCATCGTGATCTGTGGCGGGGTTATTCCGCAGCAAGACTATGAGTTCCTGAAAAACGCAGGGGTAAAGGCGATTTTTGGCCCCGGCACCAACATCCCCGAAGCCGCACAGGATATATTGCAGATTATTCGCGAGGCGCGCAGTTAACTTCGTATCAGGAATATGTTTTTTGTCTTCGACACGTTCAGGCGACCAACAGATCGCCTGTTCTTGTTTGAGCCAAAACTTTATGGAATTTGTACGTAAGCGTTTGGCGAACCCGCCCTTGCGAGGTTTGCCACACTTTGCGATTGCCAGTAAAATAGCGGTTGATATCCTCAGCTATTTTTTTTCCTCGGAGACACAAGAGCGAAGTTAGTCAACTATAGTAACTACGTGGAGGCCAGTTTGTAAGCGATGTATGCGTCTCATGGCATCGGGTTTCAGCGTGACGTGAGGTTTTGTCCTTTACTGCTTTGAAAAATTAACCTGACAAAGCCTGAATCTGAACAAAGCAATTGCATCTGACTAGAACAAATCGATAGGGCAACGTAACATTTACTAAGCTATCTCTGCTGAAGTTAGCGTAATTCAATTACGGGATGCTATTTTAAGATTATGCCAGATTGCGTGCCGCTCATCGTGTATGAATCCGCTTCTATGCGCGTAGTACATTTTCGTTCACAAGAGAAGAATGCGCCGGTTATCGTGACATTTCCCGATTTGGATTGGCCTTTGGGTTTCAGCCAAGGCGGGTGGGCGCTGAATTTTCTTAATAAACGTGGAGCTGAAGTTTTAGCTGTCCAGATTAAATCTGCTTTATGGTACCAAGATGCAGATTTTTTTCATGCGATGGAACAAGTTAAAAACTACTTACCTGAAGGGAAAAAGCTCACAACGTACGGGTCAAGTATGGGAGGTTATGGCGCGATCCTCGCGGCGAGGCATCTTGGTGCGCAGCGCGTTGTGGCTGCATGCCCGCAATTTTCAATCGATCCTGCGGTCGTTCCATTTGAACGAAGGTACAACTCTTACGTAGAGGCCGTAGGTGAGTTTCGGTACGACATTCTCAAAGAATTGGATAATAGTATTGAATATTTCTGCCTGTTCGATCCGAGCCACACACGAGATCGCAGACATGTACAGCGGCTCGCCATACCAGCGAAATGGCATAACGTGATTATCCGCGGCGCGGGTCACGCGCCTTTGCGTACTATCGTCGAGGCCGGAGCCCAGGATGCCCTCTATTCATTGCTGACTTTCCATGACAACGGTGTCAATTTACGTAATCGCTTTCGGGAAAGACGTCAAAACAGCCCATACTATGTTAAGAGAATGGGAAATCTCACAGCATCAAAAATCAGAACCAGACATTTCCACCAACTGTTCAGGGAGCTTGCCCAACAAAATGGTATGTGGAAAATGGCAAATCGATGGGCGGTCAATAGCGATAAATTGGCAACGCAAAACCCTATCCCAATTGCTAAGACGGCTCAGTTTATGGCGCGTCGCTCGAAGACTAACGATGACGCATTTGTAGAAAAATCTGTGCGCCTTATGTGTGGCGCATTGCGATATCCTCTGACGTGTGGTGAAGCAGAAATGCATTATGCCTTTCGAGCAAGCACAGGTATTGCAGCCATGATGACGCCGACGGGCGATGGTCCATATCGTTGGAACGCTGAAACGAATGACGGGCCTGTTATGGATACAGGCGTATACGACATTCATAAGACGGCTAGCTGTATAGAGCAGATTGAACAATTTTCACCAAAATTCCCTTACATTGTTGATATGCAGGATCGGCGGGTGCGATCTCTGAAAGAGTCCGGCGCATCCGGTGTTTTCCCTGTTTTTTCATTCAATCAGGTCCGTACGAACCGCCAACGCGTTCTATGGCCATTAAATCGTTATCATGATCTTGGGGGCAATCAATACCTGGATCACGTAGATCCGACTGCAGTACCTTGGAAAGCTAAGGCCTCAAAAATTATCTGGCGTGGAGGCACAACAGGACATGTTGTTAAACCAGATGGAATAAATAGAGGTTTACGCTACAAGCGTATTCTAAGGCTATATAGCAGTGGCGAATTGGATAAAGCGGCTGCAATGAAACATTTACTCAATGTTCCCCGCTTCAATATAGTTAATGCGTTTCAACACAGCAACTTTACAGACTTTGGTTTTGTTGGAAACTGGGGGAAAACTGAAGATGAGGATTCATTGCACTATGGAATGTTCAAAGACCCACTGTCGGTATCTGAACAGCAAAAATATCGTTACATTGCAGTGATGCCGGGTCAGGACGTGGGGTCTAGTTTGTATTGGACGCTTAATAGCGGCTCAGTTGCATTCGTGATGGAGACCCCTTTTGAAACTTTTGCATCTGGTCACTTCCGACCGTGGGAACACTATATTCCCTTTGCTCAAAACGGCGGTGATTTGGAAGGAAAATTTGCGTGGGCTGAAGACAACCCAGATGCCTGTCTTACAATGATTCAAAATGCGCAATCCGTTTGTCGTCTTTTGGCACGCAGCGATCTGAGAAATCGAATATTATCCATAACAATCATGCGCTTAAACAAAATTATTGCGACTTAAATGATAAATGGTATCCGTTAAGCGTAACCGCTATTTAGTTCCCATCTTCCAATTTTGACTGCAGTTTTTGTATTCGTGATTCATGGATTTGAAGGAGTTTCTCCATGGACCGTACACTTGAGTTCTCAGGGATGTGAATGATGTTGGTCGTAGGTGCCCTCGCTGGCCTCAAGATGTGAAGGTGCGGATGATGGTTCGACGGTTACATTTGTTCTGCCTGTAGCTTTCCGTGATTAATGTGCGGTTGAACTCCTTTGATTTTTGCGTGCAACTGTCAATGATAGGGTATGGGCGTTATCCTTGTCGCTGCCCAACCTGCAGAAATGAGACTTGAGATGTTAGAGCTGGACCATATCGCGATTGCCTGTGAAACACTGGAAGACGGGCGAAACTGGGTTGAAACGACATTGGGGGTGACGTTGCAACTCGGCGGGCAGCACGCGCATTTTGGCACCCACAACATGCTACTGGGCTTGGAGGATGGGCTGTATCTAGAGGTCATAGCCACGGATCCTGATGCGCCGCCTCTGCCTTATCCCCGTTGGTTCGATTTGGATCGCTTTACCGGGCAGGCACGTCCTGCGATCTGGATTTGTCGCACAGGATCGTTGAGTGAAGCGATTGCGCAATTCGAGGGGGCAGGCACTGCGGTGCCATTGGCGCGTGGTGATCTGCGCTGGCAGATGGCGGTCCCGGATAGTGGGATTTTGCCCTATGACAACATGTTTCCTGCGTTGATCGAATGGCAATGCGCCCCGCATCCTGCTACGCGGTTGGATCGCTCAGGGTGTAGGCTCGCTCAAATAATCGTGCAGCATCCTCAAGCCGCAGAGCTAGAAGCCACTTTACATTCTCGCCTGACTGACCCGCGTGTCGTGTTTGAGCAGGGCCCGGCCAAACAAAGCTATGTGTTTGAAACACCAATGGGGGAGAGGATCCTGTCATGAGGATTCGGGCGGCAAATAGCAGTGATGCCGCCGACATTGCGACGATTTGGAACTTTTATATTCGCGAAACTGCAGTGACGTTTACGACATCGGCAAAAGCACCTGCAGCCATCGCGGCTGTGATCAGTGAAAAAACACAGATGGGTCTGCCGTTTTTGATCATCGAAGATGCGGGTAAGGTGTTGGGTTTTGCCACCTATGCGCAATTTCGTGGTGGACCGGGATATGCCCACACGATGGAACACAGCATCATGTTGTCAAAGGTGGCTACCGGCGGCAGGATGGGTCGCGCCTTGATGGCTGCGCTTGAAGCCGCGGCTTGTCAGGGTGGTGTCCACAGTCTGGTGGCGGGAATTAGCGCAGAAAATCCGGATGCGATTGCCTTTCATAGAGCGATAGGGTTCACACAGGCCGGGTATATTGCCAAGGCTGGTCGAAAGTTTGGACGCTGGATGGATTTGATTCTTTTGCAAAAAATGCTGGATTGTCGCACTGACAACCCAAGACAAAGCCGTTAGGTTGAACGCATGTCTTTATGGACCCGCATATCGGATGCTCTGTCAGCTCTCGCCAATGGGGAATCTCTGAGCGATATTCTGGACCGCCTGCGCACCCCGCCAGAGCGTAGCGTAGCCTTTGCCATTGCTGTGATCGGTCTGGGGGCCAAAATGGCCAAGGCCGACGGTCTGGTTACCCGTGACGAAGTGGCTGCCTTTCGCGAGGTGTTCCAGATTGCCCGCGATGATGAGGCCGGGGCTGCCCGGGTGTTTAATCTGGCGCGGCAGGATGTGGCGGGGTTTGAAGAATATGCCGAGCGGATCAAAAGCATGTTCAAAGAAGAAGAGGGCGCCTTGTGTGATCTGATGGAGGGTTTGTTTCACATCGCGATTGCCGATGGGGTTTACCATCCGAATGAGGACATTTTTTTGGAACGCGTGGCCGAGATCTTTGGTATATCTCAAGCCGGGTTTGCCGCATTACGCAGCCGCTATGTACCGGATGCGGAACCGGATCCTTATGTGGTTCTGGGGGTCAGTCCAGACACCCCGATGGCTGATATTCGCAAGGCTTGGCGTAAACTAGTACGGGATAACCACCCGGATCAAATGATCGCGCGCGGCGTTCCGCAAGAGGCAATCAAGCTGGCTGAAAAACGCATGGTTGATATCAATCATGCGTGGGAGGCGGTTAATCAGGGGGGCTGAATATGCGGATCGCGACTTATAATGTTGAATGGTTCAATGCTCTGTTCGATGATGATGGGGCCTTGCTGGATGATGGCGAATGGTCCGCGCGTTACGATATCACCCGTCGCGATCAATTGGCAGCTTTAGGTATTGTCTTCAACGCACTGGATGCCGATGCTATCTTGATAGTTGAAGCTCCGGATCAAAACAAACACCGCAGTACTGTTGCGGCGCTGGAACATTTTGCTGCCGCGATGGGCATTCGCGCGCGCCGCGCCGCCTTAGGCTTTGCCAATGACACCCAACAAGAGATTGCGCTGCTCTATGATCCCGAACAACTTTCTTGTGTGCATGATCCAAAAGGACAGGAAACCGGCAAAAAAGGCTCGTCTGATGCGCCGCGATTTGACGGCGTGTTCAGGATAGACTTGGACATTGATGCCACCGAAGATCTTGTGGTGTTTTCCAAACCTCCGATTGAGCTGGCGATCACGCCGCGGGATGGCGTGCCGTTTCGATTGATCGGGGCGCACCTGAAATCAAAGGCTCCGCATGGGGCACGGGGGCGGGATGAAGCGATCAGAATGTCGATCGCAAATCGGCGCAAACAACAGGCGCAGGCGGTCTGGCTTAGGCAGCGAATTGATCAACATCTAGGGGCAGACGAGCCGGTGATTGTTCTGGGCGACCTCAATGATGGCCCCGGGTTGGACGAATATGAGCATCTCTTTGGTCGCTCGACAGTTGAGATTATTTTGGGGCAAGAGGGTGATCACAGGCTTTATGACCCACATGCGCGGCAGGCGCTGACACGGCGTTTGGGGGCGCGGTATTCATCGGCAAGGTTCTATCTATCACAAGAAAAGCGATATATGCAGGCGCTGTTGGATTATATTATGATATCCCCGCATTTACGGGGTAAAAAACCGCGCTGGCGGATCTGGCATCCGTTTGATGATCCGTCCTGCTGGCAAGTGCCGGAATTGCGCGATGCGCTAATCATGGCGTCCGATCATTTTCCGGTCACATTGGATATTGAGTTGTGATCATGGACTGCGACCTTAAAATTTCACAACAGGCACTTATATTGAGATCATGAAACGAATTTTGCTTATGACCGCGACTCTGGCCCATCTGGCTGTACCTTCCTTTGCACAGGAGGCTGAGCGCAAGGATGAGGTGAATGATGGTCCATCGCTGATGGAACAAGGCATGCAAATGTTGTTAGAAGGCTTCCTAAGCGAGATGGAGCCCGCACTGAAAGATCTCGAAGGCATGGCCAGTGAAATGGAACCTAGCTTGCGTGGACTGATACAGGACATGGGGCCTGCATTCATCGACTTACTGGGCAAGATCGAAGATTTCAGCGCCTATCACCCGCCTGAGATTTTGCCCAATGGCGACATCATCATTCGTCGCAAAACACCTGAGGAACAGGAGACTGAGGAGCCGCAGAAAGATAACGCTGAAGAAGAAATCGATATCTGATCTGACTCAGGTTTGGATCGTGACCTTGGCCATGGCCTCCAGCGTCTCCGCCAGAGAGTGATAGCGCGCCTGCGCGACCTCGCCAAATAATGGGGCAGTTTTATCTGTCAGGTGCAACTCAATTACCCGTTTTTTCGGATACCAGCTGAGCTCGACCGAAGGGGATTCCATATCAAACCAAAGCATCGCAGCAAGGCGCATGGCCTTGCCCAGCACTTTGGCCTCATAGGCGTCTTTTGGTGTGATCAGATGCATCAGCTTTTCAAACCGGGTGCCTGAGCTGCTGTTGGAATAGCGGTAATGCAGGGCCAGACCTAGAAACACTCGTTCAGAATGCTTTAACCCACCCAAGTTGGAACGTGTGGCATTTTCAAAGCAATCTTCAGCGCGGTAATCCGGGTGAGAGCGCCAGCTGACGTCATGCAATAGACAGGCGGCTTTGACCAAACGAATACGATCGGCTGTTGCCTTTTTGAACAAGGGCGAAATGAAGTTGTATGTTACCTTGCCTTGTCCGGGGCGGCGGGCATCTTTGGATTCAGCAAAATGGCAGGATTCAATCAGCGGGTCGCGGTCGCGCAGGCGTTGCGGCATCTGTTCGTACAAAAGCCCTTCGCGAATGCCATAGCTTGAGATGGCGATATCATGCGGTTTGAAAGTTTTCACAATCTCGCGCAGGACCTCAGCGGCATGAGGAACAAGCGAAATCCGGGCAGAAGACACATCAGCCTGCACCTTGAGGGTATCAAGATTGGTCAGGGCGATGTAATCGGCGGTATCGCGTACGGCCTTTGGCGTCATGCGGTATTCGTGCAGCACCAGTAGGGGGTAACCCCGGCGTGCCATGTCAATCTTGGCAATTGCGCGCCATGATCCACCAACCAGAAACAGGCGGTTTTCTTGAGGCCCAAGCGCCTTATGCATGCCCGACAGCGTGTCGCGGATCAGTTCTTTTCGGGCCTTTTTGCCGCCCTTCAATTCACGTAGCTTAAGGGGCCCAAGATCTGAACTGATGCGATTTCCAACCTCGCCGCCATTGATCTCGGCCAGCTCCATTGATGACCCACCGATATCGCAAACTAGGCCATAAGCACCAGGCCATCCCAGTAGCACACCTTGCGCCGATAGGCGGGCCTCCTCCTGACCGTCTACAACCCAAAGTTTGATTCCGGTTTCGCGTTCGACCTCGTCGCGGAATTCAGGGCCGTCTTCTGCCTCTCGTACCGCGGCGGTGGCGACAGCACTCAGCGGGCCGGTTCCGATGGCTTCGCCCAGCAATTGGAACCGTTTCAACGCGGCCAACGCCCGAACACGCCCCTCGGGGTTAAGCCGCCCGGTTTGCGCCATACCGGCACCAAGCGCGCACATGATCTTTTCGTTAAAGAAATAGGCCGGGCTGCGTGCAGCGCCATCAAAAACGACCATACGAACAGAGTTAGAGCCGACATCAATCACACCAACGCGGCTAAGTGCGCGTGCTGAAGGGTCATTGAAAAGAGGGCGGCGAAACGGCCTCCAGTCTTTTGGCGCAGTTGCTCCAGTGGTGTTCATATGATCCCCCGGTCGTAATTTTTTGTTGTGTATGCGCCAGCAAAGCAGGGCGGTCAATCTTTGGTGTGTGTCAGTTTTGGAACATCAGAAGCCCCGGCAGATCCACGACCAGACAGGGATGGGTTTTCCATAAAGAACCTGTGGCAATTGAACGCAAACTTGCCCTTTGGTGGCTCTGGTCGGGTAAAGCGTCCATCGGACGACATGACCCAACTCTGCGCCACATCTGCCAGATTTGCGGCCATTACCTGGCTGACAATTTGGGCTTTGACGGTGGCATTCTCGATCTCAATCAAGGTCTCAACACGCCGGTTCAAGTTGCGTCCCATCCAGTCGGCAGAGCTGATGAAAACTCGTGCTTTTCTGGATGGCAGGCCATGACCGTTCCCAAAACAGACAATTCTGGAATGTTCCAAAAACCGCCCGACAATGGATTTGACACGGATGTTTTCGCTTAAACCTTTGATGCCGGGTTTCAACCCGCAAATGCCACGTACAACCAGATTGATTTTCACCCCGGCGTTTGAGGCCGCATAAAGCGCATCGATCACATCAGGGTCGATCACAGAATTCATTTTGGCCCAGATCTCGGCTGGTTTTCCGAGTATTGCATATTCAATCTCTTTTCCGATCATCTCTAGCAACTTGGGTTTGAGAGAGATTGGAGAGATTGACAGGTTATCCAATTTTTCAGGCTGGGCATAACCCGATAGATAGTTGAACACTTTGGTGGCATCCCGCCCCAGTGAGGTATCACAGGTGAAAAAGCTTAAATCAGTGTAAATCTTGGCGGTGATCGGGTGATAGTTGCCCGTACCATAGTGGGTATAGGTCACCAGATTTTTACCTTCACGGCGCACAACGGTTGAGATTTTGGCATGTGTCTTGAGGTCAAGAAAGCCGTACACAACATGCGCGCCTGCACGTTCAAGGCGGCGGGATTGGCGAATGTTTGCAGCCTCATCAAACCGGGCTTTTAGCTCGACCAACGCGGTGACAGATTTTCCATCTTCGGCAGCCTCGCACAGGGCCTCAACAATCGGGGATTTTTTTGAGGTTCGGTACAGCGTCTGTTTAATGGCCACCACATCGGGGTCACGCGCTGCCTGCGCCAAAAAGCGCACGACCATATCAAAGGTCTCGTATGGGTGATGCAGCAACATGTCCTTTTGGCGAATGGCCGCAAACATATCGCCATCATGGTCTTGCACGCGTTCAGGCACCCGCGGGGTAAAATTGGGCCACAATAGGTCAGGTCGACTATCAAGCACCAGTTCTCCTAAATCGGCCAGACCGATCATGCCTTTGACCTCGACCACCTCATCGGGTGAGACGTGCAATTCTTGCATAATGGTGCGGCGCAGTTGCCTCGGAGCGTCGCCTGAGATTTTGAGGCGCACCACCTCCCCGCGACGGCGGCGTTTTAGCGCGACTTCGAATTCGCGTACCAGATCTTCGGCCTCGTCTTCAACTTCGAGGTCACTGTCGCGCAGGACACGGAAACTACAGTGTGATTTGTATTTATACCCCGGGAACAGGCTGCTGAGGTGCAGCAATAGAAGCTCTTCCAGTGGTAAAACACGATGAGTGCCGTTTGAAGATGGCAACGTTACAAAACGGTCAATCTGATGCGGAATTGGCAGCAGGGCCATCAGCGGTTTTTTGTCAGAGTTACGCTCAAGTTGTAGGGCCAGCGAAAAACCAAGGTTGGGAATGAACGGGAAGGGATGTGCTGGATCAATTGCAAGCGGTGACAGAACGGGAAATACCTGATTGAGAAAGATATCTGCCAGATAGGTTTTGTCGTCTTTGCTTAGGCTGTCATTGTCGAGAATGGTGATTTGCGCAGTTTCCATTTCTCGGCTCAGGATTTCAAATGTGTTTTGCTGTGCCTCAAGCAATTGTCGTGCGTCTTCGTTGATCAAGACCAGCTGCTCAGCCGGTGTCAGGCCGTCATAGGCTGGGGTGGTGTTGCCAGCACGGGCTAGCTCACGTAGGCCGGCGACACGGACGTTGTAAAACTCATCCAGATTGTTGGCTGAGATCGACAAAAAGCGCAGCCGTTCCAACAGCGGCACACGGGGATTCTGCGCCTCTTCCAACACACGCCAGTTGAACGCCAACCAGCTGAGCTCACGGTTGAAGAAACGACCAGGGCCAGATTTGTCTAAATCCTTGAACTCAACAGGTTCAGGCAGCGGTGAGGATAAAAAATCAGCGTTTGACATATGTTAGGTTTACTGGGCGAATGTGACAGTTTCTAGAAAAAAACGGCGCTATTCCTCTTCATCCAGTAGTTTGGCTGCCATATTGCGTGTAATTGGCCGCCCGGTTTGTAAGGCGAGCGCATCCAACCGGGTGATGATTTTCTGTGCGGTATCAAAGGATCGATCAATCCGGCGGGTTAGATATGGAATCGTTTCTGGGCTGGGCAACAGTTGTCGATCTGACAATAGCTTCATCAAAACGGCGGACAACAATGTGTCATCGGGCGGACCTAAAGTGATTGTTGGTGTGCCCTGCATCCGGCTAGTCAGATCTGGCAGCGTCAGGGGCCAACGCGACGGTGCGTTGGATGCCGTGAACAACAGCGAATGACCTTCGGCTAAGGTCAGATTGTGTAGGTGAAATAAAGCCTGTTCAGCATCTGGATTACCTGCGATCGTCTCGCAATCCTCAATGGCAACAGGTCCTGATGCAAGGGATGGAACATCTTGCTCTAAGAGGTTGTCTGCTGCAATGATCTGCGCGCCGCTGAGGGCGGCCCAAACGTGGGTTAGATGGGTTTTGCCAGAGCCGGACGCACCAGTAAGGCATAATTTGCGCGCTGACCAGTTTTGCCAACCTTCGATCATTGCTACGGCTGTTGCATTTGAGGGGGAGACGAAGAAGTTCTCCCGGCCCAATGCCTGCCGCACTGGTAAATCAAAGCTCAGTTGTTCGGCCATGACTGCGGTCCTTAATGTCTTGTGATCTTTACTGCACGTCGGAATTGTCTAGCCCGCGATACAGAAGGCTTGACTTATACTGGCCAATGGCAAAGCGCGCAAACACCCCGATTGCAGCCGCAAGCGGCACGGCAACCAGCATGCCGACAAAGCCAAAAAGTGCACCAAAGACGGATAGTGCGAAGATCAACCAAACGGGATGCAGACCCACGGAACTGCCAACCAGTTTGGGGGTTAGGAAATTACCCTCAAGCATTTGGCCGATCATGAAGATACCTGCAACCAGAGCAACCATGACCCAATCGCCCCAGAACTGGAACAAGGCCAATCCGATTGCGAGAGCGCCTCCAATCAGTGCCCCCAGATAGGGAATGAAGGTGACCAGACCAGCCACCGCGCCAACTAAGAGACCAAACTGCAGCCCCACGATCATCAGCGCAATCGAATAATAAGCCCCTAAAATCAGGCAAACGGTTCCCATCCCACGCACAAAGCTGGCAAGCGTTCGGTCAACTTGTTTAGCAAGCTGGCGAATGATTGGGGCATGATCCCGCGGGAGCAGATCATCTACCTTTGCGACCATATGATCCCAGTCATAAAGTAGATAGACCGCCACGACGGGGGCAATCACCAACAAGATGATGACGTTTACGATGGATGCCGCCGAACCCAGAACAGCCTCTACAAAGGCTGGGCCTTTTTCTTTCAGCGTTGCACCGATTGAATCCAATACTTCGCGCAGCGCTGAATTGCGGTCATCAATCTGAGGAAGGCGCTCTGAGATGAGGACATGCAGTTGATGGAACGCTTCGGGTGCCGCTTGAAACAGGGCGACGGCCTGCTCAATTAATGCCGGAATAAACATCAAAATGGCGGCGGCGAAGACCAGAATTGACAACAAGGTTATGATCCCGACTGACAAGGCGCGAGAACACCCTATTGCCTCGAACCGATCAGCAATTGGATCAAGCATGTAAGCAATGGCAGCCCCGAGAACGAATGGCATAATCACATCGCCTAAAAACCACATCAAAACAAAGAATATCGCCGTCGCGATGCCCCAGGATTTCAGTTGTGTCTTTGCTGATAATGCCATGCTGGCCTCTGTTCTGAAAATGTGCTGCTCAGTCATCGCTTATGCGTGGAAAGTATGCAAGTGGGCTATACAATTTGCGCATCTTCTTCTGTCTTCTAACGTGGATCTCGTTTTGTGGTTGATAACATGGCTTGTCTGATGCCGCACAAAACCATAAACGGGGCCAAACACCAATTTTGCTGAGGTTTGATATGCGCCTGTCCCGATACTTTCTGCCGGTCCTGAAAGAAACACCGTCTGAGGCTCAGATCGCAAGCCATCGGTTGATGCTGCGGGCTGGTATGATCAAGCAATCCAGCGCCGGGATCTATTCTTGGCTACCGCTGGGGTTCAAGGTGTTGCGTAAGCTGGAAAACATTGTGCACGAAGAACAAGTACGTGCAGGTCATGTACCAATGCTGATGCCAACCTTGCAATCTGCGGATCTTTGGCGCGAGTCGGGTCGCTATGATGACTACGGTCAGGAAATGCTTCGCATCACCGATCGGCATGATCGCGATATGCTCTATGGCCCAACCAACGAAGAGCTGATTACCGATATCTTCCGCTCTCATGTTGGTAGCTATAAAGACTTGCCATTGACGCTCTATCACATCCAGTGGAAGTTCCGCGACGAAGTTCGCCCACGCTTTGGCGTGATGCGCGGCCGCGAGTTCTTCATGAAAGACGGGTATAATTTTGATCTGACCAAAGAAGATGCACTGCACGCCTACAATCGCCATCTGGTCAGCTATCTACGTACCTATGAACGTATGGGCCTGCAGGCCATTCCAATGCGCGCCGATGGTGGTCCCATTGGTGGCGATTATACGCATGAATTCCTGGTGCTGGCCGATACAGGTGAATCTGAGGTGTTCTATGACAGTGCCGTCACTGACCTATCATTTGGCGACCGTGAGATAGATTATGACGATCACGCGCAGTGCCAGTCGATCCTTGAGGAATTCACTTCGAAATATGCCCGCACGGACGAAACCCATGATGAGGCGAAGTTCAGCGAGGTTCCTGAAGATCGTCGTCGTGTTGCGCGCGGCATTGAGGTTGGGCAGATCTTCTATTTTGGTACCAAATACTCTGAGGCGATGAACGCTATGGTGCAGGGCCCTGATGGTAAGAAAGTGCCGGTACATATGGGCAGCCACGGCATTGGTGTGTCGCGCCTGATTGGTGCGATCATCGAGGCAAGCCATGACGACAAGGGTATCATCTGGCCGGAGGGCGTCACTCCGTTCCATTGCGGTATCGTGAACCTCAAACAAGGTGACGAAGAAGCGGATGCCGCTTGTGATGCGCTTTACAAGTCACTCACTGCGTTGGGACTGGATCCGCTATATGATGATCGCAAAGAACGGGCAGGCGGCAAGTTTGCCACTATGGATCTGATCGGTTTGCCATGGCGGATTACCGTTGGCCCACGCGGGCTCAAGAATGGCGTGGTTGAGCTAACCAGTCGCCGCACTGGCGAAAGCGAAGAACTGTCTCCAGAAGAGGCGGTTAAACGTATCGCTGAGATTTACGCGGGCCTCTGAAACAGATGGCGAGCTGAAGGCCCGCCTCATACGGGTTTAATATGATCTGCGGATGGGGCCTACTTCAGTAGGGCATTGATCCCACCTGTTGCCATGCGTGTATGAACGGTGTAGGAAGCGGCCCGTCGCGGTCGCAGCCTACCCGCGCTAAAAAAACAAGGATGACACCATGAAGACGATCGTGATCTGCTCAGGCGGGCTGGATTCTGTATCATTGGCACATAAAGTAGCTGCAGAGCATGAGCTTTGTGGCCTGCTGTCGTTTGATTATGGACAGCGTCATTCCAAAGAAGTGGGATATGCTGCAGATTGCGCCAAGCGTTTAGGCGTATTGCATAAAGTCGTAGATATCCGGGCCATTGGCGCAGCATTGAACGGCTCGGCTCTGACTGATGATATAGATGTGCCGGATGGGCACTATGCTGAAGAGACGATGAAAATCACCATTGTGCCCAACCGCAACGCCATCATGTTGGCGATTGGCTTTGGTATGGCCGCTGCAGAAAAGGCGGATGCTGTTGCAGTGGCAGTACACGGTGGTGACCACTTCATTTACCCAGACTGTCGCCCGGAATTCATTGATGCATTTCAAGTGATGCAGAATGAGGCGCTTGATGGCTATGCTGATGTGCAACTCTATGCGCCCTATGTGAATATCTCAAAAGCGCAGATTGTCGAAGATGGTGCAAAGCACAACACGCCCTTTGGTGATACTTGGTCGTGCTACAAGGGCGGTGAGCGCCATTGCGGGCGTTGTGGTACCTGTGTCGAGCGGCGCGAGGCGTTCCATCTGGCCGGGGTGGAAGATCCAACTGATTATGCCGACCCGGACTTCTGGCAGGCGGCAATAGAAGGGGCACAGTAATGTACCGGATCACCAAAGAATTCGCCTTTTCTGCCTCTCATCAGCTGTTTGGCTTGCCCGAAGGGCACCAATGCGGGCGGCTGCATGGTCACAACTATGTTGTGATGATTGAACTGTCAGGGCAAGAGCTGAACGCCAACGGTTTTGTGCGCGACTATCAGGAGCTCGCGCCGTTTAAGGCTTATATCGATGATACCTTTGATCACCGTCACCTGAACGAAGTGTTGGGGGATGATATGGTCACGGCAGAACGTTTGGCCAAACATTTCTATAACTGGGCCAAGGCGCGCTGGGTTGAGGTCAGCGCCGTGCGGGTCAGCGAAACACCCAAAACCTGGGCGGAATACAAGCCGTGAGCGAGAAGATCCGAGTTTCGGAAATCTTTGGTCCTACCATCCAAGGCGAGGGGGCTGTCATAGGTGTGCCCACGGTGTTTGTGCGTACGGGGGGCTGTGATTTTCGCTGCTCCTGGTGTGATAGCCTGCATGCGGTTGATCAGGAATACCGCCATATGTGGGCACCGATGTCTGCCCAGGCGGTGTTGGATGAGGTTCAAAAACTCGCCAACGAAGAACCTTTGATGATCACTCTGTCTGGGGGAAACCCCGCTATTCAACCACTTGGTGGGTTGATCGATCATGGGCATGCGCAAGGCTATACCTTTGGCATGGAAACTCAAGGCAGCGTGGTCAAAGACTGGTTTGCCAAGCTCGATATGCTGGTGCTTAGCCCCAAGCCGCCTTCCAGCGGGATGGAAACCGATTGGGATGTGCTGGCTAGATGTGTCGAGCAGGAGGCCGCGCAGACAGTTCTGAAAATCGTGGTGTTTGACGAGGTGGATTTTGCCTATGCACGGGAGGTGGCAGGACGGTTTCCAGACCTTCCCATCTATCTGCAGCCGGGCAATCATACCCCACCAACGCCTGAAGATGATGACGCCGAGGTGGACATCGAGGGCATAGATGAACGTATGCGCTGGCTGGTTGATCAGGTGATTGAAGTGAAGTGGTATAGTGCGCGAGTGCTGCCCCAGTTGCATGTGATGCTGTGGGGCAACAAGCGCGGGATCTGAAAAGGAACGGATATGAGCGATATCTACAAAGATTTAAAACAGCTAGGTGGCGCAACGGTCCAGCCGCAAATCCCGGAAGAGGCCGAGCTGGAGCGGGTGCAAAATCCGCAGGCGGATGTGTCATACAATGTGCGATTTACTGCGCCAGAGTTTACGTCGCTTTGCCCGATGACCGGACAGCCCGATTTTGCCCACTTGGTGATTGATTATGTTCCGGGCCAATGGTTGGTAGAAAGCAAGTCACTTAAGCTTTACCTCACATCCTTCAGAAATCATGGTGCTTTCCATGAAGATTGCACCGTAAGTATCGCGCGCCGCTTGGCAGAGTTTCTGGAGCCGCAATGGCTGCGCATCGGTGGATACTGGTATCCGCGTGGCGGCATTCCTATTGATGTTTTCTGGCAGACCGGTGGTATGCCTGAGGGTGTTTGGATCCCTGATCAGGGCGTGCCACCGTATCGAGGGCGTGGCTAACATACAACTTTCTGGGTGAGGCTGTATCTTATATACGTGGCGGTGGTCGCCGGCGACGAGCGCTGAAAGCGGTGTTTCCGGCAATCGCTAAGAGCAAGATCGCACCCCCCAATAGGGTGTATCTGGAGATCATCTCACCCAGAAACAGCCAGACCCAGAACGGACCGAGAATCACCTCGGCCAGAGACAGCAGTGTCAACTCTGCTGCGGGTACAGACTTTGACCCTAGGGTGTAAAGCACCAACCCGGCCCCGACTTGAAACACGCCCATGGTCAGGGCGATGGCGCCATCGCGCTGGCTTAGGGTCAGAGGTAGATCAAGGATTAAGCAAATTGCGCCCATGATTACGATTGCCAAGAGACCGGATAAAAACACGATCGGGAGCATTTCTCCGTTTTTACCCCACCGTAACGCGATAGTGAACACAGCAAACCCAAAGGCTGATGCAAGCGCTGCGATATTTCCGATCACTGCGGTGCTGCCAGATTCATCCCAGACCATGATGCCGATACCGACAAGAGCCACGGCGATCGCACCCCAAGTGTGTGGTTTGACCTGCTCCCTTAGAACGATAAGTCCCAAGATTGCGGCCATGAAGGGTGCACTGGCGAACAATAACATGGCATTGGCCACTGATGTGGTTTGCATGGCATAGATGCCGCCCGAATAGGCCGCAACAAGCGCCAGCGCACCAATCAGCCCGGCCCAACCGGTAAGCCACACAAGCTTGAATGGGCTTTCCCCTGTTCTGAACAGGATCACGACATAGAGCAGCGCAGACAGGCCAAAGGACCGGTAAAACAGGATCTGCCAAACTTGCACATCCTCAATAAGGCGGATGCCAAGGCCGACAGTTGACCATAAAACGCCGGAAAGGCAGACAAACATTATGCCGTGCGGGTCTCGAAACGTCTCAACCGATGTGGTGGTTGTCGCGCTCATCTCAGGTCGTCATCATAGGCATTATAAGCTGTTAACGGGTTGCCCGGTGCATAGGTGGTCTCGGCAACAAAGGGTTGCTCTTTTGAGCCGCGCGCAGCTCGAATTTCGCGCAGACCAACATAGAGCCCACTGGCGATGATAATGCTCATGCCGATGAAGGTCGCAGTTGGTGGAACTTCGTCCCACATGAAGTAGGCCAGAATGGTTGCAAAGGGCAGGTAAGTATAATCAAAAGTTGCAACCAGACTTGGGTTGGCGATCTGGTAGGCGCGCGATAACAAGATCCAACCCACAGTGCCCAAAAGGCCAAGAACAACCAGCAGTAGCAGATCGTGCGTATCCTTGATGCCAAAGCTCCATTGCAGGTGGCTGTATTCGGGGCCAAATGCGAAAATCTGGTTCATGCCCCAACCCATGGGCAGGATCAAAATGCCAGATATGGCCAAAGTATACAGGCCAACGGTCAATGAGCTTTCGCGTTCGCCGATTTTGCGTGCCAGAACCTGAGAAGCGGCATAGGTTACGGCACAGCCAAGCGGTAATATGGCGATCCAGCTGAAATCACCGCCAAAGGGGTTCATCGCAATCAGGATGCCGATAAATCCGACAATAAGGGCACCAATACGGTGCGGTCCGATCTGTTCCTTCAGGAACAGGGCGGCCATCAACGCGGTAATCAGCGGGGCTGAGAAGAAAATTGTTGTCACCTCGGCCAGTCCCATGAACGGAAAGGCGGCGTAAAACATGCTGAATCCGCTGGCAAACAAGAAGGCGCGCAGCAGGTGCAGGGGCCAAAGTGGTGTGAACAGGCGATGAGGTTTTCCAAGGATCACGATCAATGGGATCAATAGCGAGACAGCAACCACGGCCCGCATGAAGATCAAAAACCAGATCGGATGCAGATCCAGCATGGTTTTCATCATGGCGTCCTGAAACACAAAGACAACCATGCCTAGCTCAACAGCAATGATGCCTTGCACAGAACGTGAAGGGGCGGTGTAGGTGGATGGTGATATCGATGTCATGGGGCACCTTTCGGCTGTCGCGGTTTGAATTTCCGCTGCAGTCGATGGTGCACCTGAGTCGCGACGGTTTCGCGTTTATTTGCGACAATGTGTCGCTTCTGAAGCTTGTGGCACAATAACGTGATGAAAACATGAAAAAAGGGCCGACACAAAACTGTATCGGCCCATCAGGTCTGTTAACCCGTAAAAAGCGATAGAAACAAAAGGGTTAGCGGTTCATGCGGTTTTCAACCAGATCATCTACTACGGCAGGTTCTGCCAGCGTGGATGTATCGCCCAGGCTGCCATAATCGTTTTCGGCGATTTTGCGCAGGATGCGGCGCATGATCTTACCTGAACGGGTTTTGGGCAGGCCGGGGGCCCATTGGATTAGGTCAGGTTTGGCAATGGGGCCAATCTCTGTGCGGACCCATGTTTCCAATTCCTTGCGCAACTCATCGGAGGGCTCTTCGCCGGACATCAGTGTGACATAGGCGTAGATGCCTTGACCTTTGATATCATGCGGGTAACCCACCACGGCAGCTTCGGCGACCTTGGCATGGGCAACAAGCGCGCTTTCGACCTCGGCTGTGCCCATCCGGTGGCCGGAGACGTTGATCACGTCATCTACGCGACCGGTGATCCAGTAATAGCCATCCGCATCGCGGCGGCAGCCATCCCCGGTGAAGTAATAGCCTTTGTAGTCCGAGAAATAGGTTTGCTCAAACCGGTCGTGATCGCCAAATACCGTACGCATCTGACCCGGCCAGCTGTCTTTGATACACAAAACACCTTCGGCTTCGGTCTCATGGATTTCTTGCCCTGTTTGCGGCTCAAGAATGACCGGCTGGATGCCAAAGAAGGGTGTTGTGCACGATCCCGGCTTGGTGGCCGTGGCACCGGGTAGGGGGGTCATCAGGTGGCCTCCGGTTTCGGTTTGCCACCAGGTGTCAACGATCGGGCATTTACCCTTGCCGACCACGTCATTGTACCAATTCCAGGCTTCGGGATTAATCGGTTCTCCGACCGTGCCCAAGAGTTTGAGGCTTGATAGGTCACACTTCTCAACAAATTCAGGTCCTTGACCCATCAATGCGCGAATTGCGGTAGGGGCGGTATAGAACTGATTGACCTTATGCTTTTCGCAGACCTGCCAGAAGCGGCTGGCATCGGGATAAGTTGGAACGCCTTCGAACATCAGCGTGGTGGCCCCATTGGCCAGCGGGCCGTAGACGATATAGCTGTGGCCTGTGACCCAACCGACATCGGCAGTGCACCAGTAGACATCACCATCGTGATAATCGAACACCAACTCTTGTGTCATCGCTGCGTAGACCAGATAGCCACCCGAGGTATGAACAACACCCTTTGGCTTGCCGGTCGAGCCGGACGTATAGAGGATGAACAGCGGATCTTCGGCGTTGACCTCTGCAGGCGTGCATTCAGCGCTGGCAGCGGCCATCAGGGCGGTGCAGTCGCGATCACGCGCATCATTCCATGCGACATCGCCATTGGTCCGACGTACAACAAGCAGTTGAACATCATCACCACAGCTGGTCATGGCCTTATCTGCATTGGCTTTCAATGGCGTTGCGCGACCACCGCGAGGGGCCTCGTCTGCGGTGATCACCACTTCCGCACCGCAATCATTGACCCGGTTGGCCAGCGCATCAGGCGAAAATCCACCAAAGACCACGGAATGAACCGCACCCAGACGGGCACAAGCCAGCATGGCATAGGCCGCCTCTGGGATCATCGGCATATAAAGAATGACCCGATCGCCTGCCGTCACGCCCAGATCTTTCAGAACATTTGCCATTCTGCAGGTTTTATCGTGCAGTTGCGCGTAGCTGATGTGTTGCGCGTCTTCCGTTGGGGAGTCCGGCTCCCATATGATTGCAGTCTGATCAGCGCGTGTTGCCAGATGGCGGTCGATACAGTTGGCTGAGACGTTCAGGGTGCCGTCAGAATACCAATTAATCGATACATTGCCAAAATCATAGCTGACGTCTTTGACCTTGGTGAAAGGCTTGATCCAATCGATGCGTTTGCCGTGCTCGGCCCAGAATCCTTCGTTGTCATTGATCGAAGCATCGTACATTTCGCGATACTTGTTGGCGTCAATATGGGCGTTATCGGCGAAAGCGGCCGAAGGGGCGTAGGTCGTGTCGGACATGTTATACCTTTGTTGGTCTATTTTTGTTTGCGGTATCTTTGCCTACCTGATGCCGTTAGGGCAAGAGGAGGGCCGCAGTTTTAAATCGCCAAATACTCGGAGCGCAGCTCTTCATTTTGAAGTACCTCTTCGGCGGCACCGTCAAAGACAATGCCACCGGTATCAAGGATCACAGCGCGATCAGATAACTCCAGTGCGCGCACAGCGTTTTGTTCCACGATGATGGTAGTGATGCCTTGTTCCTTGATGATCCGTAGAGTTTTCTCGATCTCATCGACGATCACCGGCGCGAGACCCTCGTAAGGTTCATCCAACAGCAGTACTTTGATATCACGCGCCAAGGCACGCGCCACGGCCAACATCTGTTGCTCACCACCTGATAGAGTGACGCCCTCTTGTTTGCGGCGTTCCGCCAAGCGGGGAAAGAGGGTATAAAGTCGATCCAATGACCAGCCAATGGGTGGTGCGATCTGCGCCAGTTGCAGATTTTCCTCGACCGTCAGGCCAGGGATGATGCGGCGGTCTTCGGGTACAAGGCCGATCCCGGCAACAGCGGCTTCGTGACTGCTCATCTTGTGCAGGGGCTGATGGTCCAGCCAGATCTCGCCGTGGTGCAATTGCGGATCGTCCATCCGGGCAATCGACCGTAAAGTGGTGGTCTTGCCAGCGCCATTGCGGCCCAGCAGGGCCAGGATTTCACCTTCGTGGACGTTAAAGGAAACGCCCTGCACGATGTAGCTTTCGCCGTAGTAGGATTGTAGGTCCCAGACCGAGAGGAAAGCGGGTGCGGTTTCAGCACGGTTTCTGCCTTTGGCAAAATCGGGTTTCGCGTTCATTTTGATGTCCTTCCTTCGCTCAAGCGGATTCGCCCAAATACGCTTCGCGTACTTTGGGGTGGCCCTTGATATTGTCCGGGGTGTCTTCGACCAATGGGGTGCCCTGCGCCAGAACGGTGATGCGTTGCGCCAGCGAGAACACAACATGCATGTCGTGCTCAATGATGGCGATGGTGATGTCGCGTTCGTCGCTGATCTGTTTGAGCAGATCAATCGTGTTATTGGTGTCGGCCCGTGCCATCCCAGCGGTAGGCTCGTCTAGCAGCAACAGGCGTGGCTCTTGCGCCAGGCACATGCCAATCTCAAGCCGGCGTTTGTCGCCGCGTGACATGGCTGCTGCATTCATGTGACGTTTGTCGATCATATTCATGTCTTCAAGCATGTTTTCAGCTTGTTCGATGATGCCTTTTTCATTGGCGGTGCTTTCAATCGCATGCATGCGGAATGCGCCATCACGCTTGGCAAAGATCGGGATCATCATGTTTTCCATCACTGTCAGATCGCCAAAAATCTCAGGTGTTTGAAAGACGCGGCTGATGCCCATCTGGTTGATCTCAAATGGCTTACGTCCCAGAACTGATTGACCATCAAACATGACCGACCCGGTGTCGGGTGTCAGCTTGCCGACAAGACAGTTTAGCAGTGTTGACTTGCCCGCCCCGTTGGGGCCGATGATGGCGTGAACCGTGTTTTCCTTAACGCTGAGGTTCACATCGCCTAGGGCCTGCAGGCCGCCAAAGCGTTTATTGACATTTTTGACTTCTAAGATAGCCATTGATAACGCTCCTTACTCTGCAGGTGTGGATTGTGTGGTTTCATCTGAGGGCGGCGAGCCCGGTTTCTTGCTTTTGAACAGGCCCTTGATGCGCTTGCCGCCTTCGACCAATCCGCCGGGCAGGAAGATCACGATCAGCATGAAAATCACGCCAAGCGTCAGATGCCAGCCTTTGCCGACAAATGGGTGGATGATAGTCACGACCAGATCCTCCAAGCCGTCCGGCAGGAACGAAAACCAGCTATGCAAAACGCTGTCGTTGATTTTCGAGAAGATGTTCTCGAAATACTTGATCAGGCCAGAACCTAAAACCGGACCAATTAATGTGCCTGCTCCGCCAAGGATGGTCATCAAGACAACCTCGCCTGAGGCGGTCCATTGCATCCGTTCAGCGCCCGCCAGAGGATCGACTGCTGATAGCAATCCGCCCGCAAGACCAGCGTACATGCCAGAGATAACAAAAGCGGCCAAAGTGTATGGGCGGGCATTCACGCCGGTGTAGTACAATCGTGTCTGGTTGGATTTCACCGCCCGCAGCATCATACCGAAAGGTGAGCTGAAAATGCGGATAGACAGATAAAACGCCAAGATCAGGATTACGGCACAGAGGTAGTAGCCAACGTTGAACTGAAAGAGCCATGCGCCGACTTCCATTTTATGCGTCGCATTCATCTCAAGTCCAAAGAAGTGTGGGACTGAGGGGCTGTTTTCACCGCGGAAAATCTGAAGATCGTTCGAGTAAACTTGGAGGCCGGTCTCACCGTTGGTCAGGTTAAACTTAGGGTTCGACAGGACTGAATAGGCAAGCGCAAAGCTCATTTGAGCAAAGGCTAGTGTCAGGATTGAAAAGTAGATGCCCGAGCGTCGCAATGACACCACCCCGATCAGAAGGGCAAAGAGGCCCGAGGTTACGATTGATAGTAAGATGCCGGGCACAACGCTGTATCCGAGCAGTTTGAACATCCAGACGCAGGAGTATGAACCGACACCCAGAAAGGCGGCGTGACCAAAACTGAGGTAGCCGGTCAGGCCAAACAGGATGTTGAACCCGATAGCGAAGATGCCGAAGATCACGAATTTCTGCATCAGATCAGGGTAGCCTGCGTTGAACTGCGCCAGACCCGACCCATCAGGGAAAGGGTTCAGGATGAAAGGAGCGAGCATGGTCAGCGCGATGACGATCAGCAGCAGTTTGAAGTCTTTGTTATTAAGTCCGAGCATTGCTTATTCCTCCATCACGCCTTTTTTGCCCATCAATCCGCGCGGACGTGTCAGCAGGATGATAATGGCAACTAGGTAGATGATGATCTGGTTGATCCCAGGGATTGTGGTGGTGGCCCAAGTGGTCGAGGCAAAACTTTCAAGAATGCCCAGCAAGAACCCTGCCAGGACGGCGCCGGGCAGGGAGCCCATGCCGCCAACAACGACCACGACGAAACTGAGCACCAAGAAGTCCATGCCCATATGGTAATTGGGTGGATTAATTGGGGCGTACATCACCCCGGCAAGACCGGCGACCGCGGCGGCAATACCAAACATGATGGTAAAGCGGCGGTCGATATTGATGCCAAGCAGACCAACCGTTTCGCGATCTGCCATGCCAGCGCGTACGACCATGCCAAAGGTGGTGAATTGTAAGAATGCAAAGACCCCGCCGATGATGACGGCGGAAAAGGCAAAATACACTAAACGCCAGTATGGGTAGATGATCGCATTGGCCTCAAATCCAAGCATAACACCGAAATCATAGCTGCCCTTGAAAGCTTCAGGCGCTGGGGTGGGGATCGGGTTCGCTCCAAAATTGGCTTTGATCACTTCCTGCAAAACGATGGCCAAACCAAAAGTGACAAGGATTTGATCGGCATGTGGGCGTTTGTAAAAATGTTTGATCAGCCCACGTTCCATGATGACACCGATGCCAATCATGACCGGGATAGAGAACAGGATCGCGAGGGGGACAGCCCAATCGATGATGCTTGCGCCGACGTCTGGGCCAAACCAAGCCTCAACATAGGGCGTCTTGACCTTAAGCGGATTGCCAAGGAAATCCGTCTGAGTTTCGTCAATGGTTTCAAAGCTGATGTTGAGGATCTTTGAAAGCGTCACCGCGCAAAAGGCCCCGATCATAAAGAGGGCACCATGCGCGAAGTTGACGACGCCGAGCGTGCCAAAGATCAAAGTCAGGCCAAGAGCGATCAGCGCATAGGCTGAGCCTTTGTCTAGGCCATTGAGAATTTGTAGAATGAATGCGTCCATTGTTCCCACCCGTGGGTTCCGTAAAAACGGCGCTGTTGAATTATAGGATCAGATCAGTACCAGCCGCGCGCGATTACGCGCGACTGGTGTGGTGATATGATTAGCCCGCGTTGCAGGTACCCAGTTCACCACCGGCAAACATTGGGTGATCGGGTTCGTACGTGACCTGCGATGCCGGTGTGACTTCGACGATTTCGAGAAGGTCGAACTCTGACGTAGGGTTTTCTTTCCCTTTCACAACCAGCACATCCTTAAAGCACTGGTGATCTTCGGCGCGATACAGCGTTTTGCCGTTGCCAAGACCGTCAAATTCAAACCCTTCCAATGCTTCAGCAACGCCGCATGGATTGAATGTACCGGCACGCTCACACGCATCTGCATACAGCAAAGTTTGTACATAGCATGTATGTGCCGCCTGTGATGGTGGGAAGCCGTATTTGGTGCCGAAGGATTTCACGAAGGCTTTCGAGCCCTCATCCGTCAATGACCAGTGCCAGTTGGTGGAGCCATAGATGCCCTTGACGTTGTCACCGGCACCTTTTGCCATCAGACGGCTATACAGCGGCACGATGATCTCGAAGTTTTTGTTATTGATCTGCTTGTCGCGCAGACCGAACTCAACCGCGTTAGTCAAAGAGTTCACCATATTACCACCGTAGTGGTTCAGAACCAGTACATCAGCGCCCGAGTTCAGAACAGGTGCGATATAGGATGAAAAGTCTGTTGCCGCGAGTGGTGTGAGTACGTTTTCAACAGTTTCCCAGCCCAAAGCCTCGGTCGCGGATGCGATGGATTCTTGCTGTGTCCAGCCCCAAGTATAGTCAGCCGTCAGGTGATAGGCACGACGGTCTGAGCCGTAGTTGGCTTCAAGCACTGGGGCAAGAGCCGCACCGGACATGTAACCGTTAAAGAAGTGGCGAAAGCCATTGGCTTTCTTGTCTTTGCCGGTTGTGTCGTTGGAGTGTGTCAAGCCGGCCATAAAGATAACGCCAGCTTCCTGACAGAGACCTTGAACAGCGATCGCAACACCCGAGGATGAACCACCGGTGATCATCACCGCGCCATCTTTTTCGATCATCGACTTAGCCGAGGCGCGAGCCGCATCTGATTTGGTCTGTGTGTCACCAGTGACAAATTCAACCTTCTTGCCAAGGATGCCGTTGCCTTGCAGGGCTTTGGACGTAAATGTGCCCATCATGCCGCCGTCGCCACCACCGTTCAGGTGCTCAATAGCAAGCTCATAGGCGCGCAGCTCGTCGGCACCTTCATCTGCATAAGGGCCGGTTTGCGGCACGTTAAAGCCAAGGGTCACCGTGCTCCCGGTTGGTTCGTTCATGTAAGCGGCTGCCGATGATGCCGTAAAGATGGTTGGCATTGCCAGCCCGGCACCCGCGAAGGCGCTGGATTTGAGCAGGCCACGGCGGCTCAGGTTCGAATTGGACATTGATATCCTCCCGTTTATTGACTTGCCGGACGCGTCTCCTCCACGTTTCCAGCTTGCACTATTGTGCGAGGCAATTATCGCAGCGTGATAGAAAATTTCTCAACAAATGCTTTTGGAAAAAAGATTATTTTGTAAATAATCTTGAAAAATATTCTTTGTTATTTGTAAATTAATTTACAAAATGATAGTGATGCACCTGAAATATATGGAAAAACCCCATGTCGCAACATCTGATGGCCGGAACCAGAATTCGCGAGCGGCGTATTTTGCTAGGCATGAAGCAGGCAGAGCTTGCTCGGCGGGTCAGTGTTTCCCCGTCCTATCTCAACCTGATTGAGCATAACCGCCGCAGAATCGGCGGAAAAACTCTTCTGAAAATTGCAGAAGTTTTGCAGGTTGAGCCGAATCTGTTGTCTGATGGAGCTGGACGGTTGTTGGTCAATGGGCTGCGCGAAGCTGCAGGTGTCCGCGCTGAGTTTGCTGCTGAGGTTGAGCGCGTTGAGGAGTTTGCCGCGCGGTTTCCGGGTTGGGCAGAGCTGTTAAAGCAGCTCAATCGCGAGCGGGATGAGCTGTTTCAAACTGTGACATCACTGACCGAACGTATGGCACATGATCCTCACCTGGCCGCATCGCTACACGAGGTCATATCAACTGTTACTGCCATTCATTCCGCAGCGTCTATTTTGGTGGACACGAAAGAGTTGGAGCCCGAGTGGCAGGGGCGCTTTCATCGTAATATCAATGAAGACAGTCAGCGCCTTGCTGAAGGGGCTGAATCTTTGGTTCGATATCTAGAGGGCGCGCCGGAGGCCGGAAAGGACATCCGTTCGCCTCATGACGAACTGCATGCATTCCTTGACAGTCGAGATTATCATTTTCCAGAACTTGAAGCCGGTGCGGGCGGTGCTGGAGAGCATTGTATCTCTGATCTGCTGCAACAATCCTCTGTGATTTGCGGTCCGGCCGCGCGATCTTTGCTAGCAGAAGTATTGTACACCTACGTTGCGGATGCAGCAAAACTGCCGATCGACGGGATTTTGCATCTGATATCAGAGGTTGGCATTGATCCTGAACAGATTGCGCTAAAGTATCAGGTAACATTGCCACAGGTGTTTCGCAGGTTGGCCATGTTGCCTGCTGATGAGGTAACATCCGTTGGTCTTATGACATGTGATGTTAGCGGGGCTATTTTGTTTCGTAAGCCGATCGACGGTTTTTCCCTACCGCGCAGCGATGATGGTTGCGCACTCTGGCCTATTTACCAAGTGCTGACCATGCCTCAGTCTCCAGTTCGGGTTGTGCTTCGCCAGGCTGGGCAAGAGGCCGGGCTCACACAGGCCTTTGCTGCCTGCGAACTAATTGCTCCTGCAGGTTTCGATTATCCCGCAGTAATGCGGGCGCATATGCTGTTGATCCCGGACAACCGGCTTCCGGAACTTGATGCAGCCCGGACGGTTGGCCTGAATTGCCGGATCTGTACATTGTCGGACTGCGCGGCGCGGCGCGAGCCATCTATATTGGCATAGGAATTTTGACAGCGTGGTTTAGTTTTACCATAGTGCGGCGATACGTGAGTGCGGCGACGGTTTTACCTGTGCGTCGCACGGGATCGGAGGGGAGGCTGATTTCATGAGCAAACAAGTTCTTGTCATTGAGGACGAACAAAATATTATTGAGGCGATCAGCTTTATCCTAGCGCGTGATGGATGGAACGTTAAAACCCATTCTAACGGTCATGATGCGGTGGATGTCGTACGTACGCGCTCACCTGATCTGATCATTCTTGATGTGATGCTACCGGGGAAAAGCGGTTTCGATATTCTGGCAGAAATTCGTCAAGATGAACAACTGGGCCGTACGCCGGTCCTGATGCTGACCGCGCGCGGGCAGCAAAAAGATCGCGAAATGGCAGAACGTGCCGGGGCAAACCGATTCATGACTAAACCCTTTTCCAATGCCGAAGTATTAGAAGCCGTTCGTGCGATGTTGCCATCATGAGTCGCAAAAAGATGCCGGTTTTTGTCGATCGACGGGCCTATCGCCGTCGCCGCATGGCGGATGCCGCACGCCTGTTGCCCATTCTGGGGGCTGGGTTGATTTGTATTCCGTTGTTGTGGAAGGGGCAAGCCGAAGGTGCGGCCTCAACAGGTTTTGTGATGATCTACCTGTTTGCTGTGTGGATTATTCTGGCGGTTCTGGCAGCGGTCATCTCTGGCTATCTGGCCCCTTCTGATCCCGAGGAAGATGCGTCAAAAGATGAGGCGCAGTAAGAATGGCGACACTCAACATCCTGATAGTTGTCTGCGTGTTCTATGTGATCTTTTTGTTTACTGTGGCTTTTGCTGCAGATCGCGCAGCACGGCAGGGACGCGGGGCGTGGCTGCGCTCGCCAGTAGTTTATACGCTCTCATTGTCGATCTATTGTACGGCTTGGACGTTTTACGGTGCGGTGGGGTTTGCGGCACGGTCTGGCCTTGAATATCTGACTATTTACCTTGGTCCCACACTGGTGATGATCGGCTGGTGGTGGACCCTGCGCAAAATGGTGCGGGTAGGGCGCAGTCAGCGGATCACTTCAATCGCGGATTTAATTTCATCGCGATACGGGAAATCTAATCTACTAGCCGTCTGTGTGACCTTGCTGGCCGTGATTGGCACAACGCCCTATATCGCGCTACAACTGCAATCTGTAACTTTGTCGTTCGAGGCCTTTGCACAGGCGGACCCCAATCAGGTAAATGCGCCCAATCCACAATCGACAGCATTTTGGGTGGCTTTTGGCCTTGCGCTGTTCACCATCTTGTTCGGCACCAGAAATTTGGACGCCAATGAACGCCACCACGGCGTGGTTATGGCCATCGCGCTTGAAGCTGTTGTGAAACTCTTTGCACTATTGGCGGTTGGGGTGTTCGTGGTTTGGGGGTTGGCCGGAGGGGTGGAGGAAACCTTCGCACGTATCGATGCCTCGAATATTGCCAGATGGGACGTGCCCGGCAGCCGCTGGGTCGGTTTAACGCTGTTGTCAGCCGCGGCCTTTATATGTTTGCCGCGGATGTTTCAGGTGATGGTGGTTGAGAACGAAGATGAGGGACATTTGCGTACCGCATCTTGGGCTTTTCCAGTATACTTGATGATGATGAGTCTGTTCGTCGTGCCCATTGCCGCGGTGGGTCTAGATCTGCTGCCTCAAGGTTCAAACCCTGACCTTTTTGTTCTGACCCTGCCTTTGCAAGAGGGGCGAGATGGCTTGGCAATCCTATCATTTCTTGGCGGCTTTTCATCAGCCACATCTATGGTGATTGTCGCCTCTATCGCGCTTTCAACAATGGTATCGAACCATATCGTGATGCCGATATGGTTATGGACTACGGGTGGCACGGCAGTCATGTCGGGCGATGTGAGGCACGTGGCACTATTGGCGCGTCGGTTGTCGATCGCAGGTATCTTGTTCCTGGGCTATCTTTACTATCAAATCTCAGGTGGTGGCACCGCGCTGGTAGCGATTGGTCTGGTGTCTTTTGCTGGGGTCGCACAGTTTCTACCTGCGCTGCTTGGAGGATTGTTTTGGCGTGGCGGTAACCGAGTTGGCGCAATATCAGGCCTAGGGGTAGGCTCGCTGATCTGGCTGTACTGCTTGTTTCTGCCCAGTTTTGGACCGTCAATTTTGTTGCCACAGGCGGTACTGGACTACGGATTGTTTGGCATTGAATGGCTGCGACCTGAGGCCATGTTTGGCGCTGAGGATATGAACCGTGTGGTCCATGCGGTGATGTGGAGCCTTTCGTTTAATACAATGGCCTATGTCCTTATTTCCATGATCAGTTTCCCTGAGCCGTTGGAGCGGTTGCAGGGTGCGCAATTCGTCAATGTGTTCCAGCATTCATCAACAGCAGGCAGCTGGAGCGGCACTATGGCGCGCAGCGAAGACTTGTTGATCATGTCGCAGCGTATTCTTGGGGGCAAGGAAGCTCAGGCCTTGTTTGCTCAGGCTGCAAACGAACAGGGGTTGGCTGGATATCTGCCGGAACCCACACCAGAGTTTTTGCTCAAGCTGGAGCGCGTATTGTCGGGGTCAGTCGGGGTGGCTACGGCTCACGCGATGATTTCTCAGATCGTTGGCGGTGCAGCAGTGTCAGTCGAAGATCTGCTAGCGGTTGCCAATGAAGCGGCCCAGATTATGGAATATTCCAGCCAGTTGGAAGCCAAAACAGAAGAGCAGGCCAGAACCGCTCGGCAATTGCGCGAGGCCAATGATAAACTGACGCAGCTGTCCCAGCAGAAAGACGAGTTTCTGTCGCAGATCAGTCATGAATTGCGCACGCCGATGACATCGATCCGGGCATTTTCTGAAATCCTGCGTGATTCAACTGAGCTGACGGTTGAAAAGCAAACGCATTATGCATCAATCATCCATGATGAGACCATTCGTTTGACCCGATTGTTGAATGATCTTCTGGACCTAAGTGTATTGGAGAATGGTCAAGTTGAATTAAGCAATCAAGAAGGGTTACTAGCTGATTTGCTGGACCGGGCCGAGGCCTCGGCAGGTGATGCAGGGCAGGACATTGTCATTCAACGCGATAGGGGGAGTGAAAAAATCACCTTACATTCTGATTTGGACCGACTTGTGCAGGTGTTCATCAATCTTATTTCAAATGCGCGTAAATATTGTGACGCTGATAGCCCAATCTTATCCATTAAAGCGGCTGAAAATAACGATATCATAACACTGGATTTCAGTGATAATGGCAGCGGGATCGTGGTTGATCAGCAGGCAATGATTTTTGAGAAGTTTTCCCGCAGTGGCCGAACTGGGGCCGATGGAGCCGGTTTGGGGCTTGCGATTTGTCGAGAGGTTATGTTGCGGTTAGGTGGCAGTATTTCTTATTTGCCGGGTCAAAACGGTGCAGCCTTTCGTCTGATCTTGCCCAACGTTCAGCGCTGATACGCGGCATTCACACCGCACTCACATTATCATTTGGTCAGAGTTTGTTCAGCGGCACCTTCAAATAGACATCCCCGTTTTCGTCAGCGGGTGGCATTTCACCTGCGCGCATGTTGACCTGTAACGATGGAATGATCAACTTGGGCATTGGCAATGTCGCATCCCGGCTGTCGCGCATTTTGACAAAATCCTGCGCGTCCTGTCCGGTACCAATATGTACGTTATTGGCCTTTTGCTCTTTGACGGTGGTTTCCCAGGCAAATTCGTCCCGCCCGGGTGCCTTGTAGTCGTGACCGACAAAGATTCGTGTTTCATCTGGAAGGCTTAGAATTTTCTGAATGGAGGAATACAGCATTTCAGATGATCCGCCGGGAAAATCGCAGCGGGCGGTACCAAAGTCCGGCATAAATAGCGTGTCGCCAACAAAGGCGGCGTCACCGATGACATAGGTTAGGCAGGCTGGCGTGTGACCTGGGGTGTGTAGGATGTCGGCCCGCAGCTGACCTATCTGAAAGCTGTCACCCTCTACAAAAAGCTGATCGAACTGTGATCCGTCACGTTGGAATTCTGAACCTTCGTTGAAAATCTTGCCAAAGGTTTCCTGAATGGTGCGGATGTTGTCACCGATCCCCATCTGCCCGCCTACTGCTTGCTGCAGGTAGGGGGCGGCTGACAGGTGATCGGCATGAACATGGGTTTCGATCAGCCATTGCACCTTGAGATCATTTTGCCGAACATAATCGATGATCCGATCCGCCGAGGCGGTGCTTGTATGCCCAGAGGCATAATCAAAATCGAGAACGGAATCGATAACTGCGCAAGAACTGCCCTGCGGGTCCTTGACCACATAGGATACGGTATTTGTGCTCTGGTCGAAAAATCCGGTGACTTCTGGTGACATTGACACCTCCCTGATATGTTTCAATGGTATCGCAATAATTCGACCTGTCCAGCTTACATTGATCCATCGCAAGGCGGTTGGATCGCGGATGTCGTATCTTTGGTTCCCGATTTCAAAAGATACAGGGCCATTGAACCTGGTCTCAAAAGCGGACCTGCAACAGGAGGGCAAAATGACGGGTCACTTAGATCAACTGGAGCTGTTTTTGCAAAAAATAATGGCGACAAGCGTTGAACAGCGATATTGTTACGCGTCCCACTGGGCCTGGATGCTAACTGAGGCGCAAAAGAGCGGTGTTGATATCCCACCAGAATTCGAAGCGCTGCGCAACGAGCTGGATGAAGAGGCGATGGAAGCACAGTTCGATAACATGCCAATCTGACGTCGTTCTTGCGTAATGCAACGGGTTTCGTGTTTACTGTTCCCAGCAGATGCAAGGGGGCGATTTGGTATCCGAAGTTTATTCTGAACTGCAAGATGGGGTTATGGTTCTGAAACTGTGCCGCCCTGTGACGAATACTTTATCGCCAACATTACGAGGCCAGTTGGTTCAACATCTGGAAAGCGTATTTCATGACATGGCCGTCAGGGCGGTTGTGATCTGCGGCGTAGGAGAGTGCTTCTCTTCCGGTCTCGATATTCAGGAATACATGGTTGATTTGGCTATGCCTGATGTGACGACGCTGTGTAATCTGATTGAAATGAGTCCCAAACCAGTGGTGATGGCCATCCATGGTGCAGCGCTTGGTGCGGGGTTTGATCTTGCATTGGCGGGTGCGGCGCGGGTTGCAGAAACAGGCACTACAATTGCGTTACCAGAGATTGCTTTTGGGCTGATACCCTGCGCAGGGGCGACACAGCGTTTGCCGCGCCTAATCGGTGCGCAACAATCCCTTGAGATCCTGTCGTCAGGCCGCACTTTGGATGTCGGTGATCCGGCATTGGCCGGCGTATTTGAGAAAATTACAGATAAAGAACCCATTTCTGATGCAGTTCAATTGGCGATTTACCTGTCCAGCAAAGGGCAGTGGCGCAGAACTCGGGATGCGGTTGCTGGCTTTGCCGAGCCTCTGACTTATCAGCAGGCGGTAAGCACAGCCTCATTGCGCATGACCAAACGTGGCGATGTTATGGACTGCCTGTTACGTTGTGTTGAAGCGGCTCAAATTTTGCCATTTTCACAAGGCTTAGCGTTGGAGCGGGCTGCTTTCAAAGATTTACGCAACTCACGATCTTCGCGCGCGCTACATCATCTTTATGTGGCTGAAAAACGCGCGACGCTGGCGCCGGTATTGAGTGGTTCACCCGAGATGGCGCAGACGGTTGTTTGTTTGGGGGACCACCCGCAACTTGACGCGTTGGTTCTGCTTTGTCACAGTAAGGGTGCTGATGTTATTTTGCTGAATGCAGAGGCAGAACAGGCACTGGCTACACATGAGCGTATAAAGGCCATCTATCATCAGGCTGTTCAGACGGGCCACTTGAGCCCTCAGGCGATCGAGGCGAAGCTATCCCGGCTGTCTGCCGGAAGTGGTTACGAAATTCTGCAACATGCGGATATTGTATTCGATGCAATGTCTAAGTCGCCTGAGGAAAGTCTGCCAAAGCTAAAAGATAGGTGTGTTTGGGTGACAATTGAGGGGTGGGGGTACGCAGGCAGATCACGCGCAGATCGATCTGTCACTATCTGTATTCCAGAATTGGCAGGAGGCTTGCGGTTTTCCGAAGTCGCGGCCGCAGATACGGATAAACACGCACTTGATACTGTGGTCGGGTTGTTGGATGGCTATGGGCGGGTGTTGCTTAAGACGACGGCGTCATCGGGGTGTATTTCAGGCAGATTGCAATCCGTTTTCTACCTGGCTGCGCTGGAATTGGTCGCAGCAGGGCAAGCACCACAACAGGTGGATACAGCCGCCAGAATGGCGGGCTTTGCATTGGGGCCATTTCAGCAAATCGATGCAATCGGTTTGCCCAATATTGCCCGGCGATTGGAGAAATATCAGGAATATCATGATCTGCCTGCGACATCCGGGTTGGTATTGTTGCGTTCTGTTATCTCTGACGGTGGCTTTGGTGATTGGTTTTATAACGCTGGACAAATTGACCCCGCGATGGTGCCGTGGCTGGATACCTGGCGCAGGCATCACGCGCATCCTTCAGCGATTTTCAGTGGCTCTGATGATATTGCACAGGCGCTGCATGGTGTATTGATAAAAGAAGCGATCGACATTCTGGCGGAAGATGGCGTGCGCCGGGCTTCTGATATTGATGTGAGTGCAATCTACGCGTTGCACATGGCGCGGCATAGGGGGGGGCCGTTGCTTTGTGCCAATCTGGATGGGCTATTGCCGGTAGTGCGGTCTATGCAACAGTGGATGAAGGTGGTTCCCCAGCTGTGGACACCACCTCAGATCTTGCTCGATATGGTTACAAATGGCCGATGTTTCTATTGAATTGACCGTTGTTATATCTCACTCAAGTCAGGGCGATCCCGATAATAACGATCATCAGGCCGAGGACCGACAAAAACAAAGCGCCAGTGTTCCACGGCACAACTTTGCGTACGGCGTCTCGCAGTTCGTCATCGCTGAGCCCGGCACTGCGGGCCTTCCAGACCTTGAGAATACACCAAAACAAGCCAGCAAGTCCCGCCAGCGATACTGCTGCCCCGATCCAGACCAGACTTCCCATTGCGTTCACCTCAATTGTGTTCTTCATCTCTGCGCTAAAACAACTGCATCGAAACTGCAAGCGCAGCGGTTTGGCAATTCGTGCATATTCCTCGGGATTGAGGCTTGCGGCGTGTGGGCTGTGCCAGTAGGGAATGGGTCTGACAACAGAATTTAAACGTTATGAGGCCGAGATGAACGATATGAATTCAGATGCAACTTATCGCGTTACAGCAGATGAATTGCGCCAGTTTGTTGAACGGTTTGAACGCCTTGAGGCTGAAAAGAAAGACCTTGCTGAGCAGCAAAAAGAGGTCATGGCCGAAGCCAAATCGCGCGGTTACGATACAAAGGTTTTGCGTAAAATTGTTTCCTTACGCAAGCGGGACAAGGATGACATCGCCGAAGAAGAGGCCGTTCTTGAGCTTTACAAAGAAGCTTTGGGCATGATGTGATACCTGTGCTCTCCTGCACGGTTGGATCTGCCGGAGAGCAGCGATTTCTGGTAGTTGCTAGATCGGTTGAATGATTTTCAGATTTGGAATTTCACTGATCCGATCAAGATCGGCGTCATACAATTCAGTCATCTGCTCAGTTAACTCTTGGCTCCAACCCGGGAGTTTAAGTTCGTCTTCAAGAGCGTCCTCTCGTGCGAATTTCTCGATGAAGGCAACAATGGCACGCTGCGTTTGTACTTCGGTTAAACCGTCATGGCCCTCCATGAACGTCTGAAATTGTTTTAACCCACCTTCGCTCAGGATTTCATGCATGAGGGCGAATTCCCCCTCAAATGCGACAGTGCTGTCAATTTGTGTCATCTCCCGGATGACTTGGGACCAAATCAATGGAGTGTCTTCATTGCACCAAACGGTCAGGGGTAAATCAGGGAATGCTTGTCGGATGCGAACAAAGAAGTCTGACCAACGCACGGAATGCAGATTGTCGCCAAGCAAACGTTCTTGCGTCGAGCTGTCATGATAATTGTAAAATATCAACGGCAAGAATGACGCAGGATTGCGAATGGCCATGAACATTTCAAGCTGATCATTCGCAAAAAGATTCTTTATAGCACCGATACGAGTTTCTGCTGAGCGATAAAGCTCACCTGAGCCAAAGCACATTTTTTCCGTTCCGAAAAAACCGGAGTTTGAAATAACATGTCGATCTGCCTTAGATGAGCCAATAACGGCTTTTTGCACCTCGCTGAATGTCGATGATGCCGAGAAGGGGCTGGTGTCATTCATTGCGGTACGGATCAATTTACGGTATCCGGCCGGGCGAGGGATGTTTGCGCCGTGTTGTTGAAACAAGGAAGAGTTCTTCATCAGGCAGTTAATCAGCCTGTCTTCGTCAGTAAGGTGTGCGCCAGTGTGTAAGACGATCTGCATCTGTGGTCCATTTGGGGTAATTCGCATCGTTACTATAGATTTATTTAGAAACAGATAAACCGCTTTCGATGTCCCATTTCGTGCATTTTCTATCTTGAAGTGGATCGGCGATATGCGTATGTGCATCCGCAAGCCCCTATAGCTCAGCTGGTAGAGCAACTGATTTGTAATCAGTAGGTCCGCGGTTCGAGTCCGTGTGGGGGCACCATTAAATCAATAAAACAAATACTTAAGTCCTTGACTCGCAGCCACTCAAGGTACTGCTCTCGTCAAGTACAGCATAAACACAGTTTTTCTTCATGAAATTGGCTTAGGGGATTGCTCAAGGTGCGTTCGTGAGGTGGAGGTCGCAAGCTCAAAAAAGATGCATTTTGCGCTTCATAGTGTTCAAGATTGTGTATGCGTTCTAGAGAAAAACACTAACTGTGAGGTAAGCGCTCAGCTTCGAGGTCTTGCATCTGGACATGGCGGCGCTGTGGCTTGCGGATCACGGCTGGAGAGCACGCGCAGGTGTCTACCATACCAGAAGCAACAATGAGGTAGTTGGTCTATCAACGGATGCGACTGATACTGACGTCAATCTTGCCGTTCATATTGCGCACTCGCAGCTCTGCGAATCTTATCGAGAGGAATTTTGGCATTGGAGCCTGTGAATTTCCTTTGCTTGAAACCTGCAAACCGCTACCCACCTCAAACGCCGGATCCGAGTTCGCGACCGGTCATGTTTTTGGCTACGATTGACGCCTATTTTAGGCATCCCCGACGACCAACAAAGTTGAGAGTTGACCGGGCCTCCTTTGCTGGGCCCGATCAATCGGCGTTGCGCCTGTGTTTGGGCTTGCGCTCTGGCAATGGCGCGGGTTTCCACGAGGGGCTTGCCACTGCTTTCCGAGGCCATGGCCTCATTAACAAGGTGCTGTACGGCGGCGATCTTGGAAGTGCAGTTTTGATCATGACGAGTCAGATCGCACATGTATTCACTGGCGTTATCAAAACGCCCTGTCTTCATCTGCCGCTCAACCCAGTCTTGCATCGCACCGGGAAGAGAAATATTCATGCTGGCCATCTCTCGTCCTCCTGCTTTTAGCATGCCAATAAATGGGAAGTCCTGCCATAGGAGCATATTCCCATGACGTTTGGCTAAGCAACAAAACGCATAAAGCGCAGCTTTATGCGATCTTGAAAGCATTGGCGGATCTGGACCCGCGCAAGGGCGCAATCAACAAGACCTTCGCAGCACTGGCAAATCAATGGCTGATGGAGCATCATTTCACACTGGCGCATCGCATCTCGCAGGAGATATTTCCGATGACGACGGATATGCATTGGCGAGAGATATTGGTGGATGGAACAGTCAAGGGATTGAGTTCATTACCGGATGCGCTCTCTCAAAGTGAGAGCAGTAATCAACTCAGGAACTCATGGCAAAAAGAGAAATGTAGATGTATCAAAATAGGTCATTTCCAAGCATTGATATATTTAGGTAAAGGTGGAAGCATGATGACCATCACTGCTTCGAAACACTCACTCAAAAAGAATGATCTCTATGAAAGTGGGGTATGGGCAGTAGAATGGATTATCCGCACCCTGAAAGGGCTTTGGCGCGATGGGGTGGTCTGGGACCCCTCGGCCGGAAATCATCGTATGGTGGGACCATTCTATTGGGCAGGAGCCAAAACGGTAATAACATCGGACTTTACCACTCATGGCATACCGCACTCTTGCATCCTGGATTTTCTCAATCATGGGATGCCAAAAATCGATACGGGCGATTTTGATCTGAGCACAAATCCACCAAACGGACATCGAAATGTTATTGCGCAAAAGTATGTTGGGCGCGCACTGGAACGATGTGATGGGTTCGTAGCCCCCTTGTTGACAGACGAATTTGTTCTTGGAAGCGCGAGAAAACGCATGTTCCACGATAACAGAAGATTTCGCGCGAAATTGGCCTTAGTCGACTGGACCTCATGGGAAGAAAATGGGAAAACTGGTACTGAGGAACATCCCTGGTACATCTGGGGGCCGCGCGGGGCAAAACCAATTAAGCCTGATCTATTGTATCAAGATAACCTTTCCAAGAATGGTGTCCGATGATGATCCAACCCGTCAACAAACGTCCGCCAAAGCAGAAGTTTACGACCAAAGGAACTAGAAACTCAGGCGTTGCACCAACAGGGCTTTGGATTGGCGTTTTGATATTGTTGCTGATGTCATTGCGCCCAACATTGACGCGATCACATGTCGAGGGTTTCAGTTATCTAACAGAAACCATGTCACTGTTGTTGCCCGATATTGCCTCGACAGATCCATTATGGGGGATGATACACAATTTTTTCTATTTGTCCCGTCCGGGTACAATTTGGTTGATGGCGCCGCTGTCAGATCTTGCGCCAGGATCTGGCTACGATCTTCTGATGTGGATCATCTTACCGATCTTTATGGGCGGTCTTGTTGTACTCACCAAGCTTTGGAGTAAGACAACTTGGCTCGCGAGTGTTGCAACATTATTGTTTCTGCCAATCGTGATCGATGCCCAGTTCTTTTTCAACGATAACGTTGTGGCTGCAAGCTTCGCCATCTGGGGTCTTATCTTGCTTGAATGGTCACGACGGTTGGTCTGGATATTTGCTGCTGGTACGCTGCTATCAATCGCATTGCTATGTCGACTAGACCAGATATTATTGCTTCCGCTATTTTTGTTTTTAACTGTCTTCGGATCACGCACGTTCGCCATAGCATTGCAACGTAGTGCAGCGTTTTTAAGTGGCGCGATCATGATCCACTTGCTTATGGCTCTCGTTGACCCGCAAGCGGCAAATGTCATGTTTCGTATCGAGGTTGCGTCTGCTGCCGATACGCTTTGGGACCGTGGTAACGTAAATCTGGCTACCAAATTCTACCGTGATCTATCGGCAGCCTTACTTGCATTTGGAGTTGGGTTACCTGCCATCTTCTTTGGATTTAAGATTATGGAAAGCAGGCGTCGCCTTGCTAAACCTGATGGATGGCGTAGTCGCACGCATACCTTGCCATTGATCTTAATGGTCTATCCGGCTCTTATCTATGGGATCACACTAGGCAAATATTACGATCCACGTGCCTTTATGACTCTTATCCCATTTCTAGCAACAGCAACTGCCCTGTCACTTGATCAGTTTGTCCTCATGCCTTTGGTAAGGTACGGGAACGAATTCAGCTCTAAGACGGAGAAGCTCAGTACACGAACCATAGTGATTTTAGGAGCTTTCTTGGTTCCCGGTGCTCCGATGCTATCATCATTTTATCCAGTACCCTATGAATCTGAGAACGCAATTCCAACACTGACCGGTCGAATCTGGTTTAGCGATAAATGGATGGAATGGCAGAATGCATTTTTCAAGTTAGAAAATCATACGGTTGCTTTGCTCTACGCTATCGAAGATGCCGACACAACCGCAGCCGTGATCTCCTATAATTGGACTGAGGAACGCGCGTTACAGAATGCATTGGTCATCGCTGGGTATCGAATTCTACCGCCTGAGTTGGCTGCGTGCTCAGAATATGCGACGTATTGGCGACACCCGAACGGAGCAGAACTCTACCACATTCGGTCCCATATTCCGTTCTTGCCTGATTCCACCACAAACTCAGCAGCCATCTTCCTAGAAGGTGGCCAAGCATGCCTAAATGAGATGCGGCCAGAGGCGCGTTTTGCTTTGGTACCCATTACATCGCCCTTGCCCAAAACTGACTTAGTGGAGAATGTTAATCAGACATATCGGCTGTCGGATGCCGAGATCTCCGCTCTCGCTCACACCTCACGTAAAATATTGCTGCAAGGTAATGTCACAGGAGATTCAGATCCAGAAATAGAAGCCAAAAAAATTCTTGAGGCTGCAGACGCTGCCCTGAACGCGCAATAGGAGCGCTTCGCGGTCACGTGCTCAGCCGTGCCTGCATATAGCGTAGTGCTGCTGCCGGTGGAGACGTGACAAAATCATCAACTTGTTCTGGCGTGCCGAGCATGCCCACATCTTCCAGAGCGATTTGCGAAATTTGTACTATAGCACCTTCCGCGATCATTTGATTGTAAAGCGGCGCGATATAGCGCTCCCCCATCTCCTCCTGGCCAGGCGTCGCAAAGTAAGTCTCATAAAGGGAGCAGTAGCGGGCAGCACTGTCAAACCAATAAAGGCCAACGGTGGCATGATCAGAAATACGCTTTTTCTCGCGTAGTTCCACGACGGTGCCTTGCGCATCTGTACGGGCAAAAGACCAACCTGTGCCAGGAGCGGGAAAGCAGGGAATCCAGCCAGCCATATCTTTAACAGATGGTGGTGAGATCACTTTGGGGTCTACAAAAGTATCGATATTGTAGACCGCAAAGGGTTCTTTTTCTGGCGCATTTTCCGCCAACAAATACGCACTCGTCGCTTGTCCGTCCGTAACGTCATCTATAGTTTTAACAACCACATCCGTTAGGCCAAGTACCTCTGCCCGTTTCTGGATATAGGCGGTAGCTCCACATCCACTGCGAGCCAAAAACATAAAGCGATACCCAGCTTCATGGAAAGCCATAAGGCTTAGTATGGACCAGTCAAAAAGTGGTATACCGTGTGCTTCAATCTCATATTTTGGACGCGTATAGCCCACTTTCGTAAACCGGCTGCCACGCCCAGCCATTGTAATCGCCAGAATACCAGTCATACGTCGTCTTCCTCAATCCGAATAGCGAGGCGGTCACGCTCCATCAACGCCTCAAGCTCTTCAAAGCTCAATTCAACAAACTCTCGTGGGCGCACTGCACGGTCGTCAATGTAAATCCCTTGCCGGCCAGGCCATGGCTTTGCCAAGTGTAACTCATCAAATGGAATGTCATGTTTTACTAACCATTTCAAAAGGGTAGGCCCGACATTCTTCGTGATCTTACCCGGATTACCGTCATTGCTACGCATGCCGCGTGCGGTAGACAAAATGATATGCCAGCCATCAATATGTAGTGCCCTGATTTTTTCTATGATACGTGGTTCCGGTACAAGATCGGCATAATCCTCATGTGAATGCTTTATTGGACAGAGCGTCCCATCAATATCGACAACAAGGGCGCGCTCGGTTTCAATCATGCTAAAGATTCCAATTCAGTGATAATTTCTTCTGCTATTAATGCGAAACCAAGTAATTTGCGCGGATGATCCAGATGTAATGGTAGCATTGATAAAAATAGGGAGGCTTCTACTGCGCGCACCTGCGCATAATCCCAACCCTCATCTGCAACCCGTCGTTTGAAACGATCCCGCACCCAGTCTGGCGCCCCCCCACGGTGACAGTTAAGTTCCATTTTGAGATCGGCGTTCACTTCGATAGAGAACAGTCCGTTGTTAACGAAATCATAGCTACCGCAAAACGAATGTGACAGCTTGGCGATGTCATAAAGCGGATGCATCATCGCATCTTCTCGGTTGAGCGCACCGCGCGGATCAATCAATCGGATCAGCCCTATCCGATGATCAAACAAGATATTCGACAAACATGGATCACCATGACTGAACGCAAGATGCTCTCCTTCAAAGGATGATAAGGCCTTCTCAATCAATAGAGACGCCCGCTGTTGCAGGCCTGCCAATCCGTAATCTAAACCACCAGCCACCAATAGCGCATCAATCTGCTTGCCTTCAGGTTTGGCAAGAAAAGTCGTAAGGCGATCATGCATCTTTGTGATAATTTGCACCTTGCCTTGCTGTTCAACATTACTACGGCCGACCACATCACGATCACGTGCCGCGATGAAGGCAAAAAAATGGCTGAGCAATTGATCAAAATTGGCCTGTGTCATCGACCCCAGAACAAACTGAAGCGCCGCATCTGGCACGCGCAGATACTCCATTCGATAAGAAGCCACGCCGTCGGCTTCTTCGTAACCAAACGTGGGTAGTAAGAAACGTTTAATCTCAGGCGAAGCCAGTTTGAAATATTGAAACTCTGCCTTCATTTTCACGATATCTTTTGAACTTTTGACGAAGACACCAGCCTCGGTGAATAGGTTGTTGAAACCACGTGGCTCAGTAGCGTGTGAGAGAAAATCACGTAGGGCATCGGGCTGACGAAGGTCAATAAAATTGATGTCATGGGACGCTGGTGTCGCTTTTTCTGCGAAGAGCAAAAGATAGGATCGGCGATCGGTTCCCGCACGAGCAGAGATCAGATCAATCGCATCGCGTCCAAAGAGAACGGCAGGTGCGTCATCTTCCAAAACAGGAGCCAAAAGGGTCGGATCTAAAGCAAAACGCATCTTTCGGATTACTGGATCCAAGGCATCTAAATTTAATGGGGCTATGGTCACTGGCAACCGAAGCCATCGTGTCTCGCCACGCGCAGATTCAATCCGCCGTGCAAGTTGCTCGGCATCAGCATCAGTACGCAAGATAACTACGTCGTCAGCGCTGGCCGCTACTGCAGCCAGTTCATCAAGGTATCTCCTCCTCCGACGCAACAGATCGCCGAAATGCATATCGCCGATTAGGCCTTCAAGTTGAGGTGGCGGCACTTCACGGTCATCTATAATGACGCATAATTCAGGTATCATTCGACGTAATTCCGCGGTTTATGATCTACTGATCTTGATTGATGTTGTTCATGCTTCAGCCTATCAAGAAAGAACAGCGTCATTCCCGGCCAAAGTAGCAGCTGCGACACCAGTGTAATTGACACTGCGATGCTAAGAATTGGACTCATGGTGTCGCTTGCCCAGAACACGACGAGCCGTGAGCCCAGTAGATCAAGGGCATCTTGAAAAATTTCAGCTGAGTTTATTACTAGGATCATACAAACAAGAAGCTCACATAGCCAAATAAGTAAAGACAAGACGCACAATTGCGGAGCTTGGCGGCGTGCAACCTGTGCAGCATGAACCACTAGGCGGCGTGCTACATCGATCTTCCGCAGAGATCGAAGTGACACCGGGCTGGCATGATTGGAGACAATGTAGCTCTGCACCTCGCTCAACAAACGCGGTCCAACAAAAACAACAGCCAAAGGCACTGTCGCTGCAAGAATCGTGAAAACTCCCAGGGCAAGCGGCACTTCGCTCTTTAAGGCCAGAAAAGCAACGATCGGGACAAGAAAGAGCGAGTCAAACATTCTGTCTAAAAGCAAGACAATCACGGCATAACTTGCTTTTCCGCCCATTTTATAAAGTGCAAAAAAGCGCACAACCTCACCCAATTTGAATGGCAGAAGTAAAGCAAATGGGATTGTCGCGAAATGCATCGCTGCAGTTGTTCGCCCCGACAATTTCAGCGCATCCACGGACAACGCTGCCAGCCGCATTGCACGAAAGACATGGCTTAGGAGATAAAGGGCACCAGCTGAAATCGCGATATAGGCGGGAACAACATCTGTAATTGCGATCATCGCCGCTACGGCAATGGCATATAGCATTATGTAGCCGCCAAGAATCGCCGCGCGCTGCGACCAGCCCATTTTTTTCCACATGCCCCTGATCGTTCCAGACAGATAGCCGCGCCGCGCCGTCATAGTCTCCACCGACCTATCTCTGTCGAAGAGTACGTTGCACGCGCAATTTGGCGGTGTTCGCCATGAAGAAATTTCCGGCGACTTATTAAACGCAAGGTTAGGATTCTTATGATTTGCATGCCCATCTTTCCCAACTTCGCGTTCGAGACTTGATCATCCTCTCGCCACGTCAACGGAAAGAACTTAACGCTCAACTTCCGAGCTGTCAGCGCGAGAATAAGATAGTAGTTAAAAGTTAGATCATCTGCGAACTTGATATGGAAATCATCATCAAAAGCAGAGACCTGAAAAAGATTCAAACCGGATCCCAAGTCATAAAGACGCTTTCGAGATATCAGCGAAAATATCCAATTGAATGTTCTGTTCGCAATTGTCCGCAATGGTGAATAGCCCTCCAACCGCGACCCAGGCATAAACCGCGCTCCCATCAGGAACGCATTACACAGATGTTGCTCATTTTTCAGAGAGTCGACAATATCCAGAATCGATCCTTGATCATCTCCGTGAAGGACAATCAGGTGTGTGAACCCCTCTTTCCGTGCAAAGTTAATTGCAACTTTATGGGAGCCACCTAATCCATAGTTGTCATCGTTACTCAACAGCACTCGTAACCCCAGGTTCAGATCTGCCAGAATGCCTCCTGCCATCTCGGCGGTGTCATCCGTGGATTGGTTGTCGATACAAACGACGCCGTCAATCAATGCAGCCACATCTGGATGACGCAACTGATGTAACACGCGCGGGATTTGAGCCGAACAATTGTACATCGGGATAAATACCAAAATACTCATGATGTGCCTGCCGTTGAGGATTTGATGTATTCACGCTGTGTGAGCCATTTCATAAATACGAAGTTCGCAAATAATGTTAATGGTGTCACCAAGATCTTGCCTAAACCCGCCGCGAGCGTGAGCGCTTCTGTTCCAAGTATAGTACTAAGGTTAGTTAGGTAGGCCTCGGTCCCAAACGCGATCCCAGCGACCAATCCAGACGCAACTGAAATAGCACAGAACTGCCATCCAAGGTAGAGGATGTAGTTTTGTGGTGTTCCAAGTCGACGCCGCGAAAACACAAATAATCGAGACATGAAGTAAACAATGGTTACCGCTAATCCTGAACCGATCAGGCTTGCGACAAAGGGCGTTACACCGGACTGAATAATCATCATCGTGGCCGCAACATCTATGACCCAGCCAGATCCAGAAATAATCGCGAAGATGACGAAGCGATTTCTGATTAGATTACACATCGAATTCTTTAGCTCCTACTCATTAGGTGTATTTCGTTGGTCTCCCCCTCTAGACGTCTACCCCAAGACGATCTGGGTCGACAATGGAAGAGAAGGTGGTGTCAGGCTAATTAATTCAATGTCCAACATCCGCATGGGGTTTGAGCACATCATGCCAGCGTTCTAACTTGTTAAATTGTTCATCTATGTTGGGAAGTGAAAGGTCGGCGAAAGAGAAGTTTCGATCAGTTCCAGCGTCGTCAAAAGCAGGCACAATCGAGTTCGAACTTTTACTGGGAGACCGCACCAGATAATAAATCAAGACTGAACAGTCTTTCGGACTTGCACGTAACAAGGCAGGGCAATAGAAGAGCCAATGATTTATCTGCCCGCGTTTTGCGCGGCACAACGCTATGGATGAGGACGAACATGCAGGTCACCGAGACCCTGAACGAAGGCCTGAAGCGCGGCTACAAACTGGTTTTGAGCGCAGCAGAGTTGGACGAAAAAGTTGTAGGCAAGCTGAAAGAAGCTCAGCCTGAAGTGGAACTGAAAGGTTTCCGCAAAGGTAAAGTGCCACTGGCCCTGTTGCGCAAGCAATTTGGCGGCCGCGTTCTTGGCGAAGCCATGCAAGAAGCTGTCGATGGTGCGATGTCACAGCACTTTGAAGACAGCGGTGAGCGTCCAGCAGCCGAGCCTGACGTCAAAATGACCAATCAGGATTGGAAAGAAGGCGATGACGTAGAAGTTGAGATGTCCTATGAGGCACTGCCAGAGATCCCAGAAGTTGACCTGAAATCGGTTAAGCTGGAGCGTCTGGTTGCCAAAGCCGATGATGCAGCCGTTGAAGAAGCGCTGGCCAATCTGGCTGAAAGTGCGCAAGACTTCAAGGATCGCAAAAAAGGCACCAAAGCCAAAGATGGCGATCAGGTTATCATGGATTTTGTTGGCAAAGTTGATGGCGAAGCCTTTGAAGGTGGCAGCGCCGAAGATTACCCGCTGGTCTTGGGTTCCAACAGCTTTATCCCTGGCTTCGAAGAGCAACTGGTTGGTGTGAAAGCCGAAGAAGAGAAATCCGTAACGGTTTCCTTCCCTGATGAATATCAGGCTGAGCATCTGGCTGGCAAAGAGGCTGTCTTTGATTGCACAATCAAAGCTGTGAAAGCGCCTGCCGCTGCTGAAATCAATGATGAGTTGGCTACGAAATTCGGTGCCGACGATTTGGCTGCACTGAAAACACAAATCAGCGAGCGCCTTGAAGAAGAATATGCCGGTGCAGCACGTGCTGTGCTGAAGCGTGGATTGCTGGATGATCTGGATGGTAAAGTAAGCTTTGAGCTACCTCCATCAATGGTTGCAGCTGAAGCCAAGCAGATTGCGCACCAGATCTGGCACGAAGAAAATCCAGAGGTCGAAGGCCACGATCACCCTGAGATCGAAGCCACAGATGAGCACAACACTCTGGCCGAACGCCGTGTACGCCTTGGCCTGCTGTTGGCTGAACTGGGCCGTAAAGCTGAGGTTGAGGTTAGCGATGCAGAAATGACCCAAGCGGTTATGCAACAAGCGCGTCAATACCCAGGTCACGAGCGTGAGTTCTTTGAATTTGTTCAAAACAACCCACAAATGCGTCAACAACTTCGTGCACCTATCTTTGAAGAAAAGGTCATCGACTATGTTGTTGAGCTGGCGGATGTGACTGACAAAGAAATTAGTAAAGACGAGTTAGAAAAAGCCGTAGAAGAGCTGGACAAAGAATAAGGTCAAATATGATCTGAAAACTAAAAGGGGCTGTCGTATGACAGCCCTTTTTTAATTGTGGTGTCGTTTTGATTTCTATAATTCTATTTTGGCTTAGCTTAACGCTTGTCGCAAAGCGCGTGCCGCCGCTTTTTCACGTTCGTTAACAGCCGTGGAAAGCTGATCGTCAAAATAATCCTGCAAATCAATACCAATGTCGGGAGATGTTTCGTCCAAGAGAGTGCTCGCAAGCTCGTCTTCAGGGATGTAAATATTTCCAGTGATGCCGGCAAAATTCCGCACTCGGTCGATACGCTCTTGAGAGCATTCGAGCAGGGCTGCCATGGCTTTGACCTTGCCCATGCTTACCGTCTTTCCAACGTAGTCATATGGCGCATTATCGGAGCGCATCAGGATGCGGTTCATGACCGGGTCAATCACAGTGATGATATCTTCGATGCCGGAGTTGTGTGCATATTCCAGAATGCCAACCATTAGTTCGCAGGTGGCATAGCCAACAGATTTACAGCCTTGGCCGCGATCCAATCTCTCGCGGTCAACGCAAAAACGGGTGGATTCCCACATCAAGGCGCTGCGCAGCGGTGGCTCACCACATAGAATGTCGCTAAAAACATCCGACAACATATGTGGGCCGGTTGTTTGTAATAATCGGGCGCAGCCAGTGACCTTCAGGTCTTCGTCCAGTTGGACAACATAGGCTGGATTTTGGTCGTCAAAGTCGTCAATTTCGCGGCCGTTCGTAATATTGACGTCCCACCCCATACGTTCACTGAATACGCGGGCTCTTAGCTGGTACATTTCGTCAAGTACTGGGCCAAATGTGTTTTTATTGAGCGCGTCAATGACGAGTATCATCTATCTGTTCTCCCCTAAAAGTTGTAGGGAGAATGTATCAGGTCCTGTATTTGTGGGTATTAGGGAAATCCCGTAGAGGCCTTGAGTGGCCTAACCTGGAACGATAAGACCTAAAGAAAGGGCGCGCCCGACAGCTTGCGCTGTTGTGAGGGCGAATAGTTTCTCGCGGCTTGATCTTAGGTGAACTTCGACAGTTCGAGGAGAGATTGACAGGATATCACCGATGTCTTGTTGTGATTTTCCAGCTGCGGTCCATTGCAGAATTTCTTTCTCCCTTGCCGAGAGGTGAGGAAAGCGCAGGCTTTTCATCATTGCGTCAGATGTCATTACCGCATCATGCAGATACACGGCGGCGGATTGAAGGTTTCCGATGATCTTTGTTCTGAGTTTCTGCCAATCCACCGCAGATACCGAAGCAGATACACTGAATAACCCGACCTCACCGTATGGGCCGCGGACTGGTATGGTTAGGCCCGTATCGGGCAGACCAAAATCGCGTGCTTGTGTGAAGATGCTTGTGAACTGTTCATCACGTTCCAGGCGGCTCCAATCCACTGGAGCGATGCTACGTGATGTTTTCTCAATGGTAGGATCCAGAAGATGAAGGCCATGTTCCATATAATGGTTTTTCCAACGCTCAGGATAGGTGGTGAAAGCATGCACTGTTCCATTAAAAGGATGGGCTGACGCATAGGAGGCATATTCTAGGCCTAAGTTTTCGCAAACATTCCTGAGATGGCCGACAAAATCTTTTTGGCCATCGGGCATATTTGCAAGGTCAATTAGTTCCATAAAGTGCACGGACTTTCGTGAATTACGTGGTTGAGTAGCGAAACAGTGATTACTATCGCTACTGGCGCTGATTATGCGTGAAGCAAATGCTTATTGTCCACTCATGTTGTGATTGAGCTACAAAATTATGGTCAATTTATAGAATACTATACGTAAATGCGAACAAACAACGGGGCGGTAACTTACTGTTGCGAAAATAGGAATTAGACTCTGAGCAAGTAAAAGCGCCGCGCAGAGGACTGCGCGGCGCTAAAATTCGCGACGATCACGTTAATTTAGGCGTCGTCGCCTGCGTAGTCGTCTTCAGATGCAGCGGAGCCGATATCGTCGAACAGTTCGGCAATTTCGAATTCAGCGGCTTCTTCGGCTTCTGCAGCGGCTTCCTGGATGGATTTGCCGGTTGATTGCAGTTCTGCTTCTTCTTCGGAGCGGGCAACGTTCAGAATGATTGTTGCGTCGACTTCGGGGTGAAGAGTGACGATCACGTCGTGCAGGCCCAGCTCTTTGATCGGGCGGGCAAGAGCAACTTGCTTGCGATCAACAGTGAAGCCATCCGCAATTGCAGCATCAGCTGCGTCACGGGTGCTGACAGAACCGTACAGGGCGCCAGAATCGGAGGCCTGACGAATCACGACGAATTGCTGACCTGTCAGCTTTTCGGCCATCGCTTCGGCTTCTTTTTTGGTTTCCAGGTTGTTTGCTTCAAGCTGGGCTTTGCGTGTTGCAAAGTCCGCGATGTTGCGCTCGGAAGCGGACAAAGCTTTGTGCTGAGGCAGCAGATAGTTGCGTGCGTAACCTGGTTTGACGTCTACAACGTCGCCCATTTGGCCAAGCTTAGCTACGCGTTCGAGAAGGATAACTTGCATGTCAGGTTCTCCTTATTTCACAGCGTAAGGCAGCAGGGCGAGGAAACGGGCGCGTTTGATAGCACGGGCCAGTTCACGCTGCTTCTTAGCCGAAACGGCGGTGATACGGGACGGCACGATTTTGCCACGCTCAGAGATATAGCGTTGCAGCAGTTTCGTGTCTTTGTAGTCGATCTTAGGTGCGTTCTCGCCCGAGAATGGGCAAACCTTACGACGGCGGAAAAATGGTTTTGCAGCCATGGTTTAGAGTCCTTTCTTCAGGTCAGATCAAGCGCGGCGCTCGCGGCGATCGCCACGTTCGTCACGTTTTTGCATTTGAATTGACGGACCTTCAGCGTGCTCTTCGACCTTGATGGTCAGAATGCGCATCACGTCGTCATGCAGGCGCATCAGGCGTTCCATTTCCTGTACCGCGGCCGAAGGCGCATCGGTTTTCAAGAAGGAGTAGTGACCCTTGCGGTTCTTGTTGATCTTGTAGGCCATTGTCTTAACGCCCCAGTACTCGGACTCAACGACTTTACCGCCGTTGTCAGCCAGTACGGTGCTGAAATGTTCGACAAGGCTTTCAGCCTGCGCGTTGGACAGATCCTGACGCGAGATGAATACATGCTCATATAGCGGCATGTGTGCTCCACTTCTATCTAGGCGCATTTCAAAGGCGGGTCAGAAACCTTTTGCGACCCATCCACGAGAGACTGCGCGGTTCATAAATTCTTGCAAAAGGCGAGGAGCGTATACGATGGATCTTGGGTCTGTGCAAGGTCGTATAACACAGCTGAAACTGCAATGTTTATTGACGGTTTTGAGACCGAATAGAACTTCCCCCATCAGGCATCGGCGAAATGTTGCAGGGGCGGGTTTTGTTTGATGAAAAAAGATCTAAGTTGAGGCCGTGACGACGTGCATAGCCCAAAGTCATTGTGCCGATAACAAACATGAAATCTAATTTTGGAGTACTAAGATGAAACCCACGCTATTGGCTGCCGCATTGGCCATAACTGCATCTGCCGCATTTGCAGAGCCCGAGACATATGCGCTTGATCCAAGCCATAGTCAGGTGGTGTTTTCTTACAATCACCTTGGATTCTCAACAACTTATGGAATGTTCTCGGGATTTGGCGGCGAGATCGCCTTTGATGCCGAAGATCCGGCCAATTCGTCTGTAAATGTCTCGATGCCGATTACATCTATGCTGACCGGTTGGGAGGAGCGGTTTGCGCACTTCATGAGCCCGGACTTCTTTGGCGCAGCGGATGGTGACATGGTAACGTTCGTATCAACGGGTATTGATGTGACCGGCGATAAGACTGCCAACATCACCGGCGATCTGACCATGAATGGTGTGACCAAGCCAGTGGTTTTGGCGACGGAACTGACACAGGCGGCGCCACACCCAATGAACGGTAAGGCATCTTTGGGCTTTGATGCGACTGCAACGGTGCTGCGTTCCGACTTCAATGTAGGAAAGTACGCGCCAAACGTCAGCGATGAAGTTGAGATTGTAATCTCGCTTGAGGCATCCAAAACGGAATAAGGCTCAAATTTTTGAGAGTCTTGAAAAGGCTGCCGGTCGATCCGGCAGCCTTTTGTATGTTAGCCACGTGTTGCGGTCAGGTTGAACTGGATGCTCACGCCAAAGCCCAATGTGCCTTCGTCACTGACGCCCTTGCCGATGTTGAAGTCGCGGCGATCAACCGAGAGTTCGCCTGCGGCGGTCGCGATGTCACCGTCGATCTTAAGCGTAAACGGAATGTCCACAGGGACGGATTGATCACGAATGGTGAGGGTGCCGCGGGCAATCATCTGTTCGCCCTCTGCCACCAGATCAGCCACAAACTGTGCCGTGGGGAAGGTGCCGACGTTGAAATAGTCGGCGGCCATGGCCTGATCAGTGACGGCACCGAGGGATAGGGAGGCAATGTTGATCTCAACATCAACGCTTCCGTGCTTTCCTGTGTCATCGGCTGTTTCGCTGTAGGCAATCGCTGCTGCCCAGTCAGCAAAACCGCCTGTCACGTCAGAGCCGGACTGGCTTACAACGATATTGAGCGATCCGTCTTGAACCTGCCAACTGTTCTCAGTGGTGGTTTCGTCGGTAGGTGAGGCAACGTCTTCATTCGTTTCGGAGATTTCTAATGGCTCAATTTCAGCCAGTTCAATCGTTTCTACAGTGTGCGATTGCGGGAACCACCCCAGATAAGCACCGCCGCCCATGGCTGCAGCCCAGATTGCCAGCGCTGCAATGAAAGGCAAAAAGTGACCGGGTTGTTTTTGCGTTGGGTGAGCGTCAGTTTGGCCTGGCAGCATGCGGCGAAGGGTGGCATCACCATCGATCACATGGTGTTTGACCGCGCCTGCGATGTGCAGAAGCAGCGCGCCAATCAGCACCCACTGCAGGATATAGTGCAGCGTGCCGGTGAGTTCCGCCAGGTGCTCCTCCTTGGGAACAAACGGTAGGTTTTGACCAAATGGCCACCAGATAGGGGCAAAACCGGTGGTGGCGGCATGGTGGATCCAGCCGCTGAGTGGTACTACCACCAACGAACCATAGAGCAGCCAGTGCACGGTTTCGGCGGCCAAAGCCTCGGCTTTGTGATTGCCGTTTAATAACCCCGGTTTGGTTTGGCTCAATGCCCAGAAGATCCGTGCAAGGGCAACAAAGAAGACGCTGACGCCGATGGTCTTGTGCAGCGAAAACAAAAGATAGGCGCGGGCAATGTCTGCTTCAGTCGCGGCAACACCCGTGGTGATGCCATGGGCGACATTATTGGCGATGATCCCAAGTGGGATTGCCGAGAGAATAAGGAGGGCTGTCAGCCAATGAAAGGATTTAGCGACGGACCCGTATGTGGTGGGGCTGTTGTGCCGGGGCATGTTGGCGTCTCTCATTAATTACAAATTGAGTGTGATCTATCCTAACCATACGCAAGAACAATACCAGTTTACGCACAGGGAATGTGCATAGAGCTCGCGTAAGCGTGAGCTTCGCCGTTGCGTCAAGGCGCACAGCGGGGTATCCGGGTAGGGATATATCAGGGAGAATAGCAGAATATGGGTCGAGCATTTGTATTTCCGGGGCAGGGCGCACAGACAATTGGTATGGGCAAGGCCCTCGCGGATGCCTATCCGGCCGCCAAGGCAGTTTTTGACGAAGTTGATGAAGCTTTAGGAGAAAAACTTTCAGACCTGATTTGGGAAGGCGCACAGGAAGACCTTACGCTGACCCAAAATGCGCAACCTGCACTGATGGCGACCTCTTTGGCGACAATGCGCGCGCTGGAGACCGAAGGTGTAACGATTGACGCGGCAAAAATGGTCGCCGGGCACTCCCTTGGTGAGTATTCTGCACTCGCCGCTGCTGGCGCGATTAGTGTTGCGGACACCGCGCGCTTGTTGCGGACACGCGGCAAGGCCATGCAAGAGGCGGTGCCTGTGGGTGTCGGTGCGATGGCAGCCCTGTTGGGGCTGGATTTTGAGACAGCGAAAGCTGTGGCTGAAGAGGCCGCAATGGGCGAGGTTTGCCAGGCGGCGAATGACAATGATCCCGGTCAGGTAGTTGTCTCAGGCCATGCCGACGCTGTTGGGCGTGCAGTTGAGCTAGCCAAGGAACGTGGCGCAAAACGTGCCGTGTTGTTGCCGGTCAGCGCGCCGTTTCATTGCGCCTTGATGGAGCCAGCTGCTGCCGTGATGGCGCAGGCTTTGGGTGAGGTAGATGTCGAGCAGCCTGCCGTACCTTTGGTGGCGAATGTGGTCGCCGAGGCGATCAACGATCCTGCAATAATTCGGTCGTTACTGGTCGAACAGGTCACTGGATCAGTGCGCTGGCGCGAGTCGGTGCTGTCCATGGTCTCTCATGAAGTAACTGAGATTTGGGAGATTGGTGCAGGCAAGGCCCTGAGCGGCATGATCCGCCGGATTGACCGCAGCATTACTTGTCGCAACATGGGCACGCCGGATGAAGTGAAAGCTGCCGCCGAAGCGCTGCAGGCCGAATGATCCTCTGATACAAATTGAGATACGGGCAAATTTTACGTTTGCTACAGAAAAAGGAATGAAACCATGTTTGACCTAACTGGAAAAACAGCTCTGATTACTGGCGCATCTGGCGGTATTGGTGGTGCGATTGCCAAGGCCTTGCACGGCGCTGGCGCAACTGTCGGCTTGAGCGGGACGCGGGTAGAGCCGTTGGAAGCTTTGGCGGCAGAGTTGGGTGAACGCGCGCATGTGCTGCCATGTAACCTGAGCGATCCGGCCGCTGTGGATGCGCTGCCAAAAGATGCGGCTGCTGCGATGGGCGGGCTTGATATTCTGGTGAACAACGCCGGAATTACGCGCGACCAGATCTTTATGCGTATGTCGGATGAGGAATGGCAAAGCGTTCTGGATGTAAACCTGACATCAACCATGCGCCTGTGCCGTGGTGTGATGCGCCCGATGATGAAGGCGCGTTGGGGGCGGATCATCAACATTGGTTCGATCGTTGGATCCACGGGCAACCCCGGTCAGGTGAACTATGCCGCTTCCAAAGCGGGTACGATTGGATTGACTAAGTCCATCGCATATGAGGTCGCAAGCCGGGGCATCACAGCGAATGTTGTGTCGCCGGGCTTTATTGCCACTGCGATGACCGACAAATTGAATGATGATCAAAAGGCTGCGATCAATGGCAAAATTCCGGCTGCTCGTATGGGCGCACCGGAAGAGATCGCTGCGGCAGTGCTATATCTGGCCAGCCCAGAGGCAGGTTATGTGACTGGTTCGACCTTGCACGTTAACGGTGGCATGGCGATGCTATAAACGGGCAGGGCTTGCAATTTTTTGCAGGCCTCCCACTTTGTGAAAATGTTTGCCATTAGCGCGGCATGTGTTATAGGCGGCGCAGACTCGTTGACGCAGGAGTATTTTTTGCGACAATGACCCGGTTGAACGGGAAGAATGAACCGCCCAGATGGGCATAACTAACGCCGTATCCCGGCACGAGCAGGGGCGGTAATTGGGCCAAAGGTCCGGCAAAAGATGAGGAATATGACATGAGCGATATCGCAGACCGCGTTAAAAAAATCGTTGTTGAGCACCTGGGTGTGGAAGAAGACAAAGTTGTAGAAAATGCTTCTTTCATCGATGATCTGGGCGCAGACAGCCTTGACACGGTTGAGCTGGTCATGGCCTTCGAAGAAGAGTTCGGCATCGAAATCCCAGACGACGCTGCAGAAACAATTCAATCATTTGGCGATGCTGTAAAGTTCATCACCGAAGCATCATAAGAATTATAGCATTTTTTAGAATGCCAGAAGGCCCCGGATTTCCGGGGCCTTTCTTTTTGTCGTGAACTATGACGTTATCAGCTTATTATATGCCGATTTGGTAAATTCGTTAAATCGAACTACACTCCATAGTTACAGAACTCTGTCATTCAAATCAGAGCAAGATTGATAGAAAGGGCGCCTCATCATGATCATCTATCCGACAATTGAATTACACAACAATAAATGTGTCTCGTTGACACGTGGCCGGCTGGAGGAGCCAGTGATATGGCACGTCGATCCGGTTGAAACAGCACGCAAATTTGCGGCTGCGGGTGCGGAATGGATGCACGTTACGGACATCAATGCACTGGCCGGAGATGGTGATAACTGCGATTTGATCGAAGAGATTATCCGTCAGGCCGGTATTCCAGTTCAACTGGGCGGCGGATTCCGCGCGCGTGAAGGTGTCGAGCGTTGGATCGACAAGGGTGTCGGTCGGATTGTCATTGGTACCATGGCGGCACGGGATCCTGAATTGGTCAAAGAACTGGCGCGTTCACATCCGGACCAGATTATTCTCGCCGTAGACGTGTTTCAGGGCGCGGTCATGACTGAGGGTTGGCGCACGCAAAGTGCGTTTTCCCCAGAGGATTATATCAACGCGTTTGATGATGTGCCACTGGCCGGTGTTATTGTGACGGATATTGATGCTGACATCGAAGATCAGGATGCAAGCCTTGGTGTGATCACCAACCTTGCGGCAAAGACCCATCATCAGGTGATCGCACGCGGGACAGTGCGCAGTGCCGATGATGTGGCGCGGTTGAAGTATGTTCCAAACATCGCAGGTACGTTGATAGGCAAAGCGTTGCTGTCGAAGGATGTTGATCTGGAAGAAGCGCTGCTGACGGGGCGAGCTGAGCCGGAGCCAGTGGCAGAGTTTCAATAAATTATACAAATCCAACAAAAACGGGCGCGCTTTTGCGCGCCCGTTTTTGTTGGACTTGCCCCCGAGGGGTAAGGCAGGATATGAGCAGCGAAAGATTACGTTGAAAGGACAGTATGATGCGTCGAGTCGTCGTCACCGGTCTTGGTTTGGTTACACCTTTGGCCTCTGGGGTTGAAGAAAGCTGGGAAAGAATTCTGGATGGTCAATCCGGAGCTGGTCCAATCACGCGGTTTGATGCCTCAAACGTGGCCACCAAATACGCCTGCGAGGTCCCTGTGGGGGATGGCAGTGATGGTACGTTCAATGCCGATGAATATATGCTGCCAAAAGAACGTCGTAAGGTGGATGATTTCATTCTTTACGGTATGGCGGCAGCACAGCAGGCGGTCGAAGACGCTGGTTGGGCGCCCGAAGACGAAGAAAGCCTGTTGCGTACGGGTGTGATGATCGGGTCTGGCATTGGTGGCCTACGTTCGATTGAGGAAACAACGTTGATCATCCGCGACAAAGGTGTGCGTCGGGTGTCGCCGTTCTTTATTCCGGGCGCTCTGATCAATTTGATTTCTGGCCAGGTTGGCATTCGTTATGGTTTCAAGGGTCCAAACCACTCAGTTGTGACCGCCTGTTCCACAGGCGCACACGCAATTGGTGATGCGGCTCGCCTGATCCAATTTGGTGACGCGGATGTTATGGTGGCCGGTGGAGCTGAAGCAGCGATTTGTGAGATCGGTATTGCCGGTTTCAACGCTTGCAAGGCACTGTCAACCAAACGCGAAGATGACCCACAGGCGGCGAGCCGCCCCTATGATGATGACCGCGATGGCTTTGTTATGGGCGAAGGCGCAGGGATCGTCGTTCTGGAAGAACTGGAGCACGCAAAAGCCCGTGGCGCAAAGATTTATGCCGAAATCCTGGGTTATGGTCTGTCGGGTGACGCGTATCACATCACAGCCCCAGCGGAGGATGGTGATGGCGGGTTCCGTGCGATGCAGGCGGCATTGACACGGGCCGGGCTTGAGGCCGCAGATGTGGATTACATCAATGCGCACGGCACCAGTACGATGGCAGATACAATTGAACTGCGCGCTGTTGAGCGTTTGCTGGGCGAGAGCGCTAGCAAAACGACGATGAGTTCGACCAAGTCATCGACCGGGCACCTGTTGGGTGCTGCTGGTGCGATCGAGGCGATTTTTTCGATCCTAGCGATCCGTGATCAGGTTGCACCACCAACCATTAATCTGGACAATCCTGCGGTTGAGACGCCTTTGGATTTGGCGCCAAATGCGAAGCGTGAGCGTGAGATCAATATTGCGATGTCCAATAGCTTTGGCTTTGGTGGTACAAACGCCAGCCTCTGTGTCGGGAAATTGCGCTGATGTGGCGACATATTGCCTCTAACGCTTTGACATGTTTGATTGTTTTGATCTTCCTGATGGCCGGAGCGATCTTGTGGGGACAAAAGCAGTATTCTGTTGAAGGCCCATTGGATGATCAAATGTGTCTGCGGGTAGAGCGTGGGCAAACTATGCGGCGCGTGTCCGAGAATCTGGAGGAGCAGGGCGCTATATCCAGCGGAATGATTTTCCGGTTGGGATCAGAGTACACCGATAAAAGTGGCGCACTGAAAGCGGGCAGCTGGTTAATCCCGGATGGGGCCAGCATGAGTGAAATCGTTGATCTGGTCACCAAAGGTGGGGCCAGTACTTGTGGTACCGAAGTTGTCTACCGTATCGGTGTGACATCGCTGGAAACATTAGTTCGCGAGCTGGATACCGAGACCGAAAAGTACGTTGAGGTCGCTGCATTCGATCCTGCAGAGGGGGAAGCCCCGGCAGAGTATACAGCCGTGCGTGACCAGTCGGATACGCGGTACCGGATTGCCGTTGCCGAAGGCGTGACAAGCTGGCAGGTTGTTCAGGGGCTCAAAGCCGCTGACGTTCTTAAAGGTGATGTTGCTGAGGTTCCCGGTGAAGGATGGTTGGCACCGGATAGCTATGAGGTGCGTAAAGGCGATAGCCGCACTGAAGTTTTGGACAAAATGAAGCAATCTCAAGAGGATATCCTTGCGCAAGCATGGGAAAACCGGGCGGAGGGTATTCCGTTGGAGACTGCTGAACAGGCGTTAATACTGGCGTCGATCATTGAGAAAGAAACTGGGATCGCAGAAGAACGGCGGCAGGTGTCCAGTGTGTTTACCAACCGGTTGAAGCGCGGTATGCGTTTGCAGACGGATCCGACGGTTATCTATGGGATCACTGAAGGGAAATCCGTGTTAGGTCGTGGCTTGCGACAAAGCGAGCTTCGCAAGGGAACACCTTATAATACTTATGTTATTGAAGGTTTAACCCCAACGCCGATTGCCAATCCGGGCCGTGCCAGCATCGAAGCGGCAGTTAACCCTGACAGCACTGAATACATCTTCTTTGTGGCTGATGGAACCGGTGGGCACGCTTTTGCCAAGACCTTGGATGAGCATAACGCCAACGTGGCGGAATGGCGCAAGATCGAAGCCGAGCGTAATAATCAATAAACAGGTATTGCGTACAACCTGTACGCAATACCCCCCTAAAATGTACACAAATTCCCGACTTCTGGATGGTTAGCGTTGTTTGCGCAAAACCATCAAACCCGCGCCGACGATTAATGCCATTCCGAATAGCGATAGAGCGTTCGGCAGGAGCGCGAAAAAGAAGTAGTCCCAAATCATGACAAAGATCAGGTAGGTGTATTCAAATGTTGCGACCTTTGAGGGGGGCGCGGCCTGATATGCGCCTGCAAGCAACATATAGATTACAAGCGAGACACAGGCGAGGAAGAACAGGATCTGCCATTCGGTTATTCCAAGAGATCCCCAGTTTCCAAAAATGTATGGGTAGGAGTGGATGAGAGTATCTGGTGGGGTGGTGAATTTGATTATCAAACTTCCGAGCCCACCAGCCGCCATCATGACGAGATTGAGAGAGAGGGCGACCGCTGAAAGAGGGACGTCATGGCATTTCACGCGCGTGGTGATGTGGGCCATTGCGTAGAAGGCGGCACCAATCAGGGGCAGAACCGCCCAGAAGGAAAATGCGTCGGTGCCGGGTTGCAGTAATAAGATAACCCCGAGAAAGCCGATGAACACTGCAAGCCAGCCGCGTGGGCCAACAGGTTCAGCAATTACATAGGCAGAGAGCAGCGTCACGAAGATGGGCGCGACATAGTTTGCGGCCCCAACGGTTGAGAGATTAAGGAAGGGCAGGGCTGCGTAAAAGGCCAGAAAGGTCGACGTCAGACAAAGTGATCGTATGAGGACCCATTTTTCCAATGCGAGGCGCAAAAGGACCCGATGTAGGCCCTGCATCCGTGCCAAGGCAAAGAGCAAAGGCAACATCAGCATCCCGCGTAGGAAGAAGATCTGCCAAAGGGTCAGCTGCGTGCTGAACAATTTGATCGCCACGTCTTGCAGAGAAATGGTGAAGGCTGCCGCGATAACGAGGATAACCCCGCGGCTTAGATTTTGCGGGCGAGACGATGTATCTGTAAAGCTCACGGCATAGACCTGTGTGTGATTGTCGTATTTGCCCATGTTATTTGAGGAATAATATTTGAATAGACATTGAATTTGAAACCTATTCATTAGTAAAATTAAACAATGGAACGTGCACCAATTCAGGGTATCGAAGTCTTTCTGACGATTGTTCAGGAAGGATCTTTGCGTGCTGCAGCGCGGGCGCTTGGCGTTGGGCCGCCGGCTGTGAGCCTGCAACTCAAGGCATTGGAGGAGAAGCTGGCTGTTGGCCTTATTATACGGACAACGCGCAGTATTGAGCTGACCGAAGCGGGACGGACATTGTTTGAAGCTGCTGCGCCTGCCTATCGTGATATGGCCTATGCGGTGAAAAAGACCAAGGAACTGGGGAACTCAACCACCGGAACGCTGCGTCTTAGCCTGTCGCGGGGGGCTTATATGACAGCGCTTGCTCCAGTGATGGAGCGATTTCTGGAGGAGAATCCGGGGATCAAGCTGGACCTGTCTTGGAATGAAGAACTTGTGGATATCAACCGGGCTGGGTTTCACGCAGGTATTCGGCTGGGGGAAGCTTTGGCGCCTGACATGATCGCAGTGCGGATCACGCCGCCGCTGGAGGTGGTGTTCTTTGCCGCGCCGTCCTATCTGGAAAGACATGGTTGTCCGTCTCACCCACGGGATCTGCTGGAGCATCAGTGTATTCGCTACAAATTGCCGACGGCTAACAAGTTGGCAGAATGGCAGTTTGTGGAAGAGGGGCAGGAGAAGGTGATCGACCCGCCAGCGCGGATCATATTTGATCAGGTTGCAGGTGTGATTCAGGCGGCAAGCGAAGGTCATGGGATTGGATTTTCGTTACGGGCGACGATGGAGGATCATCTGGAGGCGGGGCGTTTGCAAACGATCCTTGATCCTTTTTCCCGGAAATTGCCGCCGTTTTATTTGTACTATCCTGAGCAAAATAAACGCTTGGAGTGTGTGCGGCTATTGGCTGATTGTATCGTGTCTTATCGAGGTGAGATAACAAAAAAGTGATGTTTTTAAAGGGAAAAGTGATGTGATTTACATTATGCATCGTAAAGGGGTTGGGTAAAAAAAGAGCCGATATATGTATTAGAATTTCCCCTATCTGAATGAAGTTGTGAGTTTTTTTCGGATTTGATGTAAGAAAATACTGTTGTTTATATCGAGTTTATACATATTGTGGTTGTGCGAATAGCTTTTGCCGGATTCGTGTTCGAATATGGCGAGTATTCAATTTTTAGAACCTGAGAATTCCATGGGGAGAAACATGAAAAAATTCTATCATACATGTGCTGCGCTCGCTGTCTTGGCGTCGCCTGCATTCGCCGGTGCAGCTGATGTGCTGCCATCAAGTGAAGATGATATCGTGATGTACCGGACGGCGGGTCCTTGGGCCGTTCATCAAAACAACACCAGCAAGACTTGCCTGATTTCGCAAAAGGGCGAAAACGGTGGTTTGGTGCAGATGGGCCTGACGGCAACGGGTGACTATGGCTATCTTGGCGTGTTTGCGCAGGGCGCCGAAGTTGAAGAGGGCCTGAAGGAAGTTGCCGTTCTGGTAAATGACAATGTCTATCTCGGCCAATCTGAGGCCGTCTCGCATGGTCTGGAAGACGGTTACAAAGGTGGCTATATTCTGACCGACAATCCAAATTTTGTGAAAGATTTGGAAAAAGAAGGTGAATTGGTTGCCTTCCCGGATACGCCGTTCATCTACACCATCAATCTTGATGGCGCGAAAAACGCGATCTACGAAGCGCGCAAGTGCACTGACGAGTTGCAAGGCAGCTAAGTCGCCCTGACCCGTTTTGGATTTTAAACAAGGCCCCCTTTGTGGGGCCTTGTTTCGTTTGGGCGTGCGGTGCTGCCAGCCCTTGTTAACCTTTGCTCTTCATCTTGATGCCTGCACTGGACAGAACGCGGCGAGGCGTTCGCAACAAGAGGGGTGTCACAACAGATGAGGCAGAGCATTTATGACATTAATCACCCCCGATACGGGGCCTTCGGGCCTGACCACCTCGATCAATGCGCTCGAGCGACAGCTGGCGGATATGCGCGAAGAACTCGAGGCCAGATACGAGCGGATCAGGGCGGGCGATCTGGACGAATTGAAAGAGGCGGGGCGGGCGATTGCGGAAATCAGGCAATGGCTGAAGATTGCAATCGAAGCGGAGGCGCAACTTGAAAAACGCAACAAACGAGACAAGGGCATTGTTTACGACTACGCGCTCGACTTTGGCGAAGCCCGGGCTTCGATCTGCTGCAGATTGGATCGTCTCAGAAGGGCCAGATGTCCAAGACGACTTCCTAAATGATCTGAACGAGGGCGAGCTGCTGGCGTTGCCCTATTTGTTCGAATTCTGGGCGCTGGAGCACCAGCTGCCCCCAGAGGGTGACTGGCATGCCTGGGTGATCATGGGCGGGCGCGGCGCGGGGAAAACCCGCGCCGGGGCTGAATGGGTGCGGTCGCAAGTTGAGGGCGCACGGCCTTTGGATGAAGGGCGCTGTAAGATGATCGCATTGGTTGGGGAAACCATTGAACAAGCGCGCGAGGTGATGGTCTTTGGCGAAAGCGGGATCATGGCCTGTTCGCCCCCGGACAGGCGCCCCGAGTGGCAGGCGACACGCAAGCAGCTGATCTGGCCCAACGGGGCAGTGGCCAAGGTGTTTTCGGCGCATGATCCGGAATCCTTGCGCGGACCGCAGTTTGACGGCGCTTGGGTGGATGAGCTGGCCAAGTGGAAGAAGGCGCGTGCAACTTGGGATATGTTGCAGTTTGGACTGCGACTGGGGGAGCATCCGCAGGTTTGCGTGACGACAACGCCGCGCAATGTTGGCGTTTTGAAGGATTTATTGGCGCAGGAGAGCACTGTGGTGACGCAGGCGCCGACCGAGGCTAACTCTGCGTTTTTGGCACAGTCGTTTCTGGATGAGGTGCGGGCGCGGTATGCGGGCACGCGGCTGGGGCGGCAGGAGCTGGACGGCGTGCTGATTGACGAGGCCGAGGATGCGCTGTGGACAACGGGAATGCTGGAGGCGCTGCAGGTTGAGGTTGCACCGGAACTGGACCGGATCATTGTGGCGGTGGACCCCCCGGTGACTGGTAAGCGTACATCAGATGCTTGTGGCATTGTGGTGGCGGGGGCGGTGACGCAGGGCCCGGTGCAGGATTGGCGGGCCTATGTGTTGGCCGATTGCACGATAGAGGCGGCAAGCCCGACACGGTGGGCCAAAGCGGCCATTCGAACGATGGAGCAATATGGCGCTTCGCGATTGGTGGCGGAGGTCAACCAAGGTGGTGATCTGGTGGAGCAGGTGATCCGGCAGATTGACCCGCTGGTGCCGGTCAAAGCGGTACATGCCAGCCGAGGCAAGGTGGCACGAGCAGAGCCGGTGGCCGCGCTTTATGAGCAAGACCGGGTGCTTCACCTGCGGGGGCTAGGCGATCTGGAGGACCAGATGAGCCAGATGACCGCGCAAGGGTATGAGGGCAAAGGCAGCCCGGATCGGGTGGATGCGCTGGTGTGGGCGCTGACCGAGCTGATGATCACCCCCGCAGCGAAATGGCGAGAGCCGAAAGTGCGGGCGGTTTAGACTGCAATAGATACCAGTGATTAAATAAGCCGTTTTGCATTGCAAGACGGCTTATTTGCATTGACGGGCAGGGCCAGACCGCGGGTGGGCGTCGTAAGGGGGTCACATCTTGGTTTATGCCTCAACCCGCATCTGACCTATCTAAAATGATTGACGTGGCAAAAGAGCCCGTCCATGGGGCGGTCGGGCTCTGCCCGGCGCGCTGCGCGTGCTGTTCCGGGCATTTTGATAATTGAAAATTCCGTTACTTTTTCGATCTATCGAACTTTTCGTAGGCTTGCTCTATCGGAGCCAATTGAATGTTTTCATCAAGCTCAAGCCAATCTGCCATTACAAAAATCATTCCACTTAGGCCGTCTGACTTTCTCACAACGAGCGTAGCACCACCACCATACACTTCGTTTGGTTGTTCGATGTTACGGTATGAACAAAGATAGTAGTCTCTCCATAATCTCGCACCCTCAATGTAAGCTTCGAAGTCCTGCGAGTTGTTTTCTCTTAGGACGCGGTTCGCTAGATCAACGGCTTCTTCCAAGTTAACGGGATGTTTTCCCGTTGCAAGATAGGTCGGGAAAAGAAGAGTTTTTACTTTACACATTTGGGTTTCGAAAACTCATTTTCCTACTAAGACTAAGCAATGAGTACAATCAATAGCTTAAGGTCGCAAACTCGTTTCTCAAAAAAGGTCACTTTGTGCTGCGGCGACAGATGAGGCGTTTCGCAGTGAGCCTTGTGTCGGAGGTGCAGCGCACGCCTTGATAAATCTTTCGTAAAGCTTTGGCGGTTTGATGGGGTCAACGCGGGATGAACAGCATCCCATGTGAGGCAGCCAGAGGAGCTTTGGACAGATGATTTTGGATTTCTTCCGGCAGGGGCAAGAGCAGGTTGCGCCAGAGCAGAAGGCCAGCGCCACGGGCCGGGTGGTGGCCTGGGGCAATTCGGGCCGGGTGGCGTGGAGTCCGCGCGATACCGCCAGTCTGATGCGCACGGGGTTTGCAGGCAATCCGATTGGGTTTCGCTGTGTGAAACTGTTGGCCGAGGCGGCGGCGAGCCTGCCGCTGGTGCTGCAGGATGACACGGCGCGTTATAGCAGCCATCCGGTGCTGGATCTGGTCAAGCGACCCAATATGGCACAGGGACGGGCAGAATTGTTTGAGGCGCTATATGGGCAGTTGTTGCTGAGCGGGAATGCCTATCTGGAGGCCGTGGGTGGCGGCGAGGGGCAAAGCCCGCTGGAGCTGCATGTGCTGCGATCCGACCGGATGAGTGTGGTGCCGGGGGCGGATGGTTGGCCGGTGGCCTATGAATACGCCGTAGGTGGGCGCAAGCATCGGTTTGAGGCGCAAGACGGTCCAGCGACGATCTGCCATCTAAAGAACTTTCACCCGCAGGACGATCATTATGGTCTGTCGCCTTTGCAAGCGGCAGCGCAGGCGCTGGACGTGCACAACAGTGCCAGCCGCTGGTCTAAGGCATTGTTGGACAATGCGGCGCGGCCCAGTGGGGCGATCGTTTATAAAGGTGCCGAGGGGCAGGGAAGTCTGAGCAATGATCAGTATGACCGGTTGGTCAGCGAGATGGAAACACACCATCAGGGTGCACGCAATGCCGGACGACCGATGTTGTTGGAAGGTGGGCTTGATTGGAAGCCGATGGGGTTCAGCCCCTCGGATATGGAGTTCCAGAAGACCAAGGAAAGTGCCGCGCGCGAGATTGCGCTGGCCTTTGGGTTGCCGCCAATGCTGCTGGGGATACCAGGTGATGCGACCTATGCGAACTACCAAGAGGCAAACCGGGCGTTTTACCGCCTGACGGTGTTGCCGTTGGCGACGCGTGTTGTGGCCGGGGTCAGTGAATGGCTGAAAGGGTTCACTGAGGAAGCAGTAGAGCTGCGCCCGGATTTGGATCAGGTGCCTGCGCTGGCGGTGGAACGCGATGCGCAATGGGAGCGGGTGACGGATGCGGATTTCCTGACCGCAGCGGAAAAGCGTGAAATGTTGGGGTTGCCAGCCTTGAATGGAGAGTCTGCGGATGGTTGAGGGCACGCGATACGGGTTTGAAGCCTTTGATTGTGCGCCTGCGCTTCGGTTGGAAGCGCATGAACGGGTGGCCAAGTTGCAGCATGAAGCGTTGGCACAGCGATTGGACAAGATCGAGGTCGCGTTAGAGCGATTGGAAAAGCGTTTGTGGTTGGCGGTGTACGGCGTGGTGGGGGCGATTTTGGCACAGGCGTTTCAGCCGTTGATCACGGTGCTGCCATGAAGAGCGGTGGGCAGAACTGGCCACCCTACCGGATGGGATGTGAAAGGATGACGGAAATGACGATGGATTGGGGGTTAGAGCGAAAGTTCTGCCAAATGGAAGCCACCTTGAGTGTCACTGATGGCATGCAGGTTGAAGGTTATGCCAGCCTGTTTGGTGATCGGGACCGGGGTGGTGACGTGGTGCAACCCGGGGCTTACGCGGGATCTCTGGCGAGACTAAGTGCTGAGGGGCGGCAGGTTAAGATGCTGTGGCAACACGATCCGGCCCAACCGATTGGGGTCTGGGACGAGGTACGTGAAGACGCCAAAGGTCTCTATGTTAAGGGGCGGTTGCTGGACAGTGTGGAAAAGGCGCGGGAGGCGGCAGCATTGATTGCAGCTAAGGCGATTGATGGGCTGAGCATCGGCTATCGCACCGTTAAGGCGATGAAGAACGATAAGGGTGCACGGCTCTTACAGGAACTGGAGCTATGGGAGGTGTCACTGGTGACCTTTCCGATGCTGCCCAGTGCGCGGGTGATGGCCAAGGGGGATGATCCCCAGTTGGAGCAAGCCTTGCGAGAATTGGCGGCGGGGTTTGAGGCTGCGCGCCAGGAGATGGCGCAGCAATAGCGCCGGGATAACTGATCAGAACAGGAACAGAGATGAGCAAGACCGAGGTGATTTCTCGGACCGGGGAAGATGTGTCTCCGGTGGCCGAGGTGAAAGCCGCAATTGAAGGTTTCACAAACGATTTCAGTGGCTTTCGGGCCGATATTATGACGCGACTTCAACAGCAGGAAAAAAAGATGACACGAATGGAACGCAAATCAATGGCGCAGATGCGCCCCGTATTGTCCTGTGCCGCAGAGGGTGATGCCCCGCATGAAAAGGCATTTGATGCTTATCTGCGCACGGGTGATGATGATGCGCTGCGTGGGCTTGAGCTGGAGGGCAAAGCGCTGAACACGGCTGTAGCGGGCGATGGTGGGTATCTGGTTGATCCTCAGACCTCGGAGGTCATTCGCTCTGTGTTGGCATCAACGGCATCTATTCGGGCGATTTCCAATGTGGTGCAGGTCGAGGCGACATCTTATGACGTGCTGATTGACCATACTGATGTGGGCCATGGCTGGGCGACTGAAACGGGGTCTGTCACGGAAGGCGCGACACCGACGATTGACCGGATTGCTATCCCTCTGCACGAGTTGAGCGCCCTCCCAAAGGCAAGCCAGCGTTTGTTGGATGACAGTGCTTTTGACATTGAATCTTGGTTGGCGGGGCGCATTGCCGACAAGTTTGCCCGGGCTGAGGCTGGGGCGTTTATTGCCGGGGATGGCGTGGATAAGCCCAAGGGAATGCTGAACCACCCAACTGTCGACAATGACAGCTGGACCTGGGGCAATCTGGGCTATGTACCAACCGGTGCTGTGGGCGATTTCAATGGATCAGATGCGATTGTCGATCTGGTCTATGCCCTAGGGGCGCAATACCGGGCCAATGGCACCTTTGTGATGAACTCCAAAACAGCGGGGGCTGTACGCAAACTCAAAGATGCAGATGGACGGTTCTTGTGGTCGGATGGTCTGGCGGCAGGCGAGCCTGCGCGCCTGATGGGGTATCCGGTGCTGATTGCCGAGGACATGCCTGATATGGCCGCTGATGCCATGGCGATGGCCTTTGGTGATTTCAGTGCAGGCTACACCGTTGCCGAACGCCCTGATCTGCGGGTGTTGCGTGATCCGTTCAGCGCGAAGCCGCATGTGCTGTTTTATGCCACCAAACGTGTTGGCGGGGACGTAAGCGACTTCGCCGCAATCAAGTTGTTGAAATTCGCTACCTCGTAAGAGGCGGTGAACGGGGTGGGATCGGCTGATCCCACCCTGGGGCGCGCGGGCCGGATAGGCGTTGTCCAGCTGCTCCTCTCCGACAGAGCAACGCTGGTACCGCGCGTCTGAACGCAAGAGGAGCCGTAATATGTGGAGCACATCCATGATGTTGATCGAAGAAACTGCGGTATCCCAGGCCGCGCTGCCATTGGCGGAATTCAAGGCGCATTTGCGATTGGGGACTGGGTTTGATGACGGAACGCTGCAGGATCCGGTCTTGGAGAGTTTTCTGCGGGCGGCGCTGGCGGCGATAGAAGCACGCACAGGTAAGGCGCTGATTACGAGGGTTTTTTCCTGGACAGTGACGCGGTGGCGTGACCCGGCGGGTCAGGCATTGCCGATTGCACCGGTGAGTACAGTTACATCGTTGGTTCTGCGAAATCAGACCGCCGAGGAAGAAGTGATTGATCCTGCGCACTACCGGCTGGAGATGGATATGCAACGTCCAATCCTGAGGCCTGCGGGCACAATGCTGCCGCTGGTTCCAGACGGGAGCGTGGCAGAGGTGAAGTTTGCGGCAGGGTACGGCCCCGCATGGGGTGATTTACCTGCAGATCTGGCACAGGCCGTGCTGTTGTTGGCAGCGCATTACTATGAGTACCGCGACGAGACTGCTTTGGGGGGTGGTTGCATGCCCTTTGGGGTGACCAGCCTGATCGAGCGTTATCGCACCGTTCGGCTGTTTGCCGGGGGGACGTCGCAATGAAGCGGGTGCATTTGAGTCGTAAACTGGTGCTGGAAGCCCCCGAAAGGGCGCCAGATAGTGCTGGTGGTTATGTTGAGAGTTGGGTGGCCATTGGCACGCTTTGGGCAGAAATCACAGCCCGCTCTGGGCGAGAGGCAGCTGGTGCGGCAACCAACCTGAGCCAAAGTGGTTATCGCATCGTGGTGCGGGCCGCTCCGGTTGGTACGACAGCCAGACCGTTGGCAGGGCAGAGATTGCGCGACGGTGATCGTGTGTTTGCAATTGAAGCCGTGAACGAGCGTGACGTGCATGGTCGGTTTCTAACCTGCTATGCGCAAGAGGAGGTCGCGTTATGAGTTATGCAGTAGCCGCAGCCTTACAAGAGGCGGTCTATAGCCACCTGAGTGCAGATACGGCGCTGACCGCCTTGGTTGGCGACGCGATATATGACGAGGTGCCTGTTGGGGAGCTACCAGAGACTTATGTCGCGTTGGGCCCGGAAGAGGTCCGCGGACGATGTGACAGCACCGGTGTGGGCGCTTGGCACCGGATCACCGTATCGGTGATTACCCAAGCGCCGGGGTTTCATCAGGCTAAGGCCGTGGCCAGCGCGGTGAGTGACAGGCTGAGTCACGCTGATTTTAGCCTGAGCCGTGGATACCTGACTGGGATGCATTTTTGGCGCGCGCGTGCGCGGCGCACAGATGGGGGTTCATTACGACGGATAGATCTGACTTTTCGGGTGCGCGTCGATGATACGGGCTGATGCAGTGGCTTGTTTTCCCCGAACTGATTTCAACGAATGGAGACGATAAATGGCAGTGCAGAATGGTAAGGACCTTTTGGTCAAGATTGACCTGACGGGGGATGGCAATTTTCAGACCGTAGCTGGTTTGCGGGCCACGCGGGTGAGCTTCAATGCGGAAAGCGTGGATGTTACCAACCTTGAAAGCCAAGGTGGCTGGCGGGAACTGCTGACAGGGGCTGGGGTGAAGTCCGCTGCAATCAGTGGGTCAGGTGTATTTCGTGACGGGGCCAGTGACGAGCGGGCACGGCAGGTCTTTTTTGACGGGGATACGCCGGATTTTCAGGTGGTAATCCCGGACTTTGGCATCATTGAAGGTCCGTTTCAGGTCACCGCAATTGAGTACAGCGGCACGCATGATGGTGAGGCGACTTATGAGTTGTCATTGGCCTCGGCTGGCCGGCTGAACTTTACGGCAATCTGAATATGGCAGAGGCAGGCGGCAACCCTTGGGCTGGTGAAGTGGCACTGGTGATCGATGGGCAACGCCATGTGCTGAAGCTTACGTTAGGGGCTTTGGCTGAGTTGGAGGCGGGGCTGGAAAGCGACACTTTGGTGGCTTTGGTCGAGAGATTTGAACAGGGGAAGTTTTCTACTCGCGATGTGCTGATGCTGATTGTGGCCGGTCTACGTGGTGGTGGTTGGCAGGGGCGCGCGAAGGATTTGTTAGCAGCCGAAATTGAAGGCGGGCCAATGATGGCCACAAAGGCGGCCGCTGGGTTGTTGGTGCGGGCCTTTGCTTTGCCGGAGGGGGGCTGATGGCCGGGTTTGACTGGCCTGTGCTGATGCAGGCGGGTTTGCGGGGTTTGAGGCTGAGCCCTGCGGAGTTTTGGGCGCTCACGCCAGCAGAACTGCAGCTGATGCTGGGGGCTGGTGATGGGGCTGCACCATTACGCAGGGCCGGATTGGATGCACTGTTGCAGCGCTATCCGGATAGGGAGGAAATCAAAGATGATTGATGGTGAGAGTGTGGATGATCTGGAGATGCAGGCGGCTGAGCTGGAAGACAGTCTGGGAGGTGCCGCGGCGATGGCTGGGGTGTTCAATACAGAAATGACACGGGTCAAAACCGCTTTTGCTGATGTTGGTCAAGATGTTCAGGGATTGGAACGCGGCATCAGCAAGGGGCTTAGCAGCGCAATTCGGGGGGCGGTGGTGAATGGCGACAGCCTGTCCATGTCCCTAGAGAAGGTCGGCAATGCCATGATTAACAATGCGTTTAATTCAGCTGTGCGGCCAGTGACAAATCATGTCGGTGGCCTGATCTCAGAGGGCATTGGCGGATTAGTTGGTAATCTGCTGCCTTTTGCAAATGGCGGCAGTTTTTCGCAGGGGCGGGTGCGCCCGTTTGCGGATGGGGGCGTGGTTAGTGGGCCGATGCATTTTCCGATGCGTGGGGGGGAAACCGGGCTTATGGGCGAAGCTGGACCAGAGGCGATTATGCCACTTAGCCGGGGTTCTGATGGCAAACTGGGGGTGCGCAGTGCCGGGGGTGGTGCGCCAGTGAATGTCACGATGAACATCAACACGCCAGATGCGGATAGCTTTCGCCGCTCTAAGGGGCAGATAGCAGCCCAGTTGGGCCGGGCCATTGGGCGCGGCAACCGCAATCGCTGAGTAGGAAGGGAACGGATTATGGGGTTTCATGAGGTCAGATTTCCGGCCAACCTGAGCTTTGGCTCGTTTGGGGGACCAGAGCGACACACAGACATTGTGACGTTGGCCAACGGGTTTGAAGAGCGCAATACGCCTTGGGCGCATTCACGCAGGCGATATGATGCGGGTCTGGCAATGCGTAGTCTGGATGACATCGAGACGGTGATTGCGTTTTTCGAGGCGCGCCAAGGGCAGATTTTCGGGTTTCGTTGGAAAGATTGGACAGACTACAAAACAAGTCAGTCTTCGATTGCTCCGGAGTATGACGACCAAGAGATCGCGCGCGGTGATGATGTGACCGGGGCGTTCCCTTTGATCAAGACCTACCGGTCTGGCGAGGTTATCTATCAGCGGCCAATCAAGAAACCTGTGGCAGGCACTGTGCGCATTGGTCTTGGCGGGGTCGAGCAGCAGGAAGGCATTCACTTTGAGGTCGAGACCAGCACCGGGATAGTGACGTTTCTGCATCCACCGAATGAGGGGGTCGCAATCACTGCGGGCTTTGAATTTGACGTGCCGGTGCGGTTCGACACGGACCGTATCCAAACTAGCGTGGCCAGCTTTCAAGCTGGGGAGGTACCAAACATTCCGGTGGTGGAGGTTCGGGTATGAGCGGGTTTGACGAAGGGTTAAAGGCGCATTTGCAAACCGGGGTGACCACCACCTGCCGGTGTTGGGTGCTGACCCGACGGGATGGTGAGGTGATGGGGTTCACTGATCACGATCTGCCACTGATGTTTGATGGAGTCACGTTTCGCGCAGACACGGGACTAAGTGCCTTGGCATTGCAGCAAACCACGGGTTTGTCCGTGGACAATACAGAAGCACTGGGGGCGCTTAGTGATGTGGCGATCCGTGAAACGGATATCGAGGCTGGGCGGTATGATGGGGCTGAAGTGCAGTCTTGGCTGGTGAACTGGCAGAATGTCGAAGAACGTCAATTGCAATTTCGGGGCTTGATCGGAGAGTTGCGCCGTCAGGGTGGGGCGTTTGAGGCTGAATTACGGGGCCTGACAGATGTGCTCAACCAGCCCTATGGCAAGGTCTATCAAAAGCCTTGCGGCGCAGTTCTTGGGGATGAGGGATGCGGGTTTGATCTTGAGACGCCGGGTTATTTCTTGGTGCGCGCGGTTGAACGCGTCGAGGATCGGCGCGCGTTTCGGTTTGACGCGTTGGACGGATATGCACCTGAGTGGTTCCAATACGGCGTGTTGCGCATTCTGTCCGGTGCTGCTGAGGGCTTAAGTGGGTTGATCAAGCGTGACAGGGTGGATGCAGATGGGCGCTTGGTTGAACTGTGGCATCCATTGCGGGCTGAAATTTTGGCCGGTGATCTTTTGCGGTTGGATACGGGATGCGACAAACGTGGTGAGACATGTCGAAAGAAATTCAATAACTATCTAAACTTTCAAGGTTTTCCGGATATTCCAGGTGATGATTGGTCCGTGACAGATCCAACGCGCGCTGGGCGTTTAGACGGCCGGAGTCGTCGTCGATGACTGGGGTGGGAGAGCAGGTTGTCCGCACTGCACGTGGTTGGATTGGCACGCCGTACCGGCACCAGGCTTCGTGTAAGGGGGCGGGTACGGATTGTCTGGGCTTATTGCGCGGGGTCTGGCGTGAGGTGCTTGGTGAGGAGCCAGAATCTGTTCCGGCCTATACGATGGACTGGGCGGAACCGACACGAGATGAGATTTTATGGCGCACAGCAGCGCGGCATTTGCGCAGGGCCCCTCTGGATGACGAGCAACCCGGAGATGTGTTGCTGTTTCGCATGCGCACGGGTGCGGTGGCCAAACATCTGGGGATCTCGGGGCAGGTACGGCCAAGAGCCAGCTTCATCCATGCATATTCCGGTCATGCGGTGGTGGAAAGCCCGCTGAGTACACCGTGGCGGCGGCGCATTGTGGCGCGGTTCAGATTTCCTGAGGAGATATAAAAATGGCAACAGTTGTCTTATCCGCTGTCGGCGGTGCAATCGGTGGGCAAATTGGGGGCTCTGTACTGGGCCTTTCGACAGCAGCAATCGGGCGTTTTGCCGGGGCGATGATTGGGCGTTCCCTCGATCAACGCACCATGGGGCGGGGATCTGAGGTGGTCGAAACCGGAAGGGTGCGCCGCTTGCGTCTGACCGGAGCAGGTGAAGGAGATGCTATCGCCCGGATCTACGGACGCATGAGGGTATCTGGACAGGTTATTTGGGCCACAGAATTTCGCGAATGGGTCAAAATTACAGAAGGAAGCGGCGGTGGTGGCGGTGGCGGAGGAGGGGGCAAAGGACGGCGGTCAGCACCGGCCCCAGTTACGCCCACGGTACGGGAATATAAATACGCGGTTAGTCTGGCGATAGCGCTATGCGAAGGAGAAATCAGTCAGGTTGGGCGCGTTTGGGCTGATGGCAATGAATTGACCCGCGATAATCTGGATATGCGGGTATATTATGGCACGTGCGATCAGCTACCGGATCCTAAGATAGAAGCGGTCGAGGGGGCCGGAACTGTGCCGGCCTATCGCGGCACGGCCTATGTGGTGATCGAAAATCTTGAGCTGGAGCAGTTTGGCAATCGAGTGCCGCAGTTTTCTTTCGAGGTGTTGCGTCCGCCGCAAAAGGGCCAACCGGGGGCTGAACTTGACCCACCGCAGGCGGTGCGCGGTGTTGCGATGTTGCCGGGTAGCGGAGAATACACCTTGGCGACCAGCAAAGTCACGCTGCGCTATGGGCCGGGGTCAAGTAAGCAGGCAAATGTGAATTCCTGGTCAGGCAAAAGTGATTTTCTGACATCAATGGACGCATTGGAGGGAGAGTTGCCAGCCTGTGATGCCGTGTCTTTGGTGGTGAGTTGGTTTGGGAACGACCTGCGTTGCGGAGCCTGTAGCGTTTTACCCAAAGTGGAACAGAACAGCTTTGATGGGGCGAACATGCCCTGGAATGTGTCTGGTGTACGGCGAAGTTTTGCACTGCGGGTCGTACGTGGTACCGACAATAAACCGCTCTATGGTGGTACGCCATCGGATCAGGCGGTTATTGAAGCGATCAAGAGATTGAAGGCTGCGGGTAAAGATGTGATGTTTTACCCTTTCATTCTGATGGATCAGATCGCAGGCAATAAACTGCCAGATCCCTATAGCGATAGGGATCACCAGCCTGAGCTGCCATGGCGCGGGCGGATCACGCTAAATGAAGCGCCGGGGCGGCCGGGCAGTTCTGATGGAACAAATGGCGCTGAGGCAGAGGTAGCAGCTTTTTTTGGTACAGCGCAAGCCAGTCATTTTGCCACAAATGGTACAGCGACAGTGGGCGGTACAGGTGGGTTTGCAGGTTTGATCAATTTAGATTGGTCGGCAAAGTTGAGCCCGGTGGTTTATAGCGGCCCAGGGGAATGGGGGTTTCGGCGGTTTATTTTGCACCAGGCGGCTTTGTGTAAGGCCGCGGGTGGTGTTGAGAGTTTCTGCATCGGTTCAGAAATGCGCGGGCTGACGCAAATTCGCGGAGCTGGAAACAGTTTTCCGGCAGTGCAGGAATTACGCAATCTGGCGGCTGAAGTACGTGCGCTTTTGGGGCCCAGCACCAAGATTAGCTATGCGGCGGACTGGTCAGAATACTTTGGCTATAAACCGCAAGATGGTTCCGGGGATCGGTTCTTTAACCTTGATCCATTATGGGCCGATGCAAACATCGATTTCATTGGAATAGACAATTATATGCCACTGTCTGATTGGCGCGATGGTACGGAGCATGCCGACGTGAATTGGGAGACGGCCTATGACCTTGGTTATCTGCAAGCCAATATCGAAGGAGGTGAGGGGTATGACTGGTATTATACCTCGCCAGAAGCACGCGCGGCCCAGAATAGAACACCAATTACCGATGAGGCGCATGAGGAGTCATGGATTTGGCGGTACAAAGATCTGCGCGGCTTTTGGGAAAATACGCATCATGAGCGGGTGAATGGCGTACGATCAGAAGTACCGACAGATTGGGTGCCGGAATCAAAACCTATCCGTTTTACCGAATATGGCTGCGCTGCGGTGAATAAGGGCACCAATCAACCGAATAAGTTTCTTGATCCTAAGTCATCGGAATCCAAGTTGCCTTACTATTCTGATGGGCGGCGGGACGAAACCATTCAGATGCAATATTTGCGAGCGATGAACGGTTATTGGCGACAGTCAAAGCGCAATCCAACCTCAGAGCTGTATGGCGGACCGATGGTGGATATGGATCATGCTTATGTCTGGGCCTGGGATGCGCGGCCATATCCGTTTTTCCCCAACAATCGCAAGCTCTGGAACGATGGTGAAAATTACGGCCGGGGGCATTGGATTTCAGGGAGAGCCGCTTCGCGCCGTCTGGCTTCGGTTGTGGATGAGATCGCTGAAGAAGTTGGGGCGGGACATGTGGATACCTCAAAATTGCACGGCATGGTGAAGGGTTATCAGGTGGATGAGATCGGCGAGGCGCGCGCGGCGCTGCAACCATTGATGCTGCACTATGGATTTGATGCAATTGAGCGCGATGGTACCTTGCAGTTTCGGATGCGTGATGGCGTGGCTGATTTTGAGATTGATCCGGATATGGTTGTTCGTGATGCGCGCGATGAGGGGGTGCTTGAATACACCCGAGGCAGCGCAGCAGAATTGTCAGGTCGAGTGCGGTTGCGCTTTGTTGAGGCAGACGGAGATTTCGAAGTCGTCGCGGAAGAAGCCATTTTGGCTGATGATCCAAATCCGGTGGTGTCTGCATCGGAATTCCCGCTATCAATGCCGCGGGCGGAAGGGCGCCAGACAGTTGAGCGTTGGCTGTCGGAGGCTCAATTAAACACAGATACAGTACAATTCAGCTTGCCACCCTCGCAGCTGGAAATAGGCGCTGGGGATGTCGTGGCCTTGCCGGAAGACGGTGGGCAAGGGCTCTACCGTGTGGACCGGGTTGAAGAACGTGGCGGTACGCAGCAGCTCGATGGCGTACGGATAGATGCCGAAAGCTATCGTCCGGTTGATTTTGTTGATGCCGTTCCAAATCTGGCTGGTTTTGTGCCACCGGCACCGGTGTCGCCGTTTTTTCTCGATTTGCCTTTGTTAACCGGCGATGAGGTGCCTCATGCACCTTATCTGGCGGTGGCGGCGGATCCTTGGCCGGGATCGGCTGCGTTATATGCTTCCGATTTTGATTCCAATTACAGGTTGAACACTGTTGCCTCAGCCCGGACACCGATTGGGATCACGGAAACTGAGCTGAGCTGGGCGCCGTCCGGCTTGATGGATCGTAGTGATGGTCTGTTGGTGAAGATGCTGCACGGCGAATTGGAAAGTGTCAGCGAGGCCGCCATTTTGAACGGGGCAAACTTGTGCGCAATCGGGAATGGCAGCCCGGATGGGTGGGAGCTGTTTCAGTTCGAAACAGCGGATATGGTCGGGCCCGAAACCTATATGCTGAGTAAACGCCTGCGGGGGCAGTTGGGCACAGAGCGAACTGAGGGTTATTCGTGGCCGGTGGGGTCATATATCGTGCGTATGGATGGTAGCCCGTTGCAGATTGATCTGCCCGATGCAAAGCGAGGGCTGTCGCGGTTCTATCGCATTGGCCCGGCAGGACGACCGCTGGATGATCCAGCTTATCAGCAAATCGAGTTGGCATTTGAGGGGATCGGATTACGGCCCTATCGCCCGGTGCATTTGCGATTGCAGGGGGCTGTAGGGCAGGACCGATTGTTTAGTTGGGTGCGGCGCGGCCGTATTGGCGCTGACCGTTGGGAAACCCCTGAAATTCCGTTGGGCGAAGAGCGAGAGCAATATATAGTCCGTGTCGTCCGAGCAGGAGAGACCTTACGCGAAGAGTTGGCTGATACAGCTGAATGGGTGTATTCCGCCGCGGCGCAAAGTGCGGATTCCTTTACCTTAGGTGATGAGCTGCAGGTGGCACAGGTGTCATCGCTGTTTGGGGCAGGTGTAAGCGCCCGTTATATCAACTCTGCCTAGGTGGATTTAACCCTTGGCACACTCGACGCAAATCATGGCTGCGGGATCGAGGTGTAGGCGTTCAAGCTTAATGACGTCGCCGCAGCTGTCACAATAGCCAAATTCACCCTCATTCATGCGGATGAGGGCCGCGTTCAGACGCGCCCGCTCCGCCTGACGCCGGGCGTGATTGGCATTGGCCATGGCTTGATTTTGCAACGCGTCCATTCGGCTGAGGCGGCCTACTGCTTGTTGGTCCAACTCGACGGTTTGCTGACCTTCGGCGCCAAGAACATCTTCTGCATCCAATGCGTTTAGGCGTTCTGAGATTAAATTGCGGAATGTAATCAGATCTGACTCATCCATTTTGCTTATATCTCCCATCACCACTTTGCATTTTGCCATTACTGCCTATGTGTTATAATCAAGCACGAGCCAAAGGAGCTTGCAAATGGTCAAAACACGCGCACATGTGTCAGAGGTAGATCCTGTCTGGAGCCGTATTACTGAGGAAGCTCAGGCTGCCATCACTGATGAGCCGTTGCTGGGCGGGTTGGTGCATTCCAGTATTTTACACCATAACACCATCGAATCGGCGCTGGCTTATCGGATCTCGTTGAAGCTGGCCTCGCCTGAAATGCCGGAACAGATCCTACGTGAAATCTGTGACTGGGCGCATGTTGCTGATCCTGAGATTTCTCAGGCTGCACGCGCCGATATTGTGGCAGTGAATGATCGTGACCCAGCATGCGATCGTTACATCCTGCCAATGCTCTATTTCAAAGGATTTCAGGCGATACAGGCGTACCGAGTGGCGCATTGGTTATGGCACAATGAGCGTCAGGATATGGCGCGGTTCTTCCAGATGCGCTCGTCCGAAGTGTTTGGTGTGGATATCCACCCAGGCGCCCGGATTGGCCGTGGTATCATGATTGATCACGCGCATTCGATCGTGATTGGCGAAACCGCTGTTGTTGGCGATAACGTATCGATGCTGCACTCAGTCACGTTGGGTGGTACCGGTAAAGAAGAGGAAGATCGCCACCCCAAGATTGGCAGTGGTGTTCTGATCGGGGCCGGAGCCAAAGTTCTGGGCAACATCATTGTTGGCAACTGCTCGCGTATCGCGGCGGGCTCGGTTGTGTTGCAAGAGGTTCCGCCTTGCAAAACTGTCGCCGGTGTACCTGCGAAGATTGTTGGTGAGGCCGGATGTGATCAACCGTCCATTCAGATGGATCAGCTATTGGGTGTTCGATAAACCTATGACCTGTTGCAACACAGGTTGATATTTTATTCTAGCACCGCTTTTGACGAGGCGGTGCTTTTTCGTTCAAACGGCTTGATCAAACTGCTTTGATGGCTGTTTCCTGTGCGACAAGCGAATGATGATCCCACCCAAAGACATCACAATGTAAAATAACTGAATCAGGGCCGCACTGAGGTTGAACTCGACAATCAACGAGACCATCACACAACTGGATGCGATAAAGGTGAGAAGAAAATAACCGGGCGTGGCACTGCTGAGCCGGCCGCTACACAGGCAGAAAAAACCGATCACATAGATCGAAAATCCAAGCAAACCAATTGCGCGGCACAGAATGAAAACATCAATCATTTCAATAGAAGAAGTGGGCATGAGAATACCTTGTGTGAATTTTTTATGCGGATAATTTGCAAAAATTAGTTTAACAACAATTGTGTACGTTCTTTGAGCGCTGGCAAAATGAAACCTTTGGCGCTCTACATAGCGTGATTATACAATAGGCATGAAAACTCTGCGTGAAACGCGAGAGAATAATGCGTGAAGTGAATAAAAAAATCTGGGGCAATGATAAAAGCCGCAGTGATGGGTCACTGCGGCTTTTATCATTGTGTGTCGTGTAAGAGAAATCAGGCTAGCATGACCATCGGGTTCTCTAAGTTGTCAACTATGGCTTGTAGCAATTCAGCGCCAAGCGCGCCGTCGATTACTCGGTGATCAACTGACAGAGTGCAGGACATGACTGTGGCCACGGTCAGCTCACCGTCATCGCCGACGATGGGCTTCTTCTTGCCGGCACCAACGGCCAGGATAGCACCGTGAGGTGGGTTGATCACGGCATCGAAATTGTCGATGCCAAACATGCCAAGATTGGAGATGGCAAAGCTGCCGCCCTGATACTCATGTGGTGCAAGTTTGCGATCACGGGCGCGGGAGGCAAGATCCTTCATCTCAGCAGACAGCGCAGACAGAGATTTCATATCTGAATCTTTCAGCACAGGGGTGAACAAACCACCTTCAATCGCCACAGCCACAGCCACATCTGACGGCTTTAATTTCAACACGCGGTCTCCGGCCCAGACGGCGTTGGCATCGGGCACGGACTGCAGCGCCAGTGCAGAGGCTTTGATGACGAAGTCGTTGACGCTGAGTTTCACACCACGACCTTCAAGCTGCTTGTTGAGCTGGCTGCGGAACTTCAGCAGAGCATCCAGCTTGATATCACGCCGCAGATAGAAATGCGGGATTGATTGCTTGGCCTCGGTCAGGCGGGCAGCGATGGTTTTACGCATGCCGTTGAGCGCGACTTCTTCGTATTCGCGGCCTTCGTACATGGCGATGACATGTGACGTCGATGGACCCGAAGACACCGTTGCTGCGGCAGCTGGTACTGACCCGGGCGCGGCAGAAGCTGCAGTTGTCGCGGCAGGGGCTGCACCGGGCTGGGCGGCTTCGACATCGGCTTTGACGATGCGACCATGCGGACCTGTGCCATTGACTTGGCTGAGATCCAGACCTTTTTGCGCCGCGATCCGGCGTGCTAGAGGTGAAGCAAAGATGCGCGCGCCGCTGGCGGCTGCTGGAGCAGGGGGTGCGGCCTTCTCGGCGGCCCCTGATGGGGTCACCTCGGTGGCCGCCTCAGTCGCGGGTGCAACTTCGGGTGCTGGGGCTGATGTTGCGCCAATATCATCAGCGCTTTCACCGTCTTCCAGCAGGACAGCGATGACGGTATTGACCTTCACTCCCTCGGAGCCATCAGCCACGAGGATTTTGCCGATGACACCTTCGTCGACGGCTTCAAATTCCATCGTCGCTTTGTCGGTTTCAATTTCGGCCAGCAAGTCGCCAGAGCTGACGGTATCGCCTTCTTTGACAAGCCATTTGGCCAATGTGCCCTCTTCCATGGTGGGGGACAGTGCGGGCATCAGGATTTCTGTTGGCATCGCTCTTTCTCCTTACCGGTAGGTAACTTGTTTGACGGCATCGATAACCTCGGCCGTTGACGTCAGCGCCATGCGTTCAAGATTGGCGGCATAGGGCATGGGCACATCCTTGCCGGTGCAGTTGATCACCGGTGCGTCGAGGTAATCGAACGCGCGTTCCATGATCGTAGCGCTGAGATGGTTGCCCATCGATGCCACGGGCCAGCCTTCTTCGACAGTGACGCAGCGGTTGGTTTTCATCACCGAGGCAATCACAGTGTCATAATCAATCGGGCGTAGGGTGCGCAGGTCGATGACTTCAGCGCTGATGCCGTCTTCGGCCAATTTGTCTGCCGCTTCCAATGCATAGGTCATGCCGATGCCGAAAGTTACGATGGTGACATCACTGCCCGTGCGAGCCACACGCGCTTTGCCCAGTGGAATAGTGAAATCGTCGATCTTGGGAACCTCAAAGCTGCGGCCATAGAGGATTTCGTTTTCCAGGAACACAACCGGGTTCGGATCACGAATGGCGGACTTCAGCAACCCCTTGGCGTCAGCAGCAGAATAAGGCTGAACAACCTTGAGGCCGGGGACCTGAGCATACCAAGCCGCATAGTCTTGGCTGTGTTGCGCACCAACACGTGCCGCAGCACCATTGGGGCCACGGAACACGATGGAACACCCAAGTTGGCCACCAGACATGTAGTTGGTTTTACCGGCCGAGTTTATGATCTGGTCAATCGCCTGCATGGCAAAGTTCCAAGTCATGAATTCGACGATGGGTTTCAATCCACCCCAGGCAGCGCCAACACCAATCCCGGCAAAGCCGTGTTCGGTAATGGGCGTATCAATAACGCGCTTTGCACCGAACTCATCCAACAGTCCTTGAGTGATTTTGTAAGCGCCTTGGTATTCGGCGACTTCTTCGCCCATGACAAAGACGCTGTCATCGCCGCGCATTTCTTCAGCCATGGCGGCATTCAAAGCCTCGCGCACGGTCATGCTTTGCATTTCGGTGCCCTCAGGCCAGTCGGGGCTGGTGTCCGGGGTCGGCGTAGTAGGTGCGGTTGCAGCGGGCGCTGGCGCCTGTGCTGGGACTTCAACGGCTGTTGGTACGGCGGCCGCCGAGGCGCTGGTGATGTCGTCGGCGCTTTCTCCGTCTTCCAGCATGACGGCGATGGGCGTGTTCACTTTCACACCTTCAGTGCCGTCGGGCACAAGGATTTTACCCATTGTACCTTCGTCAACCGCCTCAAATTCCATTGTGGCTTTGTCGGTTTCAATTTCAGCGATGATATCGCCGCTTGCAACTATGTCGCCTTCTTTGACCAACCATTTGGCCAAAGTGCCCTCTTCCATGGTGGGCGATAGGGCGGGCATCAGAATTTCGGTTGCCATTATGCGCTTCCTTTCGCTGGGCTGATCATGCCCACAATATTTCCTTGGCCGTCTTCGACATAGGCGCAGCGGCCCACACCGGGATAATCCATGGGGGGCAGGGCCTCGGCCCCGCCATTTGCCAGCGCCCAATTGTAACTCTCGTCGCAATCACTGACATCAAAAGTCATCGTGCCACCGCGAACGGCGGAGCCAGCGGTGTGCGGGGTATCTGGCCGTGTCATCATGCCGATGGTTAACCCTTCCCCGAGACCGGCGGATTCGGCGAGATGATAGTTCACCTCCTCGCCGCCATCCATGGGGGAGAATGTCCAGCCATAGAGTTGTCCGTAAAAGGCTTTTCCGGCTTCTATGTCGCTTACGTAAATCTCAAAATGTGCCATGGTCGCCCTTTACGCGTAAATATCTGTCCAGAGCTCTTCTGGAGCAGGTTCAGGGCTGGTTTTCGCAAAGTCAGCAGAGGCGTTGACAATTGTCTTGATTTCTTTATCGATCGCCTTCAAGTCATCCTCTGTCGCATGTTTTCCGCTCAGCAGCAGATCACGAACGTGTTCGATCGCATCTTTTTCTTCACGGACTTTCTGCACTTCTTCACGGGTACGGTACTTGGCCGGGTCAGACATTGAGTGACCGCGATAGCGATAGGTTTTAACCTCAAGGATATAAGGACCTTTGCCTGCACGACAGTGCGCGACAGCCTTTTCGCTGGCTTCTTTGACCGCAAGCACATCCATGCCATCGACAGCTTCGCCGGGGATACCAAAGGCTTGCCCACGGGTATATATGTCAGGGGAGGAGGTGGAGCGTTTTTGCGAAGTGCCCATCGCATAGTGATTGTTTTCAATCACAAAGATCACCGGCAATTCCCAAAGGGCGGCCATGTTGAAGGTCTCGTAAACCTGGCCTTGGTTTGCCGCGCCATCCCCAAAGTAGGTGAATGTGACGTTGTCGTTGCCTTTGTATTTATCAGAGAAGGCGAGACCCGCACCCAAAGGTACGTTGGCGCCAACAATACCGTGGCCGCCGTAAAAATGCTTTTCACGGCTGAACATATGCATTGATCCGCCTTTACCGCGCGAATAACCATCTTTACGGCCTGTCAGCTCGGCCATCACGCCATTTGGATCCATGCCGCAAGCCAGCATATGACCGTGGTCGCGGTAAGTGGTGATGCGTTTGTCACCTTCTTTGGTGGCGGATTCTAATCCGACAACAACAGCTTCTTGGCCGATGTACAGGTGGCAGAATCCGCCAATCAGGCCCATGCCATAGAGTTGGCCTGCCTTTTCTTCGAATCGACGGATCAAGAGCATGTCGCGATAGAACTGTGTCAGTTCCTCAGCGGAAGTATTTGATTTTTTGGATGATTTCCGGGTGGCCATGCGTGTGGGTCTCCCAATTTTGATAAATAGTTTAGCCTTAAACTACTTAATATAGCATTTTGACCGCAGTGGCGAGAGAGAAATGCCGCTGCGGCAGTTAGCAGCCTTAGGTTTTCAATTTATGGAGGGGTTAGCGGATGACAATCTCGTCTGCGCGCAGCAGGCCCAGAACATCGCGTGCTTGTTGATCCAGTAGGTCCAGATCCAGATAGGTATCGGACAGACGCTTGGTCAGATTTTCCATGGTGGCAATTTCGGCATCCAATTGATCAAGTTGCGCCTGCAATGCGCGGCGCTCAGCATCAATTTCCGCACGGCGAAACACGCCGTAATCGCCCTGCACAGCGGCAAAGGTAAAATAGGCGCCAAGGCCAAAAGCGATCAGGAAATATGTCAACACGCCAAAGGCGGGTCGCTTGTGGAAAGCCATTATGATTCTGCCTCAAAACCCGCCTCTACGGGCGGTGTTTTTGCACAATGCCATAGGTGATTCGTGTTGTGAATCCCTTACGTGCGAAAATGCGGCATTTTCTTGCCACATAAGTCAGTGCGAGTCTTTCTTGCCACAGCAGAGTTTACTAGACCGGCGCGCAAATGGCGCCGGTCGTTTAGCAGTTACAAATTGGAACGTTCTATGCCGGGAGGTGGATGTTGAACGCTTTGCGAATTTTAGCGTCCAGTGCGGGATCAAACCGCGCGGCGGACCGTGTTGCCAGAATTTCCTCTTTCCGGGAGATCGCCTTTTGGATCAGATCGGGTTTGCCAATCTCGGCCCATTCTTTAGGAGAAGTCCTGTCGCCGATGGCGGGGTAGACGTAATCCACCTGCATGCGTGCGAGGGTTTGATCAGTCCCCAGATAGTGCCCGGGTCCACCGATGCAGACATCGCGGATCTGATCAAGTGCCATGGTTTCATCGTTCACTTCGATTCCCCGGATACAGCGCATAGCATGACCAATGAGGTCGTCACCAATGATCAGAGATTCAAGGCAGAAACCCAACAACGACGCGTGCATACCTGCGGCTTCATACACCATGTTCAGGCCAGACAGCCCTGTCATGACGTTTGAACACATCATCTCATATCCTGCTTGCATGTCCGGCAGTTTGGCATCGGCAATGCCGCCCACAGCGCCGCCGGGCAGGCCGTAGAACTGATGCATCTGAGCGCAGGCCGAGCTGAGCAGGGCCTGTTCGGCAGATGCACCTGTCATTGCGCCAGAGCGCAAGTCCAGACCGAAAGGCCAAGTGCCAAAGATTGCCGGGTGTCCGGGTTTGACGGCATTAACGTAGACCAAACCGCCCAAAACTTCTGCAGTGGCTTGCACAACGGCACCAGCGATGGTCGACGGAGTTGTTGCGCCTGCCATGCCCGCAGACAGCAAAAGCACTGGCATGCCACCACGAATGCATTCTTCCATGACTTCGCAGGATTCAGTGGCAAACTTCATCGGAGGAACGACAAAGCAGTTGGAGTTGACGACGAAAGGACGTTCGCGCCATTGATCCTCTCCACCTGCAATCATGTGCAGCATCTCCAGCGCGCCTTTGACGTAGCTGGGGTCGGTGAAAGATGTGCCAACATTCTTGGTTGTGCCAGACACACAGCCATAGACCGTGTTCATGTCCATTTCAAAATTGTCTTCGATATCGCGGCAAACCATCGGTCGCTGAACAAAATGGATGTTGTCCAATACGTCTGCGATACGAGACGCATCATGCAGATCTTGCAACGTACTGTGGCGGTATTCTTTGCCCTCGACGTCGACAAGGCTCACCGCGGCGCCGGCGGTGCCATAGTGTACTTTGGTTCCAGATAGATCGAGGTCTTTTTTGCCGTCACGGCTGAACAACGTGATTTTCTTGTTGGACTTGGCAATCGCGTCTTCGACCACAGCACGGGGGAAACGAATACGTCCGTCATCACCCAGAACGGCACCTGCTCCGGTTAGGTATTTGATACCGCTTTCTGGTGCGTCGGCAAGGCCGATGGTTTCCAGTGCTTCAAGGGCTGCGTTGTGGATTTTTTCGATTTGGGCTTGGGTCAGCGCTTTGTAACGGCCGCCTTCCATGCCGGGACGAATAGGGCGCAGCTCATCAGAGAGCGGAGCGGCACGGCTAGCGCGACGGGCGGAACGTCCGCCGGAACGGCGAGGTGAGGGTGCATTCATGTGTGGTGTCCTATGGGAAATGGTGTCTTTAAAGGGTTGAAAAACTCAAACCCAAGACGGCCTTCCCCGAGCGGCACGCCCACGTGCGGCGCCGATCGTATAGATCACAAGTGCAATTTTGCAGCTCGGTTTCATATCCAATCTCTCCCTGCGTGATGAGAACGAATGCAACGTTTCGGCACGTGGATCTATTCAGTTAACGACCTTTGTCGCAAACAGACAATGAAAAACTGAATTTTATTTTCATATGGAGGAATTGGAGCTGAAAAATACCTGTTTGATACAGAAGCATTTGAAACTTGATTAATCCGTTTCGATAGGATCCCCCATCAGATATCGCGGACCTTTGCCACGTTTAGCGGCGCGGTCGCGTGGATTGTAGAGCCCGCAACTTTGCAAGGACAGGCAACCACACCCGATACAGCCATCCAGCCGGGCGCGTAGCGATTGCATCTGTTCAATCCGCTCGTCGAGGATTTTGCCGAATTTTTTCGAAATACGATTCCAATCGCCTTTGTTGGGAGTGCGGTGGTCGGGCAGTGTGGCCAATGCCTCGCGGATCTCAGCAATGGAGAAGCCCAACCCTTGTGAAATCATCACAAACGACAACCGCCGAATGTCAGCCCTGGCATAACGGCGGTGCCCAGATTCGTTGCGATCTGGCGTGACCAATCCTTCGTCTTCGTAGTAGCGGATGGCCGATGTGGGCAGGCCGGTGCGCTCAGAAACAAAGCCGATACTTAATCCTCTAGTTTCTAACCTATTGGTTATCATGAAAATTATCCATATTGATTTAAAGTATACTTTAGAAATTACAATGAATTTAAAGAGGAATCAAACTGAAAGGGATTGATATGAAACTTGAGCATCTGAACGTCACAGTCACCGCCCCGCAGGAAATCGCTGCGATTTTATGTAATCTCTTCGATTGGCATATCCGTTGGGAAGGGACTGCCAAGGACAATGGATATACCGTGCACGTCGGGGACGAGGACAGTTATCTTGCGCTGTATAAGCCCGGGAAATTCCTGACCCCGATGGGCAATACATATGAGCAGATTGCTGGCCTCAATCATGTTGGCGTGGTGGTGGATGATATCAAAGCAGTAGAGCGCAAAGTTGAAGCTGCCGGTTATGCGCCACATAGCCACGGGGATTATGAGCCGGGGCTGCGGTTCTATTTCAACGGGCCTGACGGGATTGAATTTGAGGTAGTCAGCTACAGCGAATGAGGGCCTTAACAATGAAAACCGCGAAGTGTGGTATCATTTTGAATACGGAAAATTACTCTGAATGCGTTCGTTTCTACCGAGATAGCCTTGGATTGCCGGTGTCGTTTGAAAAAGAGGACCCCGGAGGGCAGCTCACATGTTTTGAGTTCACGGGTGCGTATTTAATGGTTGAAACGGGTGGCGACGCGGTATCAGGGTGCAAGCCGATAACGAGATGTCCGACAAAGCTCCGGTTTAATGTGTTTGATATTGAGGCTGCTGTAGCACAATTAGAGTCAACTGGTGTTACGGTTGATGTCAGGTTTCATTCGTGGGGGACGACTGCGGAATTTTGTGATCCAGATGGCAATCGATGTGCACTTCGCTCAGTGACCGATTTTGCGACTTAAGAGATATAGCAGAAAGTAGGTCGGAGACGGCTTGACCAATTCGGGGCGGCCTCATATGGTCGCCCCATGAAGACTGCAACCATCATTATTTGCTGCATTATTACCTGCTGAGAGCACTCTGCGGGTCGTCTTCTATTCCATCCTTGAATGTAAGTTGATAAGCCCGCTGCGGGAACACTGCGCGCCACGAGGGACTTATGACCGAGATTAAGCTGCACAATAACAAGACACGTCGCAAAGAGGTGTTCACACCTTTGAATGATAAGAACGTGCGGATGTATGTCTGTGGGCCGACGGTTTATGATCGGGCGCATTTGGGCAACGCGCGCCCTGTGGTGGTGTTTGACGTGCTCTACCGCTTGCTACGCCATGTCTACGGCGCAGAGCAAGTGACTTATGCGCGTAATTTCACGGATGTTGAGGATAAGATCAACGTTCGCGCCGCTGAAACAGGGCGTAAAATCAGCGACATCACTAACGAGACAATCCAATGGTTTCTGGATGATATGGGTGCGCTTGGCGCGATGGAGCCCAACCTGATGCCGCGCGCCACCGAATACATCCCGCAAATGGTGGCGATGATCGAAGGGTTGATCGAAAAGGGTCATGCCTATGCCGCCGAAGGGCATGTGCTGTTTGCTGTCGATAGCTACAAAGCTTATGGCGCATTATCAGGCCGGTCTGTCGATGACATGATCGCCGGGGCACGAGTTGAGGTGGCACCCTACAAGAAAAATCCGATGGATTTTGTGTTGTGGAAACCCTCGGACGAGACCCAACCCGGCTGGGAAAGCCCGTGGAGTTGGGGGCGTCCGGGTTGGCATATCGAATGCTCGGCCATGGCGGATGATCTGCTAGGGGCTAACTTTGATATCCACGGTGGCGGCAATGACCTGCAATTCCCGCACCACGAAAACGAGATTGCCCAAAGCTGCTGCGCCAATCCGGGGTCTGACTTTGCCAAGGTTTGGATGCACAACGAGATGCTACAGGTCGAAGGTAAGAAGATGTCCAAGTCACTGGGCAATTTCTTTACTGTCCGCGACCTGTTGGATCAGGGCATCCCGGGTGAGGTGATCCGCTTTGTGTTTCTGTCGACGCATTATCGCAAACCGATGGACTGGACGTCGGAGAAGGCGCGGGAGGCGGAGAAAATACTACGACGTTGGTCGGAGTTTGATGGGCCTATTGGCGGAGATGAAAACGAAAATGGAGCTCCTGATTCTGAAGTGATTGCGGCATTATGTAATGATCTGAATACACATGCTGCCATTTCACGGATGCACAAACTTTTTGATGAGAGCAAGAAAAGTGCAAATTCAAAGGCGGTGTTTAAAGCTACATTGAACTTATTGGGTTTCGAAAATCTTGTTTCATCGACATTCAAAGAGCTTGTCACAACAGCGACGATTGAACAGCAATTACAAACATCGGCACCAGATGTTTATAAAATGCTTGAAGATTGTTTTCAAAAGTGGGTTTCCGCTATTAACGAAAAGAACTTTTCAATTGCAGATCAATTGCGTGACCAACTTCATCAGGCTGGCGTCGTTACACGAACCACAAAAGATAAAACTACAGGTGAAAGGGTCTTCGAGTATGACCTTGACCCTGATGTATTTGATGCTTCCAAATTGGAGGCGTTGAAATGATTTCCTCACAACATCCAGCCCGGGCTTACCCCGGGCAGCGCCCGACCCTCCCCATGGGAGGGCGCTTTTGCAAGGTTTCGGCTTTCACTTACCATGGGTTTTGTTGCGCTGACGTGGCGATGAACACTGTCACGAACGCCCACCCAGGGTCGGGCGCTACCCTCTGTTGCGAGATGTGCACATGACCAAAGAACGCCTCTATCTCTATGACACAACCCTGCGCGACGGCCAGCAAACGCAGGGTGTGCAGTTCTCGACCGTTGAAAAGCAGACCATCGCACAGACGCTGGATGAGCTGGGCATTGACTATATCGAAGGCGGCTGGCCCGGGGCCAACCCGACCGACAGCGCATTCTTTGACGCAGCCCCCAAAACACGCGCTATGATGACTGCTTTCGGTATGACGAAACGCGCGGGCATGAGTGCTGAAAACGATGATGTTCTGGCTGCAGTGATGAATGCGGGCACAAGTGCGGTTTGTCTGGTGGGTAAAACCCATGAGTTTCATGTTTCCACCGCTTTGGGCATCACGCTCGAGGAAAACCGTGAGAACATTACCAAATCCATCGCTCATATCGTGAACAACGGGCGCGAAGCTCTGTTCGATGCAGAGCATTTCTTTGACGGCTACAAATCCAATCCTGAATATGCGCTGAGCTGCCTGAAAGCCGCGCTCGAAGCTGGTGCACGTTGGGTGGTGTTGTGCGACACCAATGGTGGCACGCTGCCTTATGACATTTACCGCATCACATCTGCGGTCGTTGCTGCAGGCATTCCTGGTGATCAATTAGGTATTCACACCCATAACGATACTGAAAATGCTGTGGCTTGTAGTCTGGCCGCCGTTGATGCCGGTGCGCGACAGGTGCAGGGCACGCTGAATGGTTTGGGCGAGCGTTGCGGCAATGCCAATCTGATCGCGATTATCCCGACGCTTTTACTGAAAGAACCCTATGCCAGCACCTTGGATACGGGCGTTAGCAAGGAGACCTTGCAAACCCTGACCAAGGCCAGTCGTCAGCTGGATGAGATTCTTAACCGGGTGCCTACCAAACAGGCGGCTTATGTAGGGGCCTCGGCCTTTGCCCATAAGGCGGGATTGCATGCCTCGGCTATTTTGAAAGACCCTACCACTTACGAACATATCCCACCGGAAACCATTGGAAACGAACGAATTATTCCAATGTCCAATCAAGCCGGCTTGTCAAATTTGCGCCGCCGTTTGGCCGAGGCTGGACTTGAGGTGGAGCGCGATAACCCGGCGCTGCCACGCATTCTGGCGGAGATCAAAGACCGTGAGGATCATGGTTATACCTATGACAGTGCGCAGGCGAGCTTTGAGCTGCTGGCGCGGCGGGAACTGGGCCTTTTACCCGAGTATTTCGAAGTCAAACGCTACAAGGTGACCGTAGAGCGGCGCAAAAACAAATACGACAAGATGGTCTCGCTGTCCGAGGCGGTTGTGGTGGTTAAAGTGGGTGGTGAAAAGAAATTGTCCGTGAGCGAATCCATGGATGGACATGGCTCAGATCGCGGGCCGGTGAACGCTTTAGCCAAGGCGCTGGCCAAGGATCTGGGGCCTTATCAGGATGCCATTGATGACATGCGTCTGGTCGATTTCAAAGTACGCATTACGCAAGGCGGAACCGAGGCGGTCACCCGCGTCATCATCGATAGTGAGGATGGTAAGGGGCGGCGCTGGTCGACCGTGGGCGTCAGTGCGAACATAGTGGATGCCTCGTTCGAGGCGCTTTTGGATGCGATCAACTGGAAGCTCTTGCGTGATGCATGAAGATATCGTGGCCTGTGCTGCCATTGTGGAAAAGGGCGACCCCGATCGTTTCAAAGCCACTATGGCCGCGCCGGTTGCGCTGCGCGAAATACTGTTTCCGCTATATGCCTTTAACGTCGAAGTGGCCCGCGCACCGTGGTTGACCGAAGAGCCGATGATTGCTGAGATGCGCCTGCAATGGTGGCGTGACGCGTTGGAGGAAATCCGTACAGGCGGCGGTCCGGTACGCCGACATGAAGTGGCCACGCCATTGGCGACGATCATCGACGCTTACGGGGCAGGGCTGTTGGATGATCTGATCGCTCAACGGCGTTGGGATATCTATAAAGAACCCTTTGAAAACGATGAACATCTTCGCTTGTACCTGAGGGTGACTGCAGGAAACCTGCTGGCCGTTGCGTTGCGGGCTGTGTCCTCTCCCAATGATGAACTTGCGCGTCAGGCTGGCTATGCCCATGGGCTGGCAAACTGGCTCCGTGCGGTTCCGGCGTTAGAGGCCTCAGGTCGTATTCCCCTTGTTGATGGGCGCGCTGATGCTGTTCGTGAATTGGCCGAGGGTGGGTTGCGGTCTTTGACCACGGCACGACAGGGTATTGCGGCTGTGCCCCAAGAAGCCCGTCCGGTGTTTTTGGCGCTTTGGCAAGCGCAGGCTATCTTGAAGGCCGCAGTGAAAAACCCGGAAAAGGTGGCTATTGGGCAATTGGAAACCTCTCCAATGCGGCAGAAGTTGGGGCTGATGAGATCCACTGTCTTCGGATTGTAATCGCGCTACATCAAATATTGAGCCTGTGGATAACTGTCACATTCCCTTAATAGGGTTTCGTTAAACTGGGTATGAACCTTCCATATGTGGGGGTTGTCAGATGGTGGACACGATATATAGTGGGCAGTAACAATGGATCGGTCATGGGCGGGTCGCCCCGCACAGGAACTAGAATTACAGTCAACCGGGCAGGAGTGATTGGAAGGTATGGCAGAGGATTTTAGAACAGACTTTGTAAGAGAGCCATCAATGTTAAAGCACCACCCGGCATTGGTGTTGAATGCAGATTACCGGCCCTTGTCATATTACCCCTTATCGTTGTGGTCGTGGCAGGACGCGATCAAAGCGGCTTATCTGGACCGGGTTGATATCGTTGCCGAATACGATGAAACGGTCAGAAGCCCCAGTACAGTGATACGCATCCCCAGTGTGATTGTCCTGAAAGATTATGTTAAACCTCAAAAGCGCGTGGCCTTCACGCGCTTTAATCTTTTTTTAAGGGATGAATTTCAGTGTCAGTACTGCGGCACGCATGGGGATTTGACCTTTGATCATGTGGTGCCCCGTGCCGCAGGGGGGATCACCAGTTGGGAAAACGTGGTTGCCGCATGCAGCCCGTGCAACCTGCGCAAAGGCTCAAAAAGCTTGCGGCAGGCGCATATGTCCTTGCGTAAACCGCCACGCGAGCCGGGGGCGGAACAACTGCGCAATACCGGGCGCAAATTCCCACCCAACCACCTGCATGAAAGCTGGCTAGACTTCCTTTATTGGGATGCCGAGTTGGAGGCCTGATTTATGTACAGGTGGTACAGGTTGTACGCGGGTTTGGTACGCAAATCATCTTGGTGTTTGCGTCAGCTCTGTATCCGTCTGTTTTATGGTGGGTATTGCTTTCTTGCGTCAGCATAACACCCTCCAATGTGATAATTGTTAGGAAATGATCTATACTCAGAACGATCTAGAAAAAGGAGAACATACATGCTGTATCCGCTTGCATCTCTTGAAGCCGATAAACTGAACGCGATTCAACAGCTGGAAAACGACCTTGGCCGCCCTGTGGTGGCTTTAGCCAGTGTTGAGGCCCAGACTGCTGAGCTGCCAAAAGACCAACTCAAACAGCTGCAGGATTTGGAAGCCGAACTTGATGTTGTTCTAGTCGCAGTCCAACCGAACTAGCCGTATCACAATTTTGGCCTTCCTTTGGGAAGCCTAGGTGGGAACTTGCAAACGCTCGCGGTGTCCGCAGTGCGGACGAAGCCGCCATCCATGGCAGCTACCAAAAAGTCCGGTTCGAGAGCAAAGCAACTTGGAATATAAGGCGTATATACCTAAAGTTCCTTTGACATAAGCAATTGGAATGAACCCATGCCATCTCTAGAGCTTCTGGTCGCATTTATGATTGCGACAAGCATCTTTGCCTACATGCCAGGCCCATCCACACTCTATGCAGCTGCCCAAACCATCGCGAAGGGACGCCGCGCGGGATGGTTCGCTGCATTGGGAATTCACCTGGGGGGATATGTTCATGTCATCGCGGCAGCGGTCGGCCTTGCGTTCTTGTTTGAGGCCGTTCCGACCATGTATTTAGCATTGAAGCTCGCAGGTGCGACCTATCTGATCTGGCTTGGTATTACGATGTTTCGGGCAAAACAGGATACAGATGGTTCTGTGGACGCCGTATCTCAGAAAAGCGCAAAGCGCGCGTTTTGGGAAAGTGTATCTGTTGAAGTTCTAAACCCCAAAACCGCTATTTTCTACGTGGCATTCCTGCCTCAGTTTGCAGACCCGTCTGCGTCATTTCCAATCTGGGTACAGCTTTTGATCCTAGGAACGATTGTCAATTTCATGTTTTCCAGCGCGGACGCTTTGTGCGTTGTTCTCGCGGATAAGGTCGCTGCGTACTTCAAATCTTCGGGTGGGGCAAATCGATTGGCACAAAGAATAGGTGGCAGCATCTTGGTTGGACTGGGCGCAAAGCTCGCGTTGGACAAATGAAGATAGCGGCCATTCACTGCTGAGTGCCGCACTGGTAACTCTGGGCTCCAAGCTGCCGTTGGGCTAAATAAACGCCCAGAGTTAGGGATCAAATCAGCAGCAAAGTTGCGGCTGCACTAGCGCAGGTTGCGAGGGTGAAGAGGACTGAGCGTTTCAGACGGATCAGAAGGATTGCCGCCAAAACCATCAAGCCCACGGCAGCAAAGTTGAGGCTGCTTAGAACAGGGACAGACGCGGACATGATCCCCCAGTCAGTGACTTGCACGCGGGTAAACAGCACGTGCAGCGCGAACCAGATCGATAGATTTAGGATCACGCCCACAACGGCAGCTGAGATGGCAGAGAGAGCGGCGCGAAGCTTGGGCTTTGAGGTCAGCCAGTCGATGTAGGGCGCACCAGCGAAGACCCATAGGAAACAGGGTGCAAACGTAGCCCAAAGAGTGACGAGCGCCGCCGAGATCCCTAACCAAAGGTTCATACCACCCTCGGCGCGTGCGCCAGCTAAAAAACCAACGAATTCAGTGACCAAGATAAGTGGCCCGGGTGTGGTTTCAGCCAGCCCCAGCCCATCAACCATTTCCGTGGCTGACAGCCAATTGTGAGTCTCGACCGCTTCTTGCGCCATATATGCCAACACCGCATATGCCCCGCCAAAGGTTACAGTGGCCAATTTGGAGAAAAACGCGCCTATGTCGCCAAGCACGTCATAACCGGTCACTAGGGGTATAAACAGCAGCGGCAAGATCCAGATGGCCAACCAGATCACAATGGTGGTTGCAGTTTTCTGCCATGCCACCGGATTTGTACTGTTTGACAAACCCGCGCCGGGACGGGCGGTGAAATAACCGTAAAGCGCTGCCGAAAAGATCACGAATGGAAAGGGCAGTGCAAAAAAGAACAAAGACACAAAAGAGAGCCCGGCGATCACCCTATGCGCTGTGCCGGTCAGACCTTTGCGTGCGACCCTGAGCAGTGCCTCGAACACGATGACAAGAACGGCGGCTTTGATGCCAAGAAACACCGTTTCCAGCGTGGGCGTGCTGCCATATAGCGCATAGAGCGCGGCAAAGCCCATGACGACAAAAGCACCGGGCAGAACAAACAACAATCCGGCAATCAGGCCACCACGCACACCGTGCAAACGCCAGCCAGTATAGGTTGCCAATTGCATCGCCTCGGGGCCGGGCAAGAGCATGCAAAACGAGAGTGCATTGAGGTATTGTTGCTCTGATAGCCATTGTTTTTCATCAACGATCAGGCGGTGCATCAATGCAATCTGCGCGGCGGGCCCACCAAAGGACAGCAGGCCGATACGCCACCAGATGGGCAGGGTGTCTTTTAAGGTCGGGTGTGACATGATGTTCCCGTATTTTACCGGGACTGGGGCCAGTCGTGGCCTTCGTCCATGGCATCGCGTGCCCAACGATAGAGCGCATCATAGAGCAGCATACCGGCATCCAGTTGGGCGATGTCATCGCGGAACATGCGTGACAGACCTGTGGAAAAGGCCAACAGGCCCGCAGACTGCGGTGAAAGGTCATGGTTGTTGGTGTCCGCGCCTCTAATGACTGTGGCCATTTGTGTGAGTGCATCGGATTTCAGGTCAAAGTCTTGCAGGAGCGTATCGAAGGTGCAGTTTTCGCCGCGATGGCTGAATTGTACTTCTGCAACATCGTAGGGCGTGGCATTGAATTTTTCCGCCACAAGCAGGACATCCTGAGGCGGAACAAAGAGAAATTCGGCCTCTGCATCGATGAACCGACGGATCAGCCAAGGGCAGGCGATACGGTCAATTTTGGGCCGGTGACGGGTGACCCAGCGAGTGGCGCGGCTGGCGTTACGAGGCAGAGAGATCAGACCGTCGATCATCGGCAGGCCTGCGTCACGCCAGGCGAATTGGCCACCTTCGAGAACTTCGGCCTGGTGCCCGGTCTGGCGCAAGAGAGCGGCGACGCCATGGGAGATTTTGCGGCCCCTCTGACAATAAATCACGGCTTTGCTTGCGCCCCGATGATCAAGCTGATGCTGCAATGATGTTAGATCAGTATGCGCGCAGCGGATAGCACCGGGGATGAGTTGGGGATCTAGTTCAAAGTCCTCATCGATGCGAACGTCAAATAGGGTGGGGGCATTGGGGGTGCCTATCAGACGATTGAGTTGGTTAGGGGAGATTTCGTTAAGTGCAGGCATTTACCACTTCCTTTGCTAAGGCCGCCATATTACGCGCGACCTTTAACGTTGATTTTGGAAGCGAAAATTGAGCCTGAGCTTCACGGGGCAATCGCGGACCCCATGGCTGTTGGATAGCAAGATAGAGGTTGTATGTCCAACGTTTCGATTAATGATGCAATGAATTTGGTCTTGAATAGCCATCAGTACAGAGCCGAGTGCCATGGAACGTTGACACGGGCCGTTGATACTTATGGGTTTAGCGGTTTTTGGAAATCCGTACTCTCAGCTCTAACTGGGCGTAGATGGTCATAGATGAGGTGGAAGATGTAGGTGTACGCGGTGTACGTTAAGGTTAGTCCAAGATTAAATTTCAGCGCGTCCAATAGGCTATGGCCGCCGACATGGATCAGGATCGGACAGGTGAGAGCGATGGCGCAGACCTCGTGCAGAGTGGCGTGCAGCATGCGTAAAGGACCGGGGCGCTCACTGGCTACTCTGCCAGAGGACAAAGCGTCAAAATAGTCAAACAGAGTGTTGAACAACGGTGACCACACCAGAATTGTGATGGATATCAAGGTGATTAACGTAAAGCTTTCACTCATATCAGTCCCGGCAACAAAGGCGTAAAGCGGGCTGACAAAGCCGATGCCTATAAGCTCGAAACTGGACGTCTGAATGACACGTTCGCGGATGGATCTTAGGTGCATTGCTGGCCTCTTATGTCTGAAAGACGAACCGCAACAAATATAAATCGTAAAAAATGGGTTTCGGAATTGATGCGAAATTAATGTGTTGTGAGGCTGCAGTCTGTGCTTTTTGACACAGTGATTAACCATTTGTTAAACGGATGGCTGTATCATGCGCCGCTGCCTTCTTGCGGACAATGGCGTAGCATAGGAGAACTAATGGACTTGGAATTTTCACACAGGTGAATGACCCAGAAACACGAGGTTCCCAAACACAAAAAAGGCGCCGCTGCGATGCAAGGCGCCTTTTAACTTGATAATATTACCTGCTATCAGCCTTCGGTTTTTGGCTTGGGCGCTGACGATTTTGCACTTAGTGGGTCATCCTGGCGCTGAACCGAACCCTCGAAATGGGCGCCGGATTCAATGGCGATTGTTTTGTGGATGATGTCGCCTTCGACACGTGCGGTCGAGGTCAGGCGCACTTTCAAGCCGCGTACACGGCCAACGATGCGGCCGTTGATGACAACGTCATCTGCTATGACTTCGCCTTTGATTGTTGCACTTTCACCAACGGTCAGAAGGTGCGCGCGGATATCGCCCTCAATTGTGCCTTCGACCTGAATGTCACCAGTTGTTTTGATGTTGCCAGTAATATGCAGATCGGTCGACAGAATAGATGCCGGAGGTTTGGCCTTTGGTGCCGCAGCTTTGAATTCGGGCTTAGAGGCCTCGGCAGGTGCAGCATCAGCTTTGCGCTCGGGCATTGCGGATTTTGCAGCATCGGTTTTTGGGGCGGGGTCGTTGATTTTGCTCTTAGAAAACATCTTTTGCAGCCTTGATATAGATCATCGGATTGACGGCCTTACCGCCGACGCGAACTTCGTAGTGTAAATGGGTGCCGGTTGAACGTCCAGTATTGCCCATAGCAGAAATTTTCTGCCCGCGCGAGACCCGTTGACCCTTTTTGACATAGATCTTGGAATTGTGCGCATAGCGGGTTTCAATGCCGAACTCATGCTGGATCTTGACCAGACGGCCATAACCGGATTGCCAACCGGCTTGAGTTACAACGCCATCAGCCGTTGCATAAATAGGTGTGCCGTGTGGGGCAGCAAAGTCCGAACCACTGTGCATCCGTCCCCACCGCATGCCATAGCCCGAGGTATAGCGGAAAGCGCCTTTGACCGGCAGGGCGAAGGGGGCTTTTTGGGCGGCGATTCGATAGAGATTCAGGCGGTCCATCTGATTAAGAATGCGATTGGCGCGCAGGGCGTCCTCAGAAGGCTCGTCGCTTTGCCCATGCGAAGAGAACGACAATGGCATCATTGGGCCGCCATGTCCGGAATAACCGCGACGCACGGTTTTGAGCATGTTGTCGGTATTCATGCCCGCGGCGGAGAACATTTTGTCCAGTGGCTCGACTGACACGGTCATCGCTTCTTCCAGCTGGCGGAAGATCTGATCGTTTCGATCCTTCATCAGTTGGATTTCTGTCGCCATCTCATCGGCTTCGATCAGGGCGGATTGTGCATTTTCAGTGATTTGATCGCGCTCATAGGCTGTGTCTTGCAGGGCAGCGGTCAAAAAAGCGACCTCTTGGTTTTCACCCTGGGTGTCGTTCGGCTGACCTGGCGCTGTTTCTGCGCTGTTGAGGGCAACAGTCAGTTGTGCTGCCTCATCGCGCGCAGTGTCGCGCTCATTCATCGCGCGACGCAGGGTGCCCTGAATGATTTCGATTCCGGTTTCCAACTCATGTCGGCGGGTTTCCGAAGTCAGAAGTTCGGTCTGCATCGTCGAAATCTGTTCCAGTGCAGAGTTGAAACGTTGTTGTGCCGCGATGGCCTCTTCGGCACGGGAGTCGCGCTCTTGTGCTAATGCGTTCAGGCGTTGTTCATAGGTAAGCTGATCTCGTTTTGCCTGTTCACGGAAGTTACCCGAACCGATTGAATCCATCAATAAAATTGCAGTGGCAACGATGGCCCAAGCGACGATGGCCGAGGTTCCGGCAAAGGCAATCAGTTGCGACGCAGGGCGCAAACGAATGAATCGCGTGTCGTTGTCTGATTTAAGAAAAACCCGACGTTCGGGGAAGTTACGCTCAAGCAGAGCATTTAGTCTAATGGCAAGTCTAGTGCGCAAGTGTTCAGTCCCAGTTACCTATCCCAATGGGTAGACGCATATTTTTATTGTTAAGTTGCGTTCCCGAATGTCCATACAAAGCTGTTTGCCTTTGGGCAAGATGTTTGGCAGTGGCCTGCCGAAACACCGCCAAAAACCCCATGTGAATGGCGAAAGTTCGCCGACTTTGAGGTGAATATTCGGCTTACTGACTTTTTTGCTGGGCCAGCGGCCAATAAAAATCGGGTGGTAGCCCGGCCTCGGCACGCTTTTCTTCGTTGAAGGGGGGCTTCAATGCTCCGTGAAAGTACTTTCGAACCAAGGCATGGAACGCATCTTTCGGGTCCATCTCATTTCGGCCGCACAGAAAGTGAAACCATTTTGACCCGTAAGCCACATGTCCGACTTCTTCGGCATAAATTACTTTGAGGGCCTCTACTGTCTGAGTGTCTTTGGCGGCTTCGAAAATCTCGACCATGGCCGGGGTGACATCAAGGCCCCGGGCCTCAAGCACCATGGGAACAACGGCCAGCCGCCCCATGAAGTCATCGATAGTGTCTTCAGCTGCGCGCCACATACCAGCATGAGCGGCAAGGGCACCATAGTGGCTTCCGTGCGCTTCAAGGCAGTCGCATAGAAGGTTGAAATGTTTGGATTCCTCATCGGCAGCCTTGACCCAATCGTCATAATAACCCATCGGCATCGGCGTTTCCGAAAACCGGGCGATGATATCCCAATGCAGGTCAACGGCGTTAAGCTCAATATGTGCGACGGAATGCAGAATAGCGATGCGACCTCTCGGTGACCCCGGCTTGCGGCGGGGAACGTCACGTGGGTCAAGTAACTCTGGTTTTTCCGGTCGGGCTGGGCGCAATGGCGGCTTTGAGTCGCCAATGGCGATGTCTTTGCCAGTTTCGCGTGCGGCAAACCATCTGCGGGCGTGCGCCCGTGAAAGAGCGGTTTTTGTACGGCCATCTGCGGTGGTCAATACCTCGACGGCCATCGCTGTGAGTGTTGTTTCGGTCACGTTTGAAACTTCACAGATCTTTGACAGCGGCAAGGACATCCTCGGCGTGGCCTGCGACTTTGACCTTAGGCCAGATCCGGGTAACTTTGCCGTCGCCATCGATCAAAACCGTTGTGCGTACAATGCCGAAGAATTTTTTGCCATACATACTTTTTTCTTTCCAGACACCGTAGCGTTCACAAACATCGCCTTCGGCGTCCGACAACAGCGGAATGCCGAGCGCATGTTTGTCGCGAAATTTGTCATGTTTGGTGACAATGTCCTTGGAAATACCAAACACTTTGACGCCAAGAGATTCGAATTCAGCGTTCAACCCGGTAAAGGCAATAGCTTCTTTGGTGCAGCCCGATGTGTCGTCGCGTGGGTAGAAAAACAGCACAACCGGCGCCGGGCGCAACAAAGAAAGGGTCACTTCGCCTTCGCCATCGCGAGGCAGAGTAAAGTCGGGGGCGTCATCGGTCGGGTTAAGCATGGTGATTCCTCATGGCGAAATTGTTGGTTTTATATTAGGCCGCGTCAGGCAAAGATAAAGCAGATCGCAGGAAGGCAGATTTGGGCACTGAATTGACCAAAGGCACAAAGCGCAAAAAACGCAGTATTGGCTTGCGGGTCGGGATCTGGACGGTCTCGGTTCTTTGCCTGTGCCTGGCGACGATTTTGCTTGCCCTCATTGCAGTGATGGGAATGCGCATTGACGCACCGGATTGGGTTGAGAGGCAGGTCATTGAGCGGCTCAACCGCGATACAGCAGGGTTTTCAATTGCGATAGATAATATTGCCGTCGTGCTGGAGGAGGGTTGGGTGCCCCGCCTGCAATTGCGAGGTGTGGCTTTGGCTGATGACGATGGGCGGTCTTTGGCCCGGTTGTCTGATGTTCAGACAACTGTGGCGCTAAGTTCGTTGTTACGAGGGCAGGTGAAATCACGGTCAATTTCTATTCTCGGGGCGCAGGTACTGTTGCGCCGCAATAAGAATGGTCAGATTGGCCTGACGGTGGGGGGGGCTGCACCCGCTGTGCAAGAAGCGCCAAACATGGCGGCCTTGATTGAGCAAGCGCATCAGGTGTTGGAAAATCCGCATTTCGATGCGTTGCGGCAGGTTGATCTGCGCGATTTGAATGTTCGGTTCCAAGACGCAAGAGTCGATAAGGACTGGTCGGTTGATGGTGCGATAATGTCGCTGAAACGGGATGGGCGCGACCTACAAATCAGTGGGAATTTTGCCCTTTTGGGAGCACGTGATTATGTCTCGACACTGTCTGCACGATATGGCGGCACCATTGGTGAAGCATCTGCACGCTTTGGCGTAAGCTTTGAGGATATATCTGCCCGCGATATCGCGGGCCAATCCCCGGCAATGAGTTGGCTAGAGGCTGTTGATGCGCCGATCTCTGGATCAGTGCGTGGGGAAATCGATGCTGACGGCGCATTGTCGGGCCTGAATGCAACATTGCAGATGGCGGAAGGCGTTGTGAAGCCGAATGCGGCGGCGCATCCGATCGCGTTCTCCGCATTACGCAGCTATTTTCGCTACGATCCATCGCAGGAAAAGATTACCTTTGATGAACTGTTTGTAGATAGCAAATGGGGGCAGCTATCGGCTTCTGGCAAAGCGCATTTGGTGGGTATGGATCAAGGCTGGCCCAATGCGATTTTAGGGCAGATCGAAATTCAGCAATTGAATGCCAACCCTGCGGGTCTTTATCCTGAGCCGATCAATCTTGAGGGGGCACACGCTGATCTGCGGTTAAGCTTGGATCCGTTTGTTGTTACCGTAGGTGAACTTTCAATTCTGGATCAAGACCGCCGGATGATTGTGGCGGCTGAGGCTGCTGCGCAAGATAAAGGTTGGGTGGTGTCTGTCGATGCGCATCTCGACAAAATTAGTTCCGACCGCCTACTTCAGCTTTGGCCTGAAGATTTCAAGTGGAAGCCGCGCAGCTGGATCGCCGAAAACGTGATCGATGGTCTACTGACCAATGCTCAGTTTTCTATGCGGATAGAACCAGATGAGGCACCGGATTTATACCTTGGGTTTGAGTTCGAAGAGATGTCGACGCAGTTCGTCAAGGGGTTACCGCCGATCGAAGGTGGCACCGGGCGCGCTTCGATTGTGGGGCGGCGCTTTGTGATCAGCGCTGATGAAGGGTATGTGACACCCCCGCAAGGCGGACGTGTCGACATTGCTGGGACCAGCTTCATCATTCCTGACACCGACGTCAAAAGCGGCCCGGCTCAAGTGATGTTACGCACCAACAGCACGATTACAGCAGCTTTGGCATTGTTGAACGAAAAGCCGTTTGAGTTTTTGGATAAGGCAGGTCGTCCAGTGGTATTGGCTGATGGTCGGGCTGAGGTGCAGGGGCACATCAACCTGCTGCTCAAAAAACGTTTGCTGCTGGAAGATGTGTCGTTTGATCTGTTGGGGAAACTAACTCAGATCACAAGTGACAAGCTGATCCCTGAAAAGGTCCTGACAGCGCAGGAACTGAGGGTGCATGCCGTGGCTGACCGTTTGGAAATTTCAGGGAATGGCCGTATAGGGCAGGTGCCGTTTGAGGCCATCTGGGGCGCTGATCTGGGTGCCAACGGAACACCGGGAAGCCGGGTTGAAGGCTGGGTAGAACTATCAGCGCGGTTTTTGGATGAATTCCGTATCGGTTTGCCGCCTGGTAGTATGAGCGGCTCAGCCCGTGCGCCGATAACGCTTGATCTGCCAAAGGATGGCCCCGGATCATTCAAGTTGAGTTCTGATTTGGTTGGGCTCGGTCTGCGATTGCAGGATTTGGATTGGACACATGCTGCACAAGACAAGGGCAGGCTTGAGGTCAGTGGGCGATTAGCTGAACCGGTCGTGGTTGATCAGATCATTCTGAACGCACAAGGGCTTGAAGCGAGAGGCAATGTCAGTTTGAAACCGGATGGCGGGTTAGATCGGGCGTCGTTTACCTCTGTAAAAGCGGGAAACTGGCTAGATGCGCCGGTTGAATTGGTTGGGCGCGGGCAAGGCCTACCTCCGGCGGTGCGGGTTTTGGGCGGTGTGTTTGATGTTCGGCATGCCTCGGTTTTGAAGGGACCGCAGGATGCAGGAGGCTCTGCGAGCTCGTCGCGTGACCGTGGGCCTGTCACGATGGTGCTGGACCAGCTCAAGATCACTGATGGTATCACATTGACGAATTTCAAAGCCGATCTCGACCTAGCAAATGGGGCGTCGGGCACGTTTACGGGCCGGGTCAATCAAGGTGGCGCGATCAGTGGCCGGATCGTTCCGCAAAACGGTGGAAGTGCCTTTGTTATCCGCTCAAAGGATGCGGGCGCGGTTCTGGCGTCGGCCGGGCTGTTGAAAAATGCCCGGGATGGCATAATGGAGCTGCGACTGGTGCCTGCGGATGAACCCGGAGAGTTCGACGGTCATATATTGGCACAAAGTATGCGTTTGACGGATGCACCGGCCATGGCGGCCCTGCTCAACGCGGTTAGTATTGTCGGGCTGGTCGAGCAGATGGGTGGCGATGGCATTCACTTTCGCACGGTCGAGGGGCGCTTTCACTTGGCACCCGACCGGGTGACCGTCTATTCGGGCGCGGCAACCGGTGCCTCGATGGGGATATCGGTGGATGGCTATTACGACACGAACAGTGGGCAGATGGATATGCAGGGGGTGATTTCGCCCATATTTGCGTTGAATGCTTTGGGCGGGGCCTATTCACGTAAGGGTGAGGGGCTGTTTGGCTTCAATTTCACCCTGACGGGAACGGCTGAGGATCCTGATGTTTATGTGAACCCGTTGACCGCCCTTGCGCCGGGTTTGTTCCGAGAATTGTTCCGACGCCCTGCGCCAACGAAAGATGAAACAACTGCTGAAGCTGGAAATGAAGCCGAGGCCCAGCAAGATCCAGCCCCCAATAAAGCCCAAACAGAACGTGAGCGCGACCGATGAAAACCAGTGATTTTGATTTTGATTTGCCGGATGAGCTGATCGCTGTACGCCCGGCGCGTCCGCGTCGGGCGGCGCGGCTGTTGGTGGCTCAAGGAGCGCAGATCACCGATAGCGCGGTAGATCAGCTTGGGGAATGGTTGCGACCGGGCGATAGGTTGGTTTTGAACAACACCAAGGTGATCCCTGCGCGTTTGCAGGGCGTGCGGGCTCGCGAAAGTGCGCAAGGTCTGACCGAGGCGCGTATGGAGGTCACACTGCTCAGCCCCGAGACCGATGGCACCTGGCGGGCGATGATCAAACCGCTGAAGAAGATCTGCGAAGGCGAGATCATAGAATTCGATGCCGGGCTTGAGGCGGAATTGATCGGTAAAGCAGACGGGCAGGGCATCTTGCGGTTCAATCTGACGGGGGATGGCTTTGATGCCGCTCTGGCCGGGATCGGGTCTATGCCTTTGCCACCTTATATTGCTGCCAAACGTGCCGCCGATGCGCAGGACCATGAGGATTACCAAACCGTGTTTGCGCGCACCCCCGGTGCCGTTGCGGCGCCGACCGCATCCCTGCACTTTGACGAAGCCTTGCTGGCAGAGTTGGCCGAAAATGGGGTGGAATTCACCCATGTCACTTTGCACGTTGGTGCGGGAACGTTTCTGCCGGTCAAGGTTGACGATGTGACCACACACAAAATGCACGCGGAATGGGGGCATGTGAGCGAGCAGGCAGCAAATGAAATTCGTCAAACCAAAGCCAACGGCGGCCGGATTATACCGGTGGGAACAACTGCTTTGCGCCTAATTGAAAGCGCTGCGCGTGGTGGTGAAATCGCGCCTTGGCAGGGCGAGACTGATATTTTCATCTATCCGGGATTCGAATTTCATGTCACCGATGCATTGATGACCAATTTCCACCTGCCACGGTCAACGTTGATGATGTTGGTGTCGGCTCTGATCGGCTCTGAGGAAATACGGCAGATCTACGCCCATGCCATAGCAGAAAAGTACCGTTTTTTCTCCTATGGTGACTCTTCGTTATTGATCCCGTCCTGAAAGGGTGCGACCGGGGCGCAGACGGCGATAACTGAGTCGCGGATAAACCAGATCAATGCGTGAGCGTCGCTATGATAGCGCGACGTGAAACGGGAGACCCGAGATGTTGAAAGTCATTACCGGTACTTGGCCGCTGTTTTTGGGCATTATGTTTTTGCAGGTTGGCAATGGCATGCAAAGCACTCTGCTTGGCATCAGAGGTAATCTTGAAGGGTTTGGAACCTTTCAGATGTCATTGGTTATGGCCGGGTATTTTGTCGGGTTCCTGTTCGGCTCGCGCCTTGCACCTGAAATGATACGCCGTGTGGGTCACGTACGGGTGTTTGCGGCTCTTGGATCGTTGCTTTCGGCGGTCGTGGTCTTGTTTCCAGCACTGACTGACCCGCTGTTTTGGGGGATCGGGCGTATCATGGTCGGGTTTTGCTTTTCCGGCATCTATGTGACGGCGGAAAGCTGGCTGAATGAAGCCGCAGAGAATGAAAATCGTGGCAAGGCGCTATCGCTTTATATTATTATGCAGATGGTTGGGTTGATTACGGCGCAGTATTTGCTGGTACTGGGCGACCCAAGCGGATTTATCTTATTCATTGTGCCTTCGGTTTTGATTTCGCTGTCGTTTGCGCCAATCCTGTTGTCGGTTAGCCCAACGCCTGCGTTTTCAACCGCAAAGCCATTGAGCTTGAAACAAATCCTGAAAATTTCGCCTTTGGGCTGTATCGGTATGTTCATGTTGGGTGGGATCTTCTCGGCGCAATTTGGGATGGTCCCGGTTTACGGGACCGAGGTGGGGTTGAGCATTGTGCAGATCTCAACTCTGGTATCAATGTTCTTTATTGCGCCATTGATCCTGCAGTTTCCTATTGGTTGGTTGTCAGATCGGATGGACCGGCGTGTGTTGATTTTCTTTGGCGCGCTGGCTTGCGGTTTTGGCGGAATTCTTGCGGTGTTCATGGGGCATGTCTATGGCTTCCTGTTGATCTCGGCGCTGATGATCGGCGGAATGTCGAACCCGCTTTATTCCCTGCTGATCGCCTATACCAACGACTTTCTTGAGCATGATGATATGGCCGCTGCTGCAGGGGGTATGGTGTTCATCAACGGCCTGGGGGCGGTTGTTGGCCCACCAATCACGGGCTGGGCCATGGGAGTTGTTGGTCCTAGCGGCTTGTTTATGTATATCGCGTTTATGTCCTTTGCCATGGCAGGCTATGCGGCCTACCGGATGACGCAGCGTGCGGCACCCGTGGCCGATGATACCGATCTCTTTACCATGATGACGCCGACCTCATCACCAATGGCGGTTGAGTTCGCGCAAGAAGTTGTGATCGAGAACGCAATAGAAGAACAGGAAGCGGCTGACGCGATAAAAGAGTAACATTAAAGTAACAATCCTATGACACTGTAGTATTTGTTTACTGTTAATTTAATTGCGTGTGACTTAGGGTTAACTTTAACAATATGACCGAGCGAATGAAGGAGCACGCCATGGTCACCCCTGACGATGTATTGAGTTTTTGGTTGGATGATGTGGGTCCAGAGGGGTGGTATGCAGTCTCTGACACCCTTGATCAGGAGATCCGCGATCGCTTTCAAGGGGCATGGCACAATGCCCGGCAGGGGGCTTATGCCCTTTGGCTGACATATCCAAACGGCGCCTTGGCCTATATCATTTTGATGGATCAGTTCCCGCGCAATATGTTCCGCGGTAAAGCTGAAGCTTTTGCAACAGATAAGAATGCTGTTGCAGCCGCCGCCGCTTCGATCCATCGTAAATGGGATATACGCGTCGCAGAGCCCGCCCGACAGTTTTTCTATATGCCGTTTATGCATTCAGAAAACCTGTGTCATCAGGATCGCTGTGTGCGTCTAATGCTTGAGCGAATGCCAGAACATGGATTGTCCAACTTGTTGCATGCGCAAGCGCATCGCGAGGTGATCCGTATGTTTGGTCGATTCCCATATCGCAATGAAGCGTTGCAACGCCGAACGTCCGCGCCTGAGAAAGCCTATCTAGCTGATGGTGGATATGGCGCGACATTGCGCGATCTGCAAAAGGCGAATGCGGCCTGAAAATAAAGGTCTTTGTGAAGATTTGGCACTAGTGTTTTGACTGCTGGTTTAGGCTCGCGGTCATCGCTTGCATGTCGCGTTGTGGTCGGTTCAAAAGTAGTTTAGTGTCAAACTAAATTTTGAACCGGAGTCTCAGATGGCAGATAACAGCTTTGATATGGTGGTAATTGGCGCAGGTCCCGGGGGCTATGTTGCCGCTATTCGGGGGGCGCAGAACGGGCTGAAAGTGGCCGTGGTTGAGCGCGAGCATATGGGCGGGATCTGTCTGAACTGGGGCTGTATTCCGACCAAGGCTTTGTTGCGGTCATCCGAAGTTTTCCACCTGATGCACCGGGCCAAGGAATTCGGCCTGTCCGCCGAAGGTATCGGCTATGATCTGGATGCGGTCGTTAAACGGTCACGCGGTGTTTCAAAGCAGCTAAATAGTGGTGTCGGTCACCTGTTGAAGAAAAACAAAGTCACGACCCTTATGGGGGAGGCCACGGTTACTGGCGTCGGCAAGGTCAGCGTAAAAACTGACAAGGGCACCGAAGAGCTGACGGGCAAGAACATTATTCTGGCCACAGGTGCGCGGGCACGGGAATTACCGGGGCTTGAAGCCGATGGTGATCTGGTTTGGACCTACAAACATGCACTGATGCCGCCCCGGATGCCGAAGAAACTTCTGGTCATCGGATCAGGCGCCATCGGGATTGAATTTGCCAGCTTCTACAACACCTTGGGTGCCGATACGACTGTGGTCGAGGTGATGGACCGCGTTCTGCCGGTGGAAGACGCGGAAATCAGCGCTTTCGCCAAGAAGTCCTTTGTCAAACAAGGGATGAAGATCATGGAGAAGGCCATGGTCAAACAGCTGGATCGTGGCAAAGGCAAAGTCACCGCACATATCGAAGTGGGCGGCAAAGTTGTGAAGCACGAATTTGACACGGTCATTTCGGCCGTGGGCATTGTTGGTAATGTTGAAGGCCTTGGCCTTGAAGCGCTTGGCGTCAAAGTTGACCGTACGCACGTGGTTACGGATGAATTCTGCCGTACCGGAGTGGATGGGCTTTATGCGATTGGCGATATCGCGGGTGCGCCGTGGTTGGCCCACAAAGCCAGCCATGAGGGTGTTATGGTCGCGGATCTGGTGGCCGGAAAACATGCACACCCGGTGAAACCCGAAAGCATCGCGGGCTGTACATACTGTCACCCGCAGGTGGCCAGTGTTGGTTTCACGGAAGCCAAGGCAAAAGAAGCAGGCTATGACATTAAGGTCGGTCGCTTCCCCTTCATCGGCAATGGCAAGGCAATTGCTTTGGGCGAGGCCGAGGGCATGATCAAAACTGTGTTTGATGCCAAAACCGGCGAGCTTTTGGGCGCGCATATGGTCGGAGCAGAGGTGACAGAGCTGATCCAAGGCTATGTTGTGGGCCGTCAGTTGGAAACAACCGAGGAAGATCTGATGAACACCGTCTTCCCGCATCCGACACTGTCAGAGATGATGCACGAGTCTGTGTTGGACGCTTACGGCATGGCTATCCATATCTAAGTTGGGCTATAGCTAATTCTTAAAAAGCTGAGGTTCTCCTCAGCTTTTTTGTTTGGTAAATCACGCAAAATTAGGCTGTTCGTGACCTTTTGCAGATTATGTGCTACCTCAGGTAGATATCCTGGGGAGGACCACTATGAAATTTTATGGAGTAATAAGCGCGCTGTTGCTCGCATCTATGGCGCATGCGCAGGAAGAAAAACAGCCTCAAACACTGTTTACCAATGTGCATGTGTTCGATGGGGTGAATGAGGCACGGATTGAAAACGCTTCCGTACTGGTCGAGGGGAATCTGATTAAGAGCGTATCGACCGAGGCGATTGAAGCACCTGATGCGGCGGTAATTGACGGCGAGGGGCGGACGCTTTTGCCCGGGTTTATCGACAATCACGTGCATTTGGCCCTGCCGGGGCCGACCATTCCGCTGATGGAGACCGATAAAACCTGGATGGATCTAGCACTTCATGCGGCTGCGCAATCCGAGATGTACCTGATGCAGGGCTTTACCACAGTCCGAGATGCCGGTGGCGCCGATGCTGGGATCCGGCGTGCGATTGACGCTGGGATCATTGATGGGCCGCGGGTCTATATTTCAGCAGCCTTTATTGGTGGACGTGGCGGGCATGCTGATTTTGCCTCGTTCACAGCTCCTCCAAATGCAGAATCAAACATGAATCGCCTGAACATCGGCGTGGATGCAGATGGCGTGGATGCGGTTTTGAAAGCCGCACGCAACAATTTCCGTATGGGTGCCAACCAGTTGAAGGTAATGCAATCAGGGGGCGTCGTGTCGTCCTTTGATCCCTGGCAGATGGAGGGACGCACGGTTCAAGAGATTGAAGCCGCCGTTGAGATCGCCGAACAATACGGCAGCTATGCCATGGCGCACTCGTACCGTAAGGATTCCATCCTGCGCGCGCTGAATGCCGGCGTGCGTTCTGTTGAGCATGGGTTCATGTATGATTGTGAAATCGGCGCGGTGATGGAGGAGAAAGGGGCCTTTATCACCACCAACCTGACCGCCTTTGATCCTGGCCTCACAACCATTCCGGCGATTGCCAGCAACCCGTCCAGCCTGGCCAAGGCGCTGTCGGCCTCGGCAGCATTTACTGATTACCTGGATAATATGCGCAAATGCCCCGCGAAAAGAGGGCATCACACGGATTGCGTCGGGACCGTGGGCGCCTGCAATATTCAGGTCGCCTATGAAAAGCACCTCGCGCATGAGTTTTTTGGCGCTTACACCTCTTTGGTGGCAATGACCTCTGTTGGCGGTGAAATCGCGGCTATGACGGGTGATTTCATGAACCCCTATCCTGATGGGAAACTGGGCGTAATCGAAGAGGGCGCATATGCTGACATCTTGCTCATTGATGGCAATCCCTTGGAGGATTTCAGCGTGGTGGGCACCGGAGACAAATGGTTTGATGCTGAACCACGCCCCGAGAGCCCGGAAACCATACGGGTCATTATGAAAGACGGTGTAATTTACAAGAACACGCTTGAATAGGGCTTAGCTCGAGCAACTGGCACCGCCCAGCACGCAGAATTTGGCGCAATGGGGGTGGTTGAGCGCGACATCGCGCTCGGCCTCTTCCAAAGTGCTTCCCATCTCGAACTGCTCATCATAAGGCAAGAGCGTGCAGGCCAACACGGTGGGGTGATCCGCGCCTTTGCGTTTTACGACCATGCGCGAAGAGGCACACATCACGTCGCGCGGCGACTTGTCCAGGATGCCCCAGCAGGCAGTGGTAATCTCGGGGACTTCAACCGTGTCATCCATTTCAGGGAAAAGCACGGTCATGCCGGGATTGTCGGCATCTATATCGAAACTGTGTTTTGCATAGAGCAAACGGTACCCCTCGCGCGCCTCGGCATCTGTTTCGTTCCATATTGTGCGGCCAGCGGCGGCCATTGGGAAGCCGTTGTCACGTAGCCAGACCATACCTTCGATGGTGCGGTCAAAGGCACCTTTGCCGCGTATTTCATCGTGAGCAGATTGAGACCAATGATCGAGTGAAATGCGGAAGATCAGCTTTTTTCGCTGCTCTGCAGGGATTTCCAGCAAGCCTTTTTGCACGATCTTGCGCATCATCGGGCGCATGGCGTTGGTCAAGATCAGAACGTCATAGCCGCGATCAAGGCAGGTGCGGGTCATGGCCATCATCTGCGGGTTCATGAACGGTTCACCACCGGTAAAGCCGATTTCACGAATGGGCCAGTTCCGGTCTTCGATCTGGTCGAGGTAGTCGTTGATGTCCTCTACCGTGAGATAAACCAGCCGATCATTGCTGGGCGAGCTTTCAATATAGCAGTTCACACAAGTGATATTGCACAGCGTTCCTGTGTTGAACCACAGCGTTTCGGGGTTACTGAGGGGCACTGTCGCACGCATTTGGCCATCTGCGGTGTATAGCGGATCCTGAAATTTTACGCTGGGGCCTGAGAGTGCACCAGTGGTGTCGACGACATCTTTCATTGCAAGCTCCGATTTTCGTTTGCTTTTCCGAAATATCCGGTTCTTTGTGTGAAAGAAAGTCGAGCGCGGGCTGGTGACAGCTTTGTGATCGGGCATTAGGGTTGTTTGTGTTAGGCCAAGAGGTCCAACGCGCTGAAAATGGAGCAAGCTAACATGGTTTCAAGGGTTATTCCGGTTGAGCCATTTGATTTGGTAATCTTCGGGGGCACCGGGGATTTGGCCCGACGCAAGATTTTGCCCGGACTGTTTCGGCGTTTTTGTGCCGGGCAGATGGGGGAAGATTCGCGTGTGATTGGCGCCGCGCGTTCAGAAATGAACAGCGAGGAGTATCGCCAGTTTGTACGCGATGCGATTACTGAGTTTGACCCAAAAACCAAAGGCGCATGTACCCATCTTGATGAGTTCATGACCCGGCTGCATTATGTGACGATCGACGCACTGGGAGAGGCCGGATGGGTTGAGCTGGCCCAATTGACCCGGTCAGATCGGATCAGGGCGTTTTATTTTTCCGTTGCCCCACGTTTGTTTGGGCCATTGGCCGAGCGATTGCATTTGCACGGCATGGCCGATGGCACCAGTCGGATTGTGGTCGAGAAACCCTTTGGCCGGGATCAGGAGAGTGCGCGCGCATTGAACAAAGTTCTGGCCGAGCACTTTGAGGAAAATCAGATTTACCGGATTGACCACTATCTGGGCAAAGAAACTGTTCAGAACCTGATGGCGATCCGGTTTGGTAACATGCTGTTCGAGCCGCTGTGGAACAGCCAGTATATTGATCACATCCAGATTACTGTGGCTGAATCTGTCGGTGTTGGTGGGCGCGGGGGATATTATGACCGTGCCGGTGCGATGCGCGACATGATGCAAAATCACATGATGCAATTGTTATGTCTTATCGCGATGGAACCTCCGGCCAAGTTCAACCCTGATGCGGTACGTGATGAAAAGCTCAAGGTTATTCGCGCACTTGATCCGGTGGGGGAAGAGGACATTGTGCGCGGGCAGTATGAAGGCACAGACGATTTGCTGGGCTATCGAAGAGAGGCAGAAAACCCTGAAAGTACCACAGAAAGCTTTGTCGCACTCAAGGCGCATATCAGTAATTGGCGGTGGGCGAATACGCCATTTTATCTGCGAACCGGTAAACGTCTACGTGAGCGCGCAAGCGAGATTGCGATTGTCTTCAAGGACGCACCGCATTCAATCTTTGACGAAGATGCCGGCCGGCATCGCAATATCCTGACCATCAAATTACAACCCAACGAAGGCATCGAGCTTGGAGTGACCATCAAGGAGCCGGGACCGGGCGGTATGCGGTTGATTGATGTGCCGCTGGATATGAGCTTTGCAGAGGCACTGGGACCGGAAGAAGCAGATTTTCCAGACGCTTACGAGCGTTTGATCATGGATGTGATACGCGGGAATCAGACATTATTTATGCGCGGCGATGAGGTGGAAGAGGCCTGGGCCTGGACCGATCCGATTATTGCACAATGGGACGAGAACGCGGAGACGCCGATACGCTATGCCACTGGCAGCTCTGGACCTGATGATGCGTTGATGCTGATGCACCGCGATGGACGCCGCTGGCGGGAGATTAAGGCATGAAGCTTGTAGAATACGCTGACGCAGAAATGATGGCGATCGACCTGGCAAATGTGCTGGCTGGTGAATTGACGGCGGTGCTGGAACACGAAGAAAGGGCATTTTTTGTAGTGCCCGGAGGCAATACACCGGGTCCGATCTTTGATACGCTTTGCGCTGCCGATTTAGACTGGAGTCGGGTTGACGTTGCCTTGAGTGATGAGCGTTGGTTGCCAGCTGTGCATGTGCGCTCTAACACCCGGTTGATCACTGAGCGGCTGCTACAGGAGCGGGCAGCTGCGGCCACTATGGTGCCGCTTTACAAAAAGGCGGAAGAGCCCGAAGAGGCGCTTGCTGATTTGATCACTGGGATTGAACCAAAATTGCCGATTGATGTGCTGCTTGTTGGCATGGGCGATGACATGCATGTGGCATCTTTGTTTCCTGAAGGCGATCAATTGATGCAGGGTTTGGCGGCAAATGCCCCGGTTTTGATCCCAATGCGGGCCCCCAACGCTCCTGAGCCACGGCTCAGTATGTCGGCGCGGGTTCTCAACGGTGCAATCGCAAAGCATCTGGTGATCACCGGCGCAGGAAAACGAGCCGCGCTGGAACGTGCGCGCAGCACAGATCCGCTTGTTGCTCCAGTTGCTGCGATTTTGGATGGAACTACAGTGCATTGGGCACCATAAAAGAAATCTGGTGATCTTTTTTTAGAACGGGACTAACCCCCGCCATAAAATCGAGATATTCCCGCAGTAATTTTAAAGTTTAAGGTATTTGGGTTCATGTAGACCCAAGTGGAGGTAGCAGGCAGGCATGTGGGCAGAATTGAAGGCGCTGGCTGGCGCGGACATAACCGGCCTTTTTGAAGAAAAAGGCCGCGCGTCTGATTTTGCAATCCACTTTGATGGGTTGTTGTTTGATTATTCCAAGACCTCACTGACGACAGAGGCGCGTCAGGCGATTTGCAATCTGGCCGCTGAACGAGGGGTGGAAGCCCGTCGCGAGGCGATGTTCTCAGGCGCCGAAATCAACGAGACCGAGCGGCGCGCCGTACTTCACACAGCTTTGCGGGCGTTGTCATCAGCGCCGATAATGCTGGAGGGCGAGGATGTACTGACTGACATTCGGCTTGGACTAGCAAAAATGGAGACCTTTGCCGAGGCTCTGCGCACAGGGCATTATCAGGGGGCTGGCGGGCAGATCACCGATGTAGTGAATATTGGTATAGGTGGCTCACATCTGGGGCCGGAAATGGCGGTCAAGGCGTTGCTGCCTTATCGTGATGGACCGCGTTGTCATTTCGTCTCAAACGCGGACGCTGCCGATATTCATGACACATTGGCGGGGTTGGACCCAACGCGCACTTTGGTGATTGTGGCCTCAAAATCCTTTACCACTGTCGAGACAATGACCAATGCACAAACCGCTCGCAACTGGATGGCGCAGGCGGTGGATGATCCTGCTAGCCAGTTTGTGGCGCTTGCGTCGGCTGAAGATAAGACTAGTGCGTTTGGGATTCCACCCGAACGCGTGTTTGGGTTCGAAGATTGGGTTGGGGGACGTTATTCAATCTGGGGGCCGATTGGCCTGTCTTTAATGCTTTCAATTGGACCAGAACGGTTTCGGGCGTTTCTTGCTGGAGGTGAGGCGATGGACCTGCACTTTCGCGAGGCCCCGTTGGCGCAAAACATGCCAGTGATGCTGGCCTTGGTCGGGTTGTGGCATAATCAGGTTTGTGGCTATCCAACCCGCGCGGTTCTGCCCTATGATCAGCGTCTGGCCCGGCTGCCCGCCTATCTGCAGCAGCTTGAAATGGAAAGCAATGGCAAGGGCGTGACCATGGATGGTACGCCGGTTGAGGGTGGGTCAGGCCCTGTGGTTTGGGGTGAGCCGGGAACCAATGGGCAACATGCATTTTATCAACTGATCCATCAGGGGACCCAGGTGGTGCCTTGCGAATTCATGCTTGCCGCTGAGGGCCATGAACCAGACCTCGCGCATCAGCATGAATTGCTGGTGGCTAATTGTCTGGCCCAGTCCGAAGCTTTGATGCTGGGGCGCTCAATAGAAACGGCCCGGCGTCTGATGGCAAGCAAAGGGTTTGAGGGTGATGAGCTGGAACGTCAGGCCCGGCACCGGGTGTTCAAGGGTAACCGGCCTTCGACAACGCTGGTTTATGACAAGCTGACACCACGTCGCCTGGGCCAAATCATTGCACTGTATGAACATAGGGTTTTTGTCGAAGGCGTGATTTTGGGGATCAACTCGTTCGATCAATGGGGTGTGGAGCTGGGCAAAGTTCTGGCGCTGGAACTGGAGCCTGTCTTGTCAGGGCAGGTGGATGCCGACACAAAGGATGGATCTACCCAACAACTGGTTGAATTTATCCGGGCTCATTGGGAAGACTGAGATATGATTACTCTGATCGCAGCGCGGGCGCGCAATGGCGCAATTGGCCGCGATGGCGATATGCCTTGGCATCTGCCCGAGGATCTGGCGTTTTTCAAGCGCGAGACCGAAGGCGGTGCGGTGATCATGGGACGTAAAACCTGGGATAGCCTGCCTGAAGCGGTGCGACCACTGCCGGGGCGGCTCAATCTGGTTGTGTCGTCAAATCCGGATTGTGCACCGTTGACGTTTTCGAACATTGAAGCCGCGATTGCTGAGGCCGAAGCGCAGGGTTACCGGCGGCTTTATTGTATTGGCGGCGGACAAATCTACGCAGCAATGTTGCCGATGGCCGACCGAATTGTCATCACCGAAGTGGATCGGATCGTAGAAGACGCCGATACGTTTTTTCCAGAATTCTCTGCGGATGACTGGCGGCATCTGGGGGCGGTTGAACTGCGTCAAGAGGCCCCGGCCTGTGTTGTGAATGAGTATCTGCGCCGTTAACGCGGAATGTCAAAATCTGGCGCCGCGAGGATGAATTTCTCAAACTGAAAACCGGGCGAGACCGTGCAACCGACCAAAGTATAATCACCCGTGCAGCGCGCCATCTGCCAGTGATTGGGCGGTACGATGACTTGTGGGCGATGACCGGTGACCAGATCAGTGCCAAGGGTATGATCGACGGCCGGGCCGCTTTCATCTTTGGCAAGCGATAATACGAGGGGTGCGCCACTGTAGAAGTGCCAAATTTCAGCTGCGTCCACTTTGTGCCAACGATTCTGCTCGTGGCCTTGCAGGAGGAAGTAGATGCAGGTGCCCACAGGACGACCCTCATTGTCGGCCACCCAAGTTTCGCGGTAATGGCCGCCTTCAGGATGGGGGTGCAGGTCAAGGGTGGTGATGATGTCTTGGGCGGTCATAGAAACTCGATCTCGTTAAAGGTGGCAGCTTGGCCGCATTTGTGGCCCTGATCATCGCTCAATGTCCAGATGATTGCGTTTTTGATTGCGAACCTGCGGCCGGAACTGGAAATACGGATTCCGTGGTAATCGTCGATAAATCCGTTTGCGGTGATCGAAGCCAGCATGGCGGCACGCGCCGCGCGTTCGTCCGTCTCGGCACTCAGGCGTGAGGGCATTTGAGTGATCTGATCCCAACTAACCTCCCACAGTTTTTGCGCCGCAAGATTACCGTAGGTGAAGACGGGATCGTCTATCGCATTGTGTGACAAAACAGGGAAGGGGGCATGATAAAGCGCCTTGGCGCTTGTCGTGAGAGGGCGCGAGAGGCGTTTTTCAAAGGAACGCATCAATAGCTCTGAGTGTTCGATTTGAAATTTGTTGCCCTGCGATGGTTCGTGCATGAATACTGACCAAACTATGCGCATTGGGGTCGCGGCGGTTGGCCCGCCGCGACCAAATTGTGTTTATCGCAGGATCGAACGCCCGGCGTATTCAGCCGTGTCGCCCAATGATTCCTCGATGCGGATCAGTTGGTTGTACTTGGCCAACCGGTCGGAACGCGCCAGCGAGCCGGTTTTGATCTGGCCGCAGTTGGTGGCAACTGCCAGATCGGCGATGGTGGCATCCTCGGTTTCACCCGAGCGGTGTGACATGACATTGGTCATGCGGGCACGGTGGGCCATATCGACGGCCTTGAGGGTTTCGGTCAAGCTACCAATCTGGTTGACCTTGACCAACATAGAGTTGGCTGCTTTGCGTTCAATTCCTTCGGCCAAACGGGTTGGGTTTGTGACAAAGAGATCATCGCCGACCAGCTGTACGCGGTCGCCAATGGCCTTGGTCAGGGCGACCCAGCCATCCCAGTCATCTTCTGCCATGCCGTCTTCGATGGAGATGATCGGGTAGTCGTTGACCAGTGCCTCAAGGTAGGCGGCGTTTTCATCGGAAGAAAGGGATTTGCCTTCGCCGGTCAGCACATAGTTGCCGTCCTTGTAGTATTCTGTCGCGGCGCAATCGAGAGCAAGGTAGATGTCTTCGCCGGGTTTGTAGCCAGCTTTCTCAATCGACTTGAGGATGAAATCCAGCGCTTCGCGGGTGGATGCAATATCGGGGGCAAAGCCGCCTTCGTCACCGATGCCAGTAGAAAGGCCTGCAGCGGTTAACTCTTTCTTGAGTGTGTGGAATATCTCGGCACCCATGCGGATGGCATCACGGATATTGCCCGCGCTGACGGGCATAATCATGAATTCCTGAATGTCGATCGGATTGTCAGCATGTTCGCCGCCGTTGATGATGTTCATCATCGGCACCGGCAGAACCCGGGCCGAAGTGCCGCCGACATAGCGGAAAAGCGGCTGCATGGTGAAATCAGCAGCGGCTTTGGCAACAGCAAGGCTGACACCCAAAATGGCGTTAGCACCAAGGCGTGCTTTGTTTGGGGTGCCGTCGAGTTCAATCATTGCGCCGTCAATGGCAACCTGTTCTGTGGCATCCATGCCAACCAGTTCTTCGGCGATCTCGCCGTTCACGGCTGCAACAGCCTCGAGCACGCCTTTGCCCAAGTAGCGGGTTTTGTCGCCATCGCGGCGTTCCACGGCCTCATGCGCGCCGGTGGAGGCCCCAGAGGGGACAGCTGCGCGACCCATTGTACCATCTTCGAGAACGACATCGACCTCGATCGTTGGATTTCCCCGGCTGTCAAGAATTTCGCGGGCGTGAATATCAATGATGGTGCTCATGTCGTGTCCTCGGGCATAGATCAGTTGCCTGCGCCATAACAAGTTTGTGCGCTAGAGGGAATACGTATAGCTATGTTAGCGTTAACATGTCGCAGAACGCATCAGGCTTGCTGTGCAACCGCGCGTTCCCGCAAAAAGGTGTAAAGTCCGCTGCCAATGATCAGACTGGCGCCCAAAAGGGTGATCATATCGGGGCGTTCACCAAAAACGACAATGCCGATCAACATTGAAAACACCAATCGAGTATAGCGGAAGGGCATAACAGCGGAAGCCTCGCCAACGCGCATGGCGGCGACAATGCCATAATAACCAATTGCGCCAAAGATAATGCCTCCGACAAACATCATCGCCTGAGTGTTCGGGACGCCTACCGGGGCGTTGCCGGTGATCAGCATTAGCACGATTCCAGCGGGGACGAGGGCCGAAAAACCTTGGAATGATACAACCGCCGAGGAGATATTGGTATCAAGCTTGCGGGTGATCAGGTCGCGGATGCAAACGCCTACAACGGCGATCAGGGCAAAGAGAGCTGGAGGCTCAAACCCATCAAGGCCAGGACGAATGATCAGCATAACGCCGATGAAACCAACCCCGACGGCGCTCCAGCGCCGCCAGCCGACGGTTTCGCCCAAGAAAAGTGCGGCACCCATCGTGACGGCCAAAGGTGTGGCCTGAAACACGGCGGCCACGGTCGAGATGTCAACCAGAGACAACGCCGTGGCAAAGCTCATTGCTGAAACCGCTTCGGCGAACGCGCGACATATAAATAAAGGTCTCCAGGCTGAGGCTTGAGTTAGGGAATGACCCTTTTTTCGGGCCAAAAGAGCAAAGATCGTGGCGCTGCCCAGCCCCAGTATGATGAGAATCTGACCCACAGACACGGTCGCTGAAAGCTGTTTGATAAACATGTCCTCGACCGTGAAGGCTGCCATAGAGGCGATCACAAGCAAGATGCCGTTGAGATTATTCATCGTCGTATTCCGGGAATAAGCGGGCGCAATTTGCCCTGATGCAGTATCCAAAGCTGAAACGCGCGCCCCTTGCAAGGTATATTGTATCCAAAAGGATCATCTTTTGTGTGCCGCAACATCACCGAATGACATTGTGCACGTCTTTGGTGCGCGCTTGATGTCTCGTCGTTAGCCTCCGGCTTCCTCCTCGGATTTGCCTCCGGCGGAGATATTTATGGACAGATAAATTTTGGATCCGCCCTCTGGCTGCTGTACCAGAGGGTTTCACCTGACACGGTCATCGGCGTCTCCGCCTGTACCGCAGACAAAGAAGTATGGAATATTGATTAACAGTCCGTTTATTTCATCTGACTGTAAATATCTCGGGGTCTGGGGCAGAGCCCCAGGTGCACGCCTCTGTAAAGCTTGTGTTCGCGGATTGTTCTCATTTTCTGGTTGGAGACTCAGTGAGAGTTCTATATCTGTTAATCACCTATTACCGGGGGCGCAGATGGCCGAGCTGAAAAATATCGAAGTGCGTGGTGCACGCGAGCATAACCTCAAGAACATTGACGTGGATATTCCACGCAATGAGCTGGTTGTGATTACCGGGCTTTCTGGATCTGGCAAGTCCAGTCTGGCGTTTGACACGATCTATGCCGAAGGTCAGCGCCGCTATGTTGAAAGCCTGTCGGCCTATGCGCGGCAGTTTCTGGATATGATGGAAAAGCCGGATGTCGATCACATCAGTGGCCTATCGCCGGCAATCTCGATTGAGCAAAAAACCACCAGTAAAAACCCACGCTCAACCGTCGGAACGGTCACAGAGATCTACGACTACATGCGTCTGCTATTCGCGCGTGTTGGCACGCCCTACAGCCCTGCAACTGGTAAACCGATTGAAGCGCAGCAGGTACAGGATATGGTCGACCGGGTGATGGCGATGGAAGAGGGCATGCGCGCCTATCTGTTGGCGCCGATCGTGCGCGACCGTAAGGGTGAGTATCGCAAAGAATTCCTTGAGTTGCGCAAGCAGGGCTTTCAGCGGGTTAAGGTGGATGGACAGTTTTACGAGCTGGATGAGCCACCGACGTTGGACAAGAAGTTCCGCCATGACATCGATGTGGTGGTGGACCGGCTGGTGGTAAAAGAGGGCATCGAAACCCGCCTAGCAGACAGTTTTCGCACCGCACTGGATCTGGCGGATGGGATTGCGGTTTTGGAGTCCGCCCCGCGCGAGGGGGATCCTGAGCGCACCACCTTTAGTGAAAAATTCGCCTGTCCAGTCAGTGGTTTTACGATTCCAGAGATTGAACCACGTCTGTTTTCTTTCAATGCACCGTTTGGGGCCTGTCCGGAATGTGATGGGCTGGGCATGGAGCTGTTCTTTGATGAGCGGCTGGTGGTACCGGATGAGGCGCTCAAGGTCTATGACGGAGCGTTGGCACCGTGGCGTAAAGGTAAATCGCCGTATTTCCTGCAGACCATTGAGGCGATTGCCAAGCATTATGGGTTTAACAAGAACGACAAATGGAAAGATCTGCCTGCGCATATCAAACAGGTGTTCCTTTATGGCTCGGGCGAAGAAGAGATTGAGTTTCGCTATGACGAGGGTGGGAGAGTCTACCAGATCAGCCGTGTGTTTGAAGGGGTGATTCCCAACATGGAGCGACGCTATCGTGAGACGGATAGCAACTGGGTGCGCGAAGAGTTCGAACGGTATCAAAACAACCGGCCCTGCGGGTCCTGCGAAGGGTATCGGTTACGTGAAGAGGCATTGGCGGTGAAAATTGCCGGTCTGCATGTCGGGCATGTGGTGCAAATGTCGATCCGCGAGGCGTTTGAGTGGTGTGAAACTGTACCAGATCACCTGACAAAACAGAGGAACGAGATCGCCCGCGCTATCCTTAAAGAAATTCGCGAGCGGTTGGGGTTTTTGAATAATGTTGGATTGGAATACCTGACGCTTAGTCGCAATGCGGGTACATTGTCAGGTGGCGAAAGCCAACGGATCAGGCTGGCGAGCCAGATCGGCAGCGGCTTGACCGGAGTTTTGTATGTGTTGGATGAGCCTAGCATTGGCCTACACCAGCGTGACAATGGACGGCTATTGGAGACGTTACAGAACCTGCGTGATCAGGGTAATACGGTGATAGTGGTTGAGCATGACGAGGATGCCATCCGGACCGCGGACTATGTTTTTGACATCGGTCCCGGGGCTGGTGTGCACGGGGGGGCTGTGGTCAGTCACGGTACGCCCGACCAGATTCAGGCCGACGCGGCATCAATCACGGGACAGTATCTGACGGGACAGCGAGAGATTTCAATTCCCGAAGAACGCCGCAAAGGTAACGGAAAATCTCTCAACGTTATCAAGGCTACAGGGAATAACCTTAAAGCGGTGAATGCAAAGTTTCCACTGGGGCAGTTCGTCTGTGTGACAGGGGTGTCGGGCGGTGGCAAGTCGACCCTGACGATTGAGACCTTGTTCAAAACCGCAAGCATGCGCCTAAATGGCGCGCGACAGACGCCGGCGCCGTGCGAGACGATTAAAGGGTTGGAGCATCTGGATAAGGTGATCGACATCGATCAGCGGCCCATCGGGCGGACGCCACGCTCAAACCCCGCGACCTACACAGGGGCCTTTACTCCTATCCGCGACTGGTTTGCGGGTCTGCCCGAGGCCAAGGCGCGGGGCTACAAGCCTGGTCGTTTTTCTTTCAACGTGAAGGGCGGGCGATGTGAGGCCTGTCAGGGCGACGGTGTGATTAAGATCGAGATGCACTTCTTGCCCGATGTTTATGTCACTTGTGAAACTTGCCAGGGCGCGCGGTATAATCGCGAGACGCTGGAGGTCCGATTCAAAGGCAAGTCCATTGCTGATGTGCTGGATATGACAGTGGAAGATGCGCAAGAGTTTTTCAAAGCGATCCCATCGATCCGAGATAAGATGGACGCGCTGGCACGGGTTGGGCTGGGCTATATTAAGGTTGGCCAGCAGGCGACAACATTATCCGGCGGTGAAGCGCAGCGAGTTAAGCTGTCGAAAGAGCTGGCGAAACGGTCCACTGGTCGCACGCTCTATATTCTGGATGAACCGACCACGGGGCTGCATTTTGAGGATGTGCGCAAGTTATTGGAAGTGTTGCATGAATTGGTTGATGGTGGAAACTCCGTAATTGTGATCGAGCATAACCTCGACGTGGTTAAAACCGCCGATCACATCATCGACATCGGCCCCGAAGGTGGTGATGGTGGGGGGGAGATCGTGGCCCAAGGCGCACCAGAAGATGTGGCCAAAGAGCCGCGCAGTCACACTGGTCACTACCTCAAGCCGATGTTGAAAGCCTGTAAGGTGGCTGCTGAGTAGGATGTGACGCCCTAATCGAGAACATCGGCAACCGCGCCGATCACATTCAAGATTTCATGGGTATCCTCGTCAATCGTGTAGACATAGTCGCCTAGGCGGACATGGTAGCCATTTTTACGAAATCCATATTTTGACGGGTTTTTGATGCGATGATATCCGCCAGGAAGGTATTCGCCAACGCCATAGTATTTCTTGGCTTGCCCCGGGGGAACGCAAGGAATGTTTTTCTTGGCCAGCCCGGGCGGGCAATGGCCATAGTCGGAACCGCCTTGTGGGGCAACGCGCTGGACTTCAAAACCGTCATTCTTGTTATTTTTGTTCTTGCCCTTACCGTTATTTGCCAATGCAAACGAGGGGCTAATCGCCAGTGTGGTGATTGCGGCAAAGCTGATCATTGATGCTTTCATGATGTGCCCCATTTCGAGTTGGTTCCAAAGATTTCCGCGACCGAGTTTAAACGAATACAGGGCTCTTGAACACGGCAGGCGTCACGTTGCGCGAAACCTCGCTCCAGATGGTTATTCATTCACGCCCACGTTTTTCAAATCGGGGCAGCATGGCGGAGAAATCCTTGCCCAAACCATCTTCGTCTTCGACAAATCGTTTGTAGAGTTCCAGCGCCAGTTGGCCCATCGGCGTGTCAGCATCGGCGCTGCTGGCAGCTTGCTGGCTGAGGCCGAGATCTTTAAGCATCAGTTCAGAGGCAAACCCCGGTTGATAGTCGTTGTCTGCTGGTGACTGTGGGCCTACGCCTGGGGCGGGGCAGTAGGCGTTCATGGTCCAACTGTAGCCCGATGAGGTTGAAACCACATCAAACATTTTATCACGATCTAATCCCAGCTTGTCGGCCAATGCAAAGGCCTCGCAGGTGGCGATCATGGTGGCACCAAGGATCATGTTATTGCATATTTTGGCAGCTTGACCTGCGCCAGCAGCCCCGCAATGCACGGCTTTTTGTCCCATGATCTCGAACAGGGGTTCTGCCACGGCAAATGCGGCATCTGATCCGCCTGCCATAAAGGTAAGCGTGCCAGCTGAAGCGCCCCCAATACCGCCCGATACGGGCGCATCCACAAACAAAAGGTCAGCGCCAGATGCCTGTACATCGACCGCGCGGGCGCTTTCGACATCCACGGTAGAACAATCGATCAGCGTAGCATCGCGAGCCATGTTGGGAAGGATTTGATCAGCAACCGCGCGCAGGATTGCGCCGTTGGGCAGCATTGTGATGACAACCTCAGCATCTTTAACGGCGCCTGCAACGCTGTCTGCCATGTTAATCCCGTCGAGGCTGACCTCCGCGGTATCAAAACCATTAACCTCATGCCCGGCCTTGACCAGATTGATGGCCATTGGGCCGCCCATATTTCCCAGGCCGATGAAACCTATTTTCATGATGTGGCGTCCTTTTGTTCAAAAGTCAGGGCGTTTTCCCCCAGTGGCATCAGCATCTGCGACACCTCTAGGGCAGGGGGATTGTCAAAGCTGTGCAGCCACTCAGGACTGCGATCTTTGTCGATCACTGCGGCACGGACCCCTTCGAGGAAGTCACCTTTTTCCTGTGCGCGGAAGGTAAAGCGGTATTCCATCTCAAGCGCATGGTAGATGTTGGCGTTTGGGCCGCGCACCCGGTGAATCAGTTCAACTGCGCTTGCCATCGCTAACGGAGAGTTGCGCGCCATTTGTTTGAGGGTTTCGTTGGAAAATTCAGAATTTTTTGCCACCAGAGCATTCTTAATATCCCGTAGGGCCTCACCGCCGAACAATCTGTTAATCTGGGGGATCTGCTCGCGCAGTGGGCCGCTGATGGCAGGCTTACTGTGTTGCTCCAAAACTGCGGCGTTCCCTGTTTCACATAGTGTTTCGATCAAATCGGACCATTGGGCGCGGGGGATATACGTGTCTGCGAAGCCAGCAAAGATGGCGCAATCCGCCTGCATACGGGCAGCGGTGGTTCCCAGATATTCGCCCAATCGCCCCGGTGCGCGAGCCAAGAGCAAACTACCGCCGACGTCCGGTACAAGGCCAATGCTGACCTCGGGCATGGCAATCTGGCTGTTTTCGCACACGATGCGATGCGAGCCATGGCAGGAAATGCCAACACCGCCGCCCATAGTGAATCCTTGCATAAAGGCGACATAGGGTTTGGGATATTCAGCAATCAGAGCATTCAAACGATATTCATCACGCCAGAAGGTTTGCCCATAGTCAAAGTCGCCAGCGCAGCCAGCCTTGTAGAGGTCCTGAATGTCGCCGCCTGCGCAAAAGGCTTTGTCGCCTGTGGCGTCAATGATCACTAGTTTAATGTTGTCATCAGATAGCCAGTTGATCAGCGCCAACTCGATTTCCAGGCACATTTCATATGTGATAGCGTTGAGTGCCTGTGGCCTATCAAGAGTGATCCGGCCAGCGTGTCCTTGGGTGTGAATGTGGATGTCGTTCATTGTTTTCCCAAAAGGTCTCGCGCCACGATCAGGCGCATAATTTCGTTTGTCCCTTCGAGTATCTCATGCACGCGCAGGTCTCGCACCAGTTTTTCGATGCCGTAGTCAGCCAGATAGCCGTAACCGCCATGCAGTTGTAAGCATTGATTGACTGTGTTTGACCCGGTCTCGGTCACGAATTTCTTGGCCATGGCGCAGAACTTGGTCGCATCGGGCGCGTCAGTGTCGAGTTTCCACGCAGCCTGATGCAGGAAGGTCCGAGCGGCTTGCAGCTCTATTTCCAGATCAGCTAGCCGAAATTGAAGCGCTTGAAATTGATCGATGCTGCGGCCAAAGGCACGGCGCTCTGCCATGTAGGCCAGCGTCTGGTTCAAGCCTTGTTGCGCAGCGCCAAGAGAACAGGCAGCAATGTTCAACCTTCCTCCATCAAGCCCCTTCATGGCATATTTGAAGCCGTGTCCTTCGATCCCCAGCAGGTTTTCAACGGTGACAGGGCATCCGTCAAACTGGACTTGCCGTGTGGGTTGGCTGCGCCAGCCCATCTTGTCTTCAAGCCCGCCGAAGGAAAGTCCCTCGGTGCCGTCATCAACATAAAGCGCTGATATACCGGCCGGGCCGTCATTCCCTGTGCGGGCCATGACAACATAGCCGCCTGAATATCCCCCCCCTGAGATAAAAGCCTTGCTGCCGGATATTGTGTAGCTGTTATCTCTGACTTGTGCTTTGGTTCTGAGTGCAGCTGCATCTGACCCTGAGCCGGGTTCGGTCAGGCAGTAGGAAAGCACCGTTTTCATCGCCAGAACATCGGGCAGAATACGTGATTTTAGCCCCTGCGTGGCATAGCTGTCGATCATCTTGGCGCACATATTGTGTATTGATAGAAACGCAGCGACAGAGGGGCAGGCCATCGATAGCGCCTCAAACACCAAGGTGGCATCCAACCGGTTGAGGCCTGCGCCACCGTGGCCTTCAGAGACGTATAACCCCCCAAATCCAAGTTGCGCGATTTTAAGCCAAAGCTTTTTCGGGATAGTGCCCTCCCGTTCCCAATCTTGTGCAAAGGGGGCAATGTTTTCTTGCCCAAAGGCAAAAGCCACGTCAAATATAGCTTTTTGTTCTTCGCTGAGAGCAAAATCCATTGTGGTCTCGCCTGCTGTATAAAATGAACGTATGTTTAATTAATGCGCCTTTTCCCAATTTGGCAACCCCAACAGGCGCAAACTTAAATGAATGGCAGATGTGGAGGGGAATACCTAAGTTATAGAAAAGGAGTAGATAACGGCTACTGAGTTGACTTAACGTCATTTAGAAAATCGTTATAATTGCCCAAGTTTTGCCAAATTAATTAATAATGATGAAATTGTTAAATGAGTTTCGAACCCAAAATGTTCCAAGGGTTCCTAGTAAAAGAGTGTGTGGCAATGAATGAACTACTGTTTGTATCAACCAAAGACGATCCAATCATGTCTTTCCAAGAGGGCATTGATGAGGGGCACGAAGGGTTAAATCAAGCCCTAAATCTGGTCATAAAGAATATGCCGCCTGCGCTATTTAAAATAGTTGCCGAAGATCTGGATCGACTTGAAAAGTCAGAGCCAACTTCTTCTCTGACGACCGAGGTGTTTAGTAACGCAATTAGGTTATATCAAGATACTCAGTTGTTAAGCATGATTGATTCAAAACCAGTCAGGGCATCATAAAAAACTCCAGGTAGCCAATGTAACAAGCAATGGCACCTGGGAGCCTATCAATCATATGGGAATTCTCTGCGTTTACTGACGAAGTCAGAGCAATAGCACTTGCGTACCGACCGGAACCTTGTCGAAGAGGGTTTCGACATGTTCGTTGTATAGGCCAATGCAGCCGCTTGAGGATTTGCGCCCGATTTTACGCGTGTCATGGGTGCCGTGGATCAGGTAGGCGGGCCAGCTCAGATACATCGCCCGTGTGCCAAGTGGATTGCCTGGGGCACCACCTTCGATCCGTTGGGGCAGATCTGGATCACGTTCGCGCATCGACGCGGTTGGTGTCCAGCTTGGGTGTTCTGCCTTGCGTACAACTTCAGTATAGCCGCGTTTTGTCATGTCTTCGGTCTGTGGTACTGAAGATGGGAACAAGATGTATGTTTCGCCATCGGCATCCCAGTAGTGCAGGGCGCGACTGCTGATGTCAGCTACGATGCAACCTTTGCCAAGACTGTCGAAATGGTCACTCCAATGTTGAGTCTTGAAGGCAGACGCATTACGGCGTGTGGATTTCGGGGCCTCCTGAGCGTTGATCAGGCTGGGCGTCGCCAGAGCGGCAAGGCCGGTCACAATCGCGGTGCGGCGGTTTAGGCGGTTGTCAGTCATATTGGATCTCTACTCAGGGTTTTATGCGGTGCTTATCTGATCTCAATCTAGGGAATAAGCCCTATGAAAACGAGGGGGAATAGGAGTGACATTTTGCCCCCTCACGCAGAAGTGACTGCGTTTTGACGCTACAGGTCGGCGTGAAATTCTTCGACTAGGTGGCGTACGACTGATTGCAACGCCTGATGTTCATCCTGCCCGTTGGCCAAGGCATCTTGATGAACCTGTCTTTGGCGACCGGAACTTGTCCCGCTGTTTAGGACCTCACGACTACGCTCGACCTCATCAACTGAGGAGAAAAAGGCGGCATCTTCCTGAACTAACCCGATCATCTCTTCGACCAATTCGGACATGGGCACAATTTCGTGGCGGCCAAAATCAATCAAACCTTCGCGGGTTGCATAGCGTTGAGCACGCCAGCGGTTTTCTGACAACAGAAAGTTGTCATAGATGCGCCAACGTTGATTGTTGGTGGCCAAACGCCAGAGCATTCGGGTCAGAGCCTGTGTCAGAGCCGCAAGGGTCAACGTGTGTTCCAACCGTGGCTGGACATCGCAAATGCGGGATTCAATTGTCGGGAACCGGGAGGAGGGTCGTAGATCCCACCAGATTTTCGAGCTGTCTTCGATCACACCTAGGTCTGTGAGTGCTGAGACCGCACGTTCAAACTCTCCAAAACTGTCCATACGTGGGGGCAAGCCGGTGCGCGGCAGGTTGTCAAACACTGTCAGCCGATAACTATCGAGGCCAGTGTCGCGACCCTGCCAAAACGGTGAAGAGCAGCTAAGCGCCAGCAGGTGGGGTAGAAAATAACAAAGCTGATTCATCAGATCGATACGTTGATTGGGCCGTTCAATCCCAACGTGCACATGCATGCCGCAGATCAACATGCGGCGAACAACGCCTGCTAGATCAGATGATAGCGCATTATAGCGCTCCTTTTCAGTATGGCTTTGATCTCTCCAGTCGGAAAATGGATGGCAAGAGGCCGCTATCGGTGCCAGATTGAAGCGTGCCGCGTGTTTTGAGACACAAGCGCGTAAGCGTTTGAGATCTTCTCGCGCCTCGGCAACATTGGCGCAAACCTTTGTGCCGATCTCGATCTGACATTTGAGGAACTCTGGCGCTACTTGGTCTTGCAATTCACTTTGGCAGGCGTCCATCATTTCTGCTGGAGCTTCAGAGAGCGCCAGACTATCCTGGTCAACTAAAAGATATTCTTCTTCGATTCCAATTGTAAAATCAGGGGATAGGGCGGACATGGGCACTCTCGATAACTTCAGATGGCTACAGAAAAGTCGCATGTTGGCTGTGTGTCAATGCAGTGGACGCAAATTCTAACAAGTAAAATGCCAAGGTTAACATGCCGCTTAGCTTTTACTCCGGCAGCATTCGACCTATTAAACAGCTAGGTCATGAATTTTTTCTGGTAATTTCTGTTTAATGCGTTATTGAGGCGGCGTTATCAATTTCCGGTCACCATTCCGGGGATTTTGTATTTGGTTTTAGAGTGAGTAAAAAAATGGATCTCAAGACTTTGTTTAAAACTACAGCCTGTGCTGTGGCAATTTCCTGCTCAGCAGTGGGCGCACAGGCGGCAACAATCAGCTTTGACTTGCAAGGAAATGATGGCGGACGTTTCAGCAGCTTGCCATCGGAGTTTTCACTGACACAGGGCGGATTAACGGCAACGTTTGATGCGCGTTCTTTCAGTTCTGCGACGCAGGCGAACGGTATTGTGACATCTGGCACCGTGCAAGATGGCCATATTGGCCGTTACTACGGCGGTGCAGGCGTTGTGAACTCTTCTTCTGACGGGAGCCATACCGTCGACGGACGTGGATGGGATGATTTTGTTGAGATCACGTTTTCAGCTATGGTTGAGATCAAAGAAATCTCGTTCGGATATTACGATGGATACGATAACTTTCGGATTCTGACGGATGCGTCTGGAGATGGCGAGATCGGAGTTGGTGATGCCTATGGCAGCAACGTAAATGTCAGCCAAAACAGCCCGTATACCGGTTTTAATGGCTTGCTTACGAATGTTTTTGCAGTTGCAGCTTTCGGCGATTACGACTCGTGGAAGTTGAAGTCGATTACAGTAGAGTATGACGACACCCCGCCACCTGCAGTTATTCCGCTGCCAGCCGCGGGCTGGCTGTTATTGGGTGCATTTGGTGGAATGGCGGCGCTTCGCCGAAAGCGCTGAAAACTGCTCACTTTTTAGATTATGATTTAGCGGGGAGTTGTTGAACTCGCCCGCTAATTGCAATGATGCGATTCTAAATTCCCTGACGTATTTAGGGAATTCTTAGGTGTTAAATATTGTGGAAAGCACCCATAGGTAATGATCGTTTCCGATTTGCAGTAAATTGCCGTTCTTTGGTTGTATTGTGCGGAATAAGGCTCTGAAAGAGTGCGAACTTTTACGCAATGTGTTCACAATGTGTCAGGTAGGTGGTGGGATTGTGGTATACTTACCCAGTGCCTTTGGGGAGGCATGGTTTGTACTAATTGGGTGAGTGAATAGATGAAACACTTTAGAGTTTATAAAATGTTAGCGAGTATCGTGGGTTTAAGTTGCGCCGCAGTTGGTGCACAAGCGGCCACCATAACCTTTGATTTGCAGGGCAAAGATGGGAGCTATTATAGCCTGCCATCCTCGTTCTCTTTGACCGAGGGGGGGGGTAACCGCGACGTTTGATGGTAAATCGTTTTCCTCGGTTTCTGGTGACAATATCGGGGCGGGCACGATTCAAACGGCGTCGATTGTGGATAGCCGTATTGGGCGCTACGGAGGTGGCGCGGGGGTGTCGAACTCCAGGCGCGACAGCCATACCGTTGATGGAACCGGATACAAGGATTTCATCCAGATTACGTTTTCTGCGATGGTGAAAATCAAAAATATCTCGTTTGGATATTATGATGGTTATGATGATTTTCGCGTCCTGACAGATGCTTCTGGTGATGGTAAAATTGGGGTAGGTGACGCCTATAGCGAAGAGTTTAAAGTAACGGAGAATAACCCATTTACTGGTTTTGGCTCTGAGCTGACCAATATTTTCGCTGTTGGCGCATTTGGCGGCAAAACCTGCACTGGGCGCTACTGGTGGAACAAAAGATGCACACCAGGTGATTCATGGAAGCTAGAAACTGTGACTGTGCATTATGATCCCGCAGTTGTTCCATTGCCTGCGGCAGGATGGCTGTTGATCGGTGCGCTCGGGGGGCTTGGTGCGATACGCCGTAAAAAGTCATAAACTACGAACCCTGAAATGAAAAAGGGCGGCCGATTGGCCGCCCTTTTTATTATTTGCCCATGTTTAGTCCATGGCTTTGAAGTTGAACTCGCCACCTTCTTTGATGCCCGAGGGCCAGCGCGCCGTCACGGTTTTGGTTCGAGTGTAGAACTTGAACGAGTCTGGGCCGTGCTGGTTCAGATCGCCGAACATTGACTTTTTCCAGCCACCAAACGTGTGATAGGCCAGCGGCACAGGGATCGGCACGTTGATACCGACCATGCCGATGTTGATCCGGCTGGCAAAGTCACGTGCTGTATCGCCATCGCGGGTATAGATCGCAGTGCCGTTGCCGTATTCGTGGTCCATCGCTAGGCCGATTGCTTCCTCGTAAGAACCTGCGCGGACACAGGACAGGACGGGGCCAAAGATCTCGGTCTTGTAGATGTCCATATCGGTCGTGACGTGGTCAAACAGGTGTGGACCAACAAAGAAGCCATTTTCATAGCCTTGAAGCGAAAAGTCGCGATTATCAACAACCAGCTCAGCGCCTTGATCAACGCCCGTTTGGATCAGGCCCATGATACGCTCTTTGGCTTCGCGGGTAACAACTGGACCGTAGTCAACATCGTCACCATCTGTGTATGGTGCGACGCGCAGTTTTTCGATGCGTGGAACCAGCTTTTCGATCAACTTGTCAGCCGTTTCTTCACCAACAGGAACAGCAACTGAGATCGCCATGCAGCGTTCGCCTGCCGCGCCAAAACCAGCACCGATCAGCGCATCAGCGGCTTGATCCAAATCAGCGTCAGGCATAATGATCAGGTGGTTTTTAGCGCCTCCAAAACACTGTGCACGTTTGCCGTTGGCGGTGGCACGGGAGTAGATGTATTGCGCGATCGGAGTGGACCCAACGAAGGATACACCTTGGATGATTTCGCTATCCAGCAACGTATCAACGGCCTCTTTGTCGCCATTCACGACCTGGAATAGCCCAGCAGGCAGGCCCGCTTCGACAAACAGTTCTGCCAGCATCAGTGGCACAGATGGGTCACGCTCGGATGGTTTTAAAACCACCGCGTTGCCGCAAGCCAGCGCCGGGCCAACGTGCCACAGCGGCATCATCGCAGGAAAGTTGAAGGGCATGATTGACGCAACAACTCCAAGCGGCTGTTTCATCGAGTATATGTCGATGGCGGGACCTGCGTTGTCAGTGTATTCGCCCTTCAACATCTGCGGTGCGCCGATGCAGTATTCGATCACTTCAAGACCGCGCTGCAGATCGCCTTTGGCATCTGGGATGGTTTTGCCGTGCTCGCGAGACAAGGCCTCGGCCAGCTTGTCCATGTCGCGGTTCATCAGGCCAACCATGGCCATCATGACACGGGCGCGTTTTTGTGGGTTCAGTAGGCCCCAAGCGGGTTGCGCGGCGGCGGCATCTTCGATGGCCTTGGTGGTTTCATCTACGCTGGCCATAGGGCATTGCGACTGAACTTCGCCAGTGGCTGGGTTGAATACGTCGGCGAAACGACCCGAAGTGCCTTTGGTTTGCTGACCATTCAGGAAGTGTGTGAGCTCTTGCATGGGATCCTCCATTAAACTTTGCCCGTATCTACCATTGCAAATTTATATGGAAAACAGGCAATATGACAAAAGCACCCTGCAAAAATGCAAAGGCTTGAAAATGGACGCACATTGGGATGATCTGAAGATCTTTTTGGCGGTGGCCCGCAGTGAAAGCCTGTCGCGGGCGGGCAGGGCGTTGAAAATCGACCCAGCCACAGTCGGGCGGAGAGTTGCGCGGCTCGAAGATGATATGAATGCTCCGCTTTTTGCAAAATCTCCAACAGGTTATGCGCTGACAGATTCCGGACAAAGACTGATGGGCCACGCCGAGCGGATGGAGCAGGCGATGATCGAGGCAACCGAAGAAATGGCCGGAAAAACCGGTGGGCTGACGGGGCAAATCAGAATTGGCGCCCCAGATGGGTCGGCAAACTTCCTGCTGCCAAAGGTCTGCGCTGAAATTGGCCGCGCCAACCCTGATCTTGAAATTCAAATCGTCGCCCTGCCACGGGTGTTCAACCTGACCCGACGCGAGGCGGACATGGTTGTTGCTGTCAGCCCACCAACTGCTGGACGAAGGTTAACGGTGCAGCGGGTGGCGGATTACAAGTTACATCTCGCCGCATCTGAGGAGTATTTGAATCAGCACCCCCCAATAAAGACGTTGGAAGACCTCAAGGGTCACCGGATTATTGGCTATATTCAGGACATGATTTTCGACAAAGAGCTGGATTATCTCAGTGCAACTGGGTTGGAACGTGTGCATCTGGCGTCAAACTCTGTTGCGGTCCAAATCAATTGGGTCAGGCAAGGGTGCGGTTTGGGGGTAGTGCATGATTTTGCAATGCCATGGTTTGATGGACTAAAGAAGATCTTGACCGAGCAGGTGAGTATCACACGCAGTTTCTATTTGGTGCGTCATGCAGATGACAGGCGATTGGAACGCCAAAACCGATTTGCCTCTGCTCTGGTCGATGGGATGCGGCAAGAGGTGGCCCGGTTGGAGGCTCAGACTTGACAGAGCCCCAATGATACCGGAACCTGTTGTTAAGAAATATAATTGCGCAAAGGGGTGGCTCGCATGCTTGTACAACAAATCCTTGGAACAAAGGGCGACAATGCGGTCATTACAGTCAAGCCCGCGACTAAGGTTTCGGAAGCGGCGCAAATTCTTGCAGAACGGCGCATTGGTGTGTTGATGGTTTCCAGCAGTGGTGACACGCCTGATGGTATCCTGTCAGAGCGCGATATCGTCCGCTCTTTAGGGGTCAGAGGGGCCAGTACCCTTAATGAAACTGTCGATCAGATGATGACGCACAATCCTGTTTGCTGCACCCGGCAGGATACATCTGATGTTGTTTTGAAGAAAATGACAGATGGCCGGTTTCGTCACATGCCAGTGGTGGAAGATGGTAAGCTGATTGGTATTGTCACTATAGGTGATGTGGTCAAAGCTCGCATGCAGGAACTGGCGATGGAGAAAGACGCTCTGCAAGGGATGATTATGGGTCACTAGTGGCTCGAAATTATCCGCTCAGCCTGTTCTAAGTCTTGCAATTGGTGGCGCAATATAGTTGCGTCAGCGGCAAGTGAGACGGAGACAGAAAATGCGCATTGGCCTTTATCCTGGTACTTTTGACCCGATTACATTGGGGCATGTAGATATCATACGGCGAGCTTCTGCCTTGGTGGACCGTCTGGTTATCGGCGTGGCGATCAATCGTGACAAGGGGCCGCTTTTTACGCTCGAAGAACGAGTGGCGATGATCGAAGAAGAATGCGCTAAACTCAGCGTGCAGACTGGCACTGAAATTATCGCACATCCGTTTGAAAATCTTTTGATTGATTGCGCGCGCGATGTAGATGCAGGTTTGATCATTCGCGGCCTGCGGGCGGTGGCTGATTTCGAATATGAGTTCCAGATGGTTGGTATGAACCGGGTTCTGGATAGCAGTGTTGAGACAGTGTTTTTGATGGCAGACGCGGGACATCAGGCGATTGCATCTAAATTAGTCAAAGAAATCGCGCGTCTTGGCGGTGATATCTCCAAGTTTGTCACGCCGCCGGTCAAAGATGCGCTAATTGAGCGATTTATCTAAACCGCATCAACGCCAGAAGGCGAGCCATTCCACCAGATCAATAAATTTACTGCCGAGAAAAACGGTATTTGCCCAATCGAACACGATGGCATCAATGCCAAGAGCGATAACGATAATGCTTATCAGAGCAACGGCGACGTGGTTGGTCATTTGGACTATCCAAAAGAAAAGGTCCCATCGGGTATGCCCGACGGGACCTTGAAGTGCAAGAATTTGATTATTAACCAAGTTTTCCCATTGCGACGGCCACATCGGCCATCCGGCATGAGAAGCCCCACTCATTATCATACCACGCCAGAATGCGCACTAAACGGCCGCCAATGACTTTGGTTTGCTCTGGCGCAAAGACAGAACTTTCTTCGGTGTGGTTGAAGTCGATGCTGACTTTGGGCTCTGGATCGTAGCCCAGTACACCTTTGAGCGGGCCCGCTGCGGCTTCGGCAACAAGTGTGTTCACTTCTGCTTCAGTCACGTCTTTTTGTGCAACAAATGTCAGGTCAACCGCAGAGACATTGGCGGTTGGAACGCGAATGGCAGAGCCGTCTAGCTTACCTTTGAGCGCCGGCATAACCTCACCCAAAGCTTTGGCAGCACCGGTGGAGGTTGGGATCATCGACATTGCGGCAGCGCGCGCGCGGTACAGGTCTTTGTGGCGACGGTCCAGCGTGGGTTGGTCGCCGGTGTAGGCGTGGATTGTAGTCATGATGCCGGATTCAATGCCGATCCCTTCGTGCAGGACCTTGGCGACTGGAGCCAAACAGTTGGTGGTGCAGGACCCATTTGAGATCATGGTCTCACCGGCGAGCATTTCGTTGTCGTTGACGCCAAACACAACGGTACGGTCAACGTTTTTACCGGGGGCAGAAAGCAATACCTTTTTGGCGCCACGTTCCAGATGTTTCTTGGCTTTTTCACCATCGTTGAACTGGCCGGTGCATTCCAAAACCACATCAACGCCAGACCAGTCCAGTTCATCCATGTTGTAGGTAGAATACATTTGCATCGGGCCTTTGCCCAAATCCATGGAGCCTTTGCCCAATGTGATCTCGTTTGGAAAACGGCCATGGACGCTGTCATATTTAATCAGATGCGCTGCGGTCTCAAGCGGGCCTGTCGCGTTGACCTTGACGACTTCGATATCGTCGCGGGCGCTGGTTGCAATATGGGCGAGGGTGCAGCGGCCGATGCGGCCAAAGCCGTTGATGCCAACTTTGATGGTCATATGCGTCTTCTCCTGAACGGGCGGTTTGGCTGCGGTATAAAAGGGCTGCAGGTTAGGTGAAAGCGTAAAACGCCCATTTTTCTGAGTGGTAGCGATAACTTTGATCACAAATGATGCCGTTTGTGACAATGGTGCCCCGTTGAACCGCTTGCACCCCGTGCGTTCAGGCTTCACATTAAGGCAACGTATGAGTGGACTAAGGATACAGCCATGAGCGGATTGCTGGCTTTGTTGGATGATGTGGCTGGGATTGCCAAGGTGGCGGCGGCGTCGGTGGATGATGTGGCGGCGCAGGCTTTGAAGGCGGGGTCTAAGGCGGCTGGGGCGGTGATTGATGATGCCGCGGTGACGCCGAAATATGTGCAAGGATTTGCGCCGAAACGAGAGTTGCCGATTGTTTGGCGTATCACCAAAGGATCTTTTAAAAACAAGCTCTTATTCCTCTTACCTGCTGCACTTTTACTGTCAGAATTTGCCCCTTGGATGATTGCGCCACTACTGCTTTTGGGCGGGGCGTACCTGTGTTTTGAGGGGGCAGAAAAGATCGCGCATGTGCTTTTTCCACACGAAAAACATGAGGAAAAACAATCGGATAAGACAGTCGACCTCGCGCATTTGGAAGAGGAAAAAGCCAAAGGTGCGATTAAAACCGACTTTATTTTGTCAGCTGAGATCATGACGATCACGCTTTCAGCCATTCCACCCACCAACATCTGGATGCAAACTGCAGTGCTGGCGGCGGTGGCCATCGGGATCACGGTGATCGTCTATGGATCAGTCGCGCTGATCGTGAAGGCCGATGACGTCGGGTTGTATCTGGCCAATAATGGTCGACTTGGCCTGACCAAATCCTTGGGGCGTGGCATTGTAAGAGTGATGCCCAAGTTTTTGAAATTGCTTATGATTGTTGGAACGGCTGCAATGCTGTGGGTCGGCGGATCAATCATTGTGCATAGTCTTGAGGTCATGGGCTATGGCTGGCTGGGGCACCACATTCACGACTGGGCCGCTGCGGTTGGGCACATGGTGCCCGCAGCTTATACGGGGTTCACCGAGTGGTTCGCCAAGGCGGCCATGGATGGCGTGCTGGGGCTGGCGATTGGCTTTGCCCTGATCCCGGTGGTGACAAAAGTGATCGTGCCGATGTGGAGCGCGGTGAGCGGGAAAAAGGCGGCACATTGAACCAAATTTGCGTACAGCCTGTACAGGTTGTACGTGGGTTATGTACGCAAATTCGGGTTTGTGGGTTTGGGCCGGGGAATGGTGGGTTCGCACCCACCCTACGGGAATACGTTATCGGGATTTTCAGAATGATAGGGTAACGTGGGCGATATGTCTTGCGCGCCCATCCCATTCCCACGGGGATGGGCGCAGGGATACGGTGGCGTTGGCTGGATTGCGGCACCAGCGTTGGCGCATTTGAAGCGAGACCCGGCGGTGCCGGGCAGAGTAACGCGTTATTTCTGGGGCCGTCACTTTTGGGGCCGAGGGTATTTCTCGATCGCCAACGGTGCTATCACTGAGAACGTCGTACTTCAGTATCTGGAACGGCATATCAAAAATCCTATCGACGCCAGTCGGTAGTGGTTTAGTATAAGTAAAAAGTACGATTTAAATACATATCCTAACTCATAAGCTATCTATGGTGAGCGTTTTGCAAATGACGGGACAGAAATGAAACCAGTTTCAAAAACGGTCATCGCAGGAATAGCCGCGTTATCACTTTCTTTGATATTAGGTTTATCCGAAGTTGCTAACGCGGCTGATGAAACAGATATAAATGATTGTAATGCGTGGCAAGATGAGGGATTTTGCAGCGCATACCGGGTGACAATGCGACTCACGGAAAGCATCATAACAGGTAAAGATCGAGGCGCTGATGTAATAATAATGATAGGGGTCGCGAATGAGGCCGATCTTGCTATCAGATATTATACGACATTCAAACTTATAGAGGCTTTGATCGAAAGTCGCGAAGGTACTCTTGATAGTCAAGATTACCAATATTTTAAAAACAGACTTATACTACAGTTATTTGAGTATCACCATAGCTTTGAAGATAATGCTAGGGCACAAGCATATCTGGTATACCTCATGTTTTTTGTTGACCCAGTTGGCACTCTACCCAGGGGCGATCTTATTGCAGAATACAAAGGGCGAAATGGGCCTGATTTTGAATCACCAAGGATACGATGCTTCGTGGAAAACGATCTTCCGTATTTAAGCATGCAACAAGTTGAAGAGACCGAAGTATTCAAGGAATGCATGGGGTAGATACACCTCAAGAACAATTACAATAATACAACTGGACAGGTAGCTATGAGCGCGAGTGAGAGCAACTCCATCACAAAAGTGGCTGAGGGTTTATGTCAGATACGCTGACTAATGATCAGATCGATATCTTAAATCAGGCTGCAAATATAAACGGAATAGAGCTTAACAGCCTTGAACGGGGTAACCCCCCGTTTTTAATGGGGCTCAGCCGTAGAATTCACGCGGCTATTTTTAGTTTCACGGCGGGTGTTATGCCGCCAATGCCGATGTTGGGTCGGCCGTTGCTGTATATCCAGAGCCTTTCGGTTGCTTGGGCGTAGGGATACGGTGGCGTTGGCTGGATTGCGGCATCAGCGTTGGCGTATTTGAGGCGAGGCCGGGCGGTGCCGGGCAGAGCAACGTTTTATTTCTACCCGGCTAGTCGCTCAGTAATTATTCGGATTGCCGCTGACCACGACGCCAGAGCCATCGACAGCGCCGTCTTTATAGAGGGTCACAGCGTTGCCGCTGATTTTCAGATCCCAGCAGTTTTCGGGATCAGTGCCGTATTGAAAGCACATGCCGTGATCGGTGGCTTTCCATTTGCCGCCGTAGCCGTCGCCTTTGATACTGCCGTCAGCCGCATAGTATTCTGAGAAGGTGCCGGTCAGCATACCGCCCAGATAGGTGTGATCGCTCATCGCGGCGGTGATATCAGCCTTGGAAGCGAAATCACCAGCCAGAAGAGAGGTGGCGGAGGTCATCAGGACAAGGCCTGCTGTCAGGAGTTGGGTGCGCATCATCTGGTCTTTCTCTCATATAGGTAAATCTGGCGCGACCGTATTGGGATTGGGGGCAATTGCCAGAGCTGCGAGAGAGAGGAATGGTCACGACCGCTCAACAAAACGAGAGGTATGCGGCCCAAAAGGACAGGGCGACCCTAAGGCCGCCCTGATGTAGAATTCAGCTGGTCAAAATGACTTAGCTGAGCATTTCTTTGACTTTTGTCACTGTGGCCTCGGCCGTGATGCCGAACTGTTGGTACAGCTCGCCCGCGGGGGCGGAGGCGCCGAAGCCCGACATGCCGATAAAGGCAGCTTTGGCTTCGCGGCCGCGTTCACCCAAGAGCCAACGATCCCAGCCGCCGTCGCGCATGGCAGCCTCAATCCCGACACGGACCGGGCCGGCGGGCAGAACTTTGCGGCGGTAAGATTCGTCCTGTGCGGCGAACAGCTCCATACATGGCATAGAGACAACCCGTGTGCCGATGCCTTCGGCTTGCAGCAGGTCGCGGGCTTTCATCGCAATCTCAACCTCGGACCCGGTGGCGATCAGGATAGCCTGACGTTTGCCCTCGGAATCCGCCAGCACATAAGCGCCTTGCTCTGTCAGGTTGCGCGCCTTGTAGTCGGTGCGCAGGGTGGGCAGGCCTTGACGGGTCAGCGAGAGAACTGATGGGGTTTCTTTGGTGGTGAAGGCCAGTTCCCATGCCTCGGCTGTTTCCACGGTGTCACAGGGGCGGAAGACCCATGTGTTTGGCGTGGCGCGCGAGATTGCCAGATGTTCGACCGGCTGGTGGGTTGGGCCATCTTCGCCGAGGCCGATGCTGTCATGTGTCATGACAAACACGGTTGGCACCCGCATCAGGGCCGCCAGACGCATGGAGGGGCGGGCGTAGTCGGTAAAGCACATGAACGTGCCGCCGTAAGGGCGGATGCCGCCGTGCAGCGCCATGCCATTCATTGCCGCGGCCATGCCGTGTTCACGAATGCCCCAGTGGACATAGCGGCCTTTGCGGTTGTCGGTGTCAAACACGGTCATGTCGCCGGATTTGGTATTATTCGAGCCCGAGAGATCAGCCGAGCCGCCAACGGTTTCGGACAAGATCGGGTTGATCACATCCAGCGCCATTTCACTGGACTTACGCGTGGCAACCTTGGGGGCTTCATCGGCGATGCGGCGTTTGAACGCGCGGATCTGCGGGGCAAGGCGGGCAGGGACATCGCCTGCAAAGATGCGGGTGAATTCAGCCTGACGACGCTCAGATTTCTCTGACAGGCGGGTTTCCCATGCCTGACGCTCTGTCGCGCCGCGGCTGCCGATGGCTTCCCATGCGGATTTCACATCTGCGGGCACCTCAAACGGTCCGCCGGTCCAGCCGTATGCGGCTTTTGCGGCTTTAAGCTGGGCATCATCAGTCAGTGCGCCGTGACCTTTGGAGGTATCCTGAGCGGCGTGACCCAAAGCGATGTGGGTTTTGCAGGCGATCATGGATGGTTTGTTCGCCTTTTTGGCGGCCGTGATGGCGGCGTCGATGGCTTCGGGGTCGTGGCCGTCGATTTCCTGAACGTGCCAGCCGGACGCTTTGAAGCGTTTGACCTGATCGGTGCGGTCAGCCAGATCAACAGTGCCATCAATGGTGATGTTGTTGTTATCCCAGAACACGACCAATTTACCCAAAGCGTGGCGGCCAGCGAGGGTGATGGCCTCTTGGCTGACGCCTTCCATCAGGCAGCCGTCGCCGGCGATCACGTATGTGTAGTGATCTTGCAGTTTGCGGCTGTAACGCGCACGCAGGATTTCTTCGGCCATGGCGAAACCAACGGCGTTTGAAATCCCCTGACCCAATGGGCCGGTGGTGGTCTCAATGCCTGTTGCGTGGCCATATTCTGGGTGACCTGCGGTGATGGCGCCCCATTGGCGGAAGTTTTTGACCTGCTCAAGGGTCATGTCCTCATAGCCGGTCAGGTGCAGTAGGGAATAGAGTAGCATGGAGCCGTGACCCGCTGACAGGATGAACCGGTCGCGGTCGGGCCAGTTTGGTGCAGAGGCATC